>NZ_CP119988.1:4382448-4695480 GCF_029338515.1 Haloglomus litoreum | reverse complement strand
TTCGGCAGATACTCGGTGCAGCTAGCAGCAGGTGCCTTGCATCCGCGCGAGCGAAGCGAGCGCGGTTCACTCGCCCGAGACGAGTGTCCTGCTGGCCGTCAGGCCAGCAGGTCCGAGGCGAGGGCGAGCATTTTTTCTGAACGTTTTTTGCGGCGAGTGGTACCCGCAGACCGGCGGCTCCGCCGCCGGTCAAGCGGTACCCGAGTCGTCAAAAAAGCTCAATTGAAGTCGTAGATCGTCATCGGGTCCGGCTTGTCAAGCCGGTGGAGGTCGACGATGGGGGCGTACGCGGTATCGGGGTCGATGTTGACCGATTTCTGGAACTCCGTCTGGGCCTGCCAGCAGCCCGTGTTCACCGCGAGGACGTTGCGGTACTTCCCGTAGCCGAACTTGTGGACGTGGCCGGTGTGGAAGATGTCGGGGACCTCGTCCATCACGAGGTAGTCCTGCTCCTCGGGGGCCAGACGGGTGTGACCGCCGAACTGCGGGGCGACGTGGCGCTTCTTCAGGAGCTGGTACATCGGCTTGTGGGGTTCGTCGTAGGAGGCCTTCTCCTCGGGAAGTTCCGCGATGACCTCGTCCAGCGAGACGCCGTGGTACATCAGGATATTGACGCCCTCGATGGTGACCGTGGAGGGGTTGCCGACGATGCGAGGGTCGTGGACATCCATGATGTCGCGGAGTTCGTCGTCGAAGCCCGGCTGGGGTTCGGCGAGGCGGACGGCGTCGTGGTTGCCCGGGATCATGATGATCTCCATGTCGCCGGGCACCTCCTTGAGATACTCCGCGAACGCCTCGTACTGCTCGTAGATGTCCACGATGTCGAGTTCCTCGTCCTGGTCCGGGTAGACGCCGACGCCCTCGACCATGTCGCCCGCGATGCAGAGGTACTCGACGCGTTCTGCCTCCTCGGTGTGGAGCCAGTCGGCGAACCGGGACCACGCATCGGCGAGGAACTCCTGGCTGCCGACGTGGACGTCGGAGATGAGCGCCGCCCGGACGGGGCGGTCGGCCGTGTTCGGCCGGTACGTGCGCGGGATGTCGGGGAAGTGGAGGTCGTCGACGAAGAGGATGGACCCGTCGCTGCTCACGGAGCCCTCGACGGCGATGACCTCGTCGAGCAGGAGCTCGTCGACGTGCTCGGCGATGTCCTTGTCCTTCATGACGAGGCACGGGAACGTCCCGCGGGTGTCCTCCAGGTCGATCATCCAGTGCCCGCTCTTGGTGGAGTTGATCTCCGCGACCATCCCCACGAGGCCGGCCTCCCCGCCACCGCCGCCGGCACTCCCGAGCGTGTCGGTCGAGCGGTGGTTGACCCGGCCCTTCAGGTGGCGCGACAGCCGCTCGTAGCGGTCGCGGAAGACCGCGACGAAGTCCTCGTACCGGCCGGTGCCGGTCGAGCGTCCCGTGATATCGCCACTGATCTCGATGGAGCGGAGCGACGGGTCGCGTCCGCCGACGGCAGACCCCTCCGTTTCAACTGGAGTCGAGTATCCATCACCGGTCCCGGAGTCGGGTTCGGCGGGAGTGCTCCGACTATCTCCACTCGAAACAGAGGGGTCGGCATCCGGTTCGGACGGCGGCTTCGACGCGGCCTCCGTACCGTTCTCCGAAAGCGTCTCCGAGTCGGCCCCCGTACCGTTCGACGAAGTATCGGAGTGGGCTGCCGGCCGGTCGCCCGCGGGTTCCGACGCAGTGACCGTGGCGGCTCCCCCGTCGCTGGCAGCCGCCGAGCGGTCGCCAGCGGCGGGTTCCCCGGTCGTGTCCGGCCGGTCCGCGGTCCCGGTCCCGGTTTCGGCGCCGGTTCCAGCGCCGGTCCTGCCGCCCCCGGCGGTCGCCTCGATGGACGGGCGGACGTCGGCGGCGGTGAGCCTGGCCGTCCCGGGCGGCGCCTGTTCGACGGCGTGCGCGAGGGCTGCCTCGGGATCCGGCGCATTGGCCAGCAGGGTGACGGCCTCGCGGTCGGCGTTGAACCCGTGGCTGGCGAGTTCGCGTGCGACCGCGACCGGCTCCTCGAGTGGCACAGGAGACCCTCGCCGGGAGCCGGCAAAAGCGCTACGGGCCGTCACGGCGTCGGGCTGTCCGTGAACCGGACCCGAGCACTACCGATTAGTTGAAACACCGTCGGGCGGAATTCTGGAGCGATGAGTGACCCCGGCGCGGGCGACGGTGATGCCGCCGACAGCGGCGATCCCGACGGTGCGGGGGCGTCCGACGACGCGCGGACGCCCCGACGGTCGGACGCCGGGAAGTCGGAAGCCCGGGAGACGGCGGGTCCGAACGACCCGTCGAGGGCTGGCGTCTCCGCCGCCGGCGGTTCGGACCCGGACCCCGAGACGCCCGGCGAGTGGGTGAAGTGGTTCTTCCGGACGGACCACGGCGCGGTCGTCTACATCCGCGAGGTCGTCTCCAGCGTCGCGCTCGTGCTGCTGGTCGGCCTGTTGCTGTTCGCGATCAGCGGCCTGTGGCCCCCGATGGTCGCCGTCGAATCCGGGTCGATGAACCCGCACATGCAGCGCGGCGACCTCGTGTTCGTCATGGAGGAGCACCGCCTCGCAGCCGGGGCGGCCTACGAGGACACCGGCGTCGTCCCCTACCGAACCGGCGAACGAACCGGCTACCGGAAGTTCCAGCTCCCCGGTGACGTCATCGTCTACAACCCCGACGGCCGGACGACGGTGACGCCGATCATCCACCGGGCCCGCTTCTGGGTCAACGAGAGCGAGAACTGGGTCGCCAACGGCAAGGCCCAGCCCGAGCATCTCGGGACCGCCGAGAGCTGCGGCCAGCTCTCGCAGTGCCCCGCCCCCCACGCCGGTTTCATCACCAAGGGTGACGCGAACGGCCGCTACGACCAGGTGTCGGGCCTGTCGGAACCCGTGAAGCCAGCGTGGGTGGTCGGGACCGCCGAGTTCCGCATCCCCTGGCTCGGCAACATCCGCCTCTGGGCCGGGCAGAGCACACTCGGACCGGAGCTGACCGGCGCGGCAGCCGCCGGAACCGGTGCGGGGTCGAGCGGCACCCCTGGGCAGTGCACCTGGGCCTGAGCGGGCGACCCGGGGACAGAGGGAGGCGAGCGGGAGGTGACAGGGCCGTACCGAGAGCGAGCGGCTGTGTGGACAGCACCGAGCGTCGGGGAGATGGGACCGAGGGGGAAGATATTCAGCCGGTGGCCCGGAGTGCGTGGGCGTGGTCAACGACGACCCCGAGACCCTCCGGGAGCGGGTCCAGTGGTTCCTCGCGACCGACAGCGGTGCCGTGGTCTACGTCCGCGAGGTCCTCTCGACCGTCGGCGTCGTCTGCCTCGTCGGCCTGTTGCTGTTCGCGGTCAGCGGGCTGTGGCCCCCGATGGTCGCCGTCACCTCCGGGTCGATGGAACCCAACCTCCACCGCGGTGACCTCGTGTTCGTGGTCGAGGAACACCGGTTCGCGCCGGACCGGGCCCACGCCGAGACCGGAGTGGTTCCGGCTCGTACGGGTGCTGAGACCGGCTACCGGACGTTCGGCGCACCCGGAGACGTCATCGTCTACCAGCCCCGAGGCGACGCAACCGGGACCCCCATCATCCACCGGGCCCGCTTCTGGGTCAACGAGAGCGAGAACTGGGTCGCCAACGGCAAGGCCGACCCGGCGTACCTCGGGGGCGCCCGGAGCTGCGGCGAACTCTCCCAGTGTCCCGCACCCCACGCCGGCTTCATCACCAAAGGCGACAACCCCACGACCAACGACCGCTACGACCAGGTGATGGGACTCTCACCGGTCGTCAGACCCGCCTGGGTCGTGGGGACCGCCGAGTTCCGCATCCCCTGGCTCGGCAACATCCGCCTCTGGGCGGACGACCAGATACTGACGGCTGCGACCGACCCCACCCGGGGCGGGACGGCCGCGGCACGGGACGCGACACCGGACACACCCCGACGATGCGGCTGGAGCCATGAACAATGTCGTTCTACGCTCTTAAATGATAGAATTTCGATTTTTAATATCTACACTTGATTTTATGGATATATACAAAATATTTCTAGGATGTATCGTGTAGAAGGTCGGAAGTTGGCGAACCGGGGTGGGACGCGGCCGTCGGTGTCAGTTGTCGAACCGGGTCTGGACGAGGGGCTGTGCGTCCTCGACCTCGCCGATGCGCGAGTCCGAGAGGAGGACGGCCTCGGTCTCCTCGATGGGGACCGAGAGGGAGATCTCCTTGGTCCGGCCGTACCGTCCCTTCGAGACGACGACGGCGTTCACGATGCCCAGCATGTCGAGTTCGGAGATGAGGTCCGTGACACGGCGCTGGGTCAGCACGTCGGCGTCGATCTCCTGGCAGAGGCGCTTGTAGATGTTGAACACCTCGCCGGTGTTGATGTTGTGGACGCCGTTCTTCTCGAGCAGCGTGGTGGCGTAGAGGACCAGTTTCGACTGCGTGGGCAGGGTGCGGACCACCTCGACCACGCGGTCGAGTTCGATCTTCTCCTGGGCCTGCCGGACGTGCTCCTCGTTGACCATCTCGGTGCGGTCGCGCTCGGCGAGTTCACCCGCCGTCCGCAGGAGGTCGAGGGCACGTCGCGCGTCCCCGTGCTCCTGGGCGGCGAAGGCGGCACAGAGGGGGATGACGTCCTCGGTGAGGGATTCCGGTTTGAACGCGACGTCCGCGCGCTGCTGGAGGATATCGCGGAGCTGGGTGGCGTCGTACGGCGGGAAGACGATCTCCTCCTCCCCGAGGCTCGACTTGACCCGCGGGT
Source organism: Haloglomus litoreum (assembly GCF_029338515.1). GTDB lineage: Archaea > Halobacteriota > Halobacteria > Halobacteriales > Haloarculaceae > Haloglomus > Haloglomus litoreum. The sequence continues at coordinate 4,690,744 of NZ_CP119988.1, read as the reverse complement.
CGAGGAAGTCGGTGAACTTCAGGTCGTTCGAGATGCCCATGATGGAGATGCGGGAGTTCTCGAGTTCGGAGTTCATCCGCGAGAGGTTGTAGAGCGTGTCGTCGCCGGACTTCTCGACGAGCTTGTCGATCTCGTCTAGCATGATGACGACCACGCGCTCGTGGTAGTCGACGGCGTCGAAGAAGGCCGAGTAGACGCGGTCGGTCGGCCACCCCGTCATGGGGACCGGTTCGAACTCCTCGAGGTCGGCCTCGAGTTCCTCGATGCGGGCCTCGAGCGCCTCGCAGGTGGCGAACTCCGTCCCCGCGAGCGCGTCGGCCGCGGGTTCCTCCTCGAGGCGGTCGGCCACGTCGCGGAGGTCCGCCAGTTTCTCCTCGACGACCTGCTCGTTCTTCTCGATGAACTTGTTCGCGAGCTGGGCGAGGACCCGGTACTGCGTGTCGGTGACCTCGCAGTTGATGTACTCGACCTCGCAGGGGACCTCGTACTTCTGGCTGGTGGACTCCAGTTCCTCGCTGACGAACTTCGCGCTCGCGGTCTTTCCGGTCCCGGTCTTCCCGTAGATGAGGATGTTCGAGGGCGTGTCCCCCCGGAGCGCGGTGACGAGGATGGTCGCCATGTTGTTGATCTGTTCCTCGCGGTGCGGGAGCCGATGGGGCGTGTAGGAGGGCCGGAGGACCTCCTTGTTCTCGAAGATGGGCTCGCCCGAGAGGAGGTCGTCGAACAGGCCTCGCGAGGCCTCGTCCGGGTCCTCACCTTCGTCGTCGAGGACGATCTCGTCGAGGTCGAGGTCGACCTCTCCGAGCGTGTCGTCCGCACTCGCGCCGGCAGCCCCGTCGGAAACGGCGCCGTCCGTGTCCGAGGCCGTTCCCGAGCGCGTGCCGCCACGCACGGAGGCGCCGTCCGGTGCGGAGAGGTCGTCGGGTGCGCCGACGGACCCGTCGAGCGCCCCATCGACCGCGTCCGATGGCTCCTCGGTGACGGTCCCGGCGTCCGACAGCTCCGTGTCCGATACCGTCCCGTCGGATACTGGCCCCTCGGATTCCGTCCCATCGGGGGCTTCCGCCTCCGGATGGTCGGTCACCACGGGACTGCCCTCGTCACCCGTCCCGGCCTCCTCGACCCCACCGCTGTTGTCGGCCGCGTTGTTGTCGGCCGCGCCGTCGGCGACCGAGTCGGCCTCGATCACACTACCCGGTTGGTCCTCGGTCCGCTCCTCTGCCGTGTGTTCGTCGTGTCCATCTGTGTCGGTCATACTGGTGTCCTTTCGATCCGCGTCGGCAGTCCGCGTCGGCGTGGTGTAGTTCCCCCCAGTTTCAGGTGGAAGTCCGCCGCGCGAGCACACACTCGGGCCGTTAGACGCGGTGAGCGGCCCGAATCCCCCAAGATGAGACAAGTCGGGGTTCCAGTTGATGCAGAAGAACGGGTGGTTGTGAACATCTTAAGCGTTGTGGTGATGATGGGGGCAGAGCGATGGGAGACACGTCCGGTCCGTACCACGCTGGCAACAGGTGTCGAGCACGGAGGGGTGTCGCGGGGGGTTCGTGGTAGGGGGACTCTACCGGAGCTGGTAGTTTGCGTGTTGGTGGTTGTCGAGTTAGCATCTGGCGGGATGGCGGTTGGCGGGATGGTGGTTGGCGGAATGGCAGTTGGCGAGATGGCGGTTGGCGGAATGGCAGTTGGCGAGATGGCGGGTACTCGGTAGGGGGTCGCTGGTCCGACGGGTTGGGGGAGGGGGTGGCGGTCAGCTGTGGAGGTGTCGTGGGCTGGGGATGGCGGTGAGCGGGACGGGGCCTGAGAAGCTGGGTTGGAGGAGTCGGGGTGGTCGGGAGTGGGACCCCCCCACCCCTTCGTTTCGGGTGGAACAGCATCAGGCGGTGGGGTCCCCCGGCGGGGTTGTTAGAACTAGCAAGTTTTATATCAAAGATACCATAACGATACCCGTAGAACTAGCAGAAAGCGGTTTGGATGGACGGAGTCCAGACAGAACCGCTCTAGACTAGCGAGAAGACTTCTAGAGTTCTCTCAGAGTCCTATATGGTTGCCGTAGACCTCCGCTACGAGCCACCTCTCCCCACCCGATTTCGGTTCCACCCGAAACGAAGGGGTGGGGGGGTCCGGCTTCGTCAACTCCGACCCCACTTTCCGTCTCCCATCTCTCGTCTCCAAGGCTCGATGTCCCCCGACTCGATATCTTCGCTGGCATCCCGCCCGTATCGCTTCTCGCTGTCCACGTCTCGCTGTCCACGTCTCGCTGTCCACGTCTCGCTGCCCAGGGAACTCCAGCAGGTCGCATCCGATCGAGTCGCCCAGGACCCCGATGGGGGGCTGACTGCCGGGCGAGAACCCGCGCTACACTGACCGAGAAATTGTATTTTTGCTGAGGTATATTCCGGATGACGTGCGTCAGACGGCCGATTCGGGGCTCGAAACGGCCGTCTCCGTCTAGAATATATCTGATTGTATATGTATGTCTGACGCAGACTTAAGTGGTTCGGGTTCGGCAGTACCGCCAGAGCGCCCCGGTCCATCGGGCCTGGGTGCGGGAGGATAGGATGGGTCTGCTCACAAGCATCAGATCGAGTATTTCGGAGCTCTTCGCGGCCGACGAGCCGAAGCGGATCGGCATCTACGGTCCCCCCAACGCGGGGAAGACCACCCTGGCGAACCGCATCGCCCGTGATTGGACGGGCGATGCGGTGGGCCCGGAGAGCCACGTACCGCACGAGACGCGCCGGGCGCGTCGGAAAGAGAACGTCGAGATCAAACGGAACGGCAGCACGGTGAACATCGACATCGTGGACACGCCTGGCGTGACCACCAAGGTCGATTACACCGAGTTCCTGGAGCACGACATCGAGGAGGACGACGCCATCCGGCGGTCGCGCGAGGCGACCGAGGGCGTCGCCGAGGCGATGCACTGGCTCCGGGAGGACGTCGACGGCGTCATCTACGTGCTGGACGCCGCGACGGACCCGTTCACGCAGGTGAACACGATGCTGATCGGCATCATCGAGAGTCAGGACCTCCCGGTGCTGATTCTCGCGAACAAGATCGACCTGGAGGACGCCTCCGTCCAGCGCATCCGGAACGCGTTCCCCCAGCACGAGACCGTCCCGCTGTCGGCCCTCGAGGGCGACAACATGGACGAGGTCTACGACAAGATCGCGGAGTACTTCGGGTGATAGGATGGCAGAGCTAACCACCGGTGACGACGGGAACAGCCCCATGGACGGCGTCCAGATCGACCTGATCAGCGCCGAGCGGATGGAGGGGCTCCGGACGATGGAGAAGATCCGCCTCATCCTCGATGGCGTCCGCGATGGCAACATCGTCATCCTCGAGCGCGGGCTCGACCCCGACGAGGAGTCGAAGCTCATCGAGGTGACGATGGGCGAGATCCAGCCGGACGGCGACGGGAACGGGTTCACCGGTATCGAGATCGAGACCTACCCCGGCGGCACTCGTGACACCTCCGGGCTCCTGGGCCGCGTCCTCGGGAAGAACGAGGAGTCGAAGCTGACCGTCATCGGCCCGGCCAACCGCATCGAGACGCTGCACAAGGACGAGAACTTCATCCGGACGCTCATCCGGCGCCGCTGAGGCGCCCGGCGGCTCACCCGGACTCCACGCGAGACCACAACCACGGACCACCACGCCACGACCGATGCCACACCAGTGTACCACGTGCGGGCACGTCTTCGACGACGGCTCGAAGGAGATGCTGAGCGGCTGCCCGGACTGTGGCGGCAACACGTTCCAGTTCCACCCGAAGGGCACGGAGATCCCCGAGACGCCACCGGACGCCGACCCCCCGGAGCCGGAGGGGTCGACCGCCGCCAACACGGTCGGTCGGGCCGCCACGAAGGTCCGTGATTTCGTCTCGAACGACGACGGCTCGGAGCCTGATTCTGCGGCTGGGGCACCCGAACGACCACCCGCGGAGGCCAGCGCCGAGCGCTCCTCCGGGGACACGGCGCCGACCGGAAGCGCCTCCCCGGCGGCCTCGGGAACGGAGGCACGTGGCTCGAGCCCCGAGCCCAGCGGCGCCAGCCCGGACCCGAACGCCACCTGGCCGAGCGAACAGGGGGCGGAAGGCCAGGAGCCAGCACTCGAGCCCGACGACGACGGCATCATCGACGCCGACGCCCGCGAGGCTGCCCGGGCGGTGGGCGAGGCGGACGAGGGGGCGGACGACCCCGCCTCGGAGTCCGGGGCCCCGGAGGCCCGCACCGACACCGCTGCCGACGGCCCCGATACCGGCGCCGGCCCGGTGAGCGGCGCCCGGAGCGCGGGCGGCATCGCCGACGACGGCCCGAGCGACGGCCGCGTGGTCAGCGAGCCGGACGGGGACCAGCCGGACATCTCGGAGCTCCGTGAGCAGCTCAACGACCAGTTCGAGTCCATCAAGATCCTCGAACCCGGCCAGTACGAGCTCAACCTGATGGAGCTGTACGACCGCGAGGAGTACATCATCGCGCTCCAGGAGAACGGCCGCTACGTCATCCAGGTCCCCGAGCAGTGGCTGGGCGACCAGCCCGGCGACGCCTGACGGGACCGGCTTCCCGGCTCGTTCGGTCGAACGCTGAGCGGTCGCCGTCCTGATACCGGGATATCCCTCTCGGCATCGGCCCCTCGATTTCACTCTCTCCATCTCTCGACCTCGGCCCCTTCGATTTCCGGTGGAACCGCCCTCCGATTCCGTGACAGTCCTGGAGTCGGACCGTGAGGTCACGACAGTCCCGGGGCCGGACCGTGAGGCCACGACCTGTCCGGACAGTGACGGCCCGCGGCAGCCTCCGACGTGAACCCGAAGAACGAGGGGGGCGCCGCCCCTTCATCGAGTCGTGGCGTCCCGCGATCCGTCGTCCATCGTCCTCGTGGTCGTGCTCGCGCTCACGGGTCTCCTCTCTCGCGTCGCGTCGCTGCTGGAGGCCGTGGGCATCCGGCTGCGTCGAGGGGCGATGCGCTTTCCCGCGCTCCTCGCGCGGCTCGGAATCGTCGAGCGCGACCGGGCCGACCGGGCGTTCGACCTCGCCCTCCCGGTGATGGTGACGGGCGGCCTGCGTGTCGCGCTCCGGGTCTCGGACTTCATCTTCGTCGGGCTCGCGACCGGCGCGGTCGGCATCGCCGCGCTCGAACTCGGGTTCCAGTACTACTTCGTCGCCTTCGGCATCTCGCTGGCCCTCACGTCGGGCACCATCAGCGTCGTCTCCCGGCTCACGGGCGCCGACGAACCGGCTCGCGCGGACCTCGCGGTGAAGCAGTCGGTCTGGCTGGCGCTCGCGGTCGCCGTCCCCCTCACGGTCGTCTCGTGGGTCTACGCCCGACCACTCCTCGACCTCCTCGCGCCGGATGCCGAGACCGCCCGGCTTGGCGCGGCCTACCTCCGCATCGTGATGCTGTCGATGGCCCCCCGTTTCTGGTCGATGATCGCCGCCCGCGCGCTGGCCGGGGTCGGCGACACCCGGACGCCGATGTACGTCCGGCTCCTGACGCTCCCGACGAACATCGTCCTGAACGCGGTGCTCGTCTTCGGTCTCGGTCCGGCGCCGCCGCTCGGGGTCGCGGGCGCCGCCATCGCCACGGCCGTCGCCAACACGGCGGGCGCCGCGGTCTTCGCGGGGATCTTCCTCTCCGGCCGGTGGGCCATCCGGCTCCGGGTCGGGGGGCCACAGTTCGACCGCGGCCTCGTGGCCGAGATCGTCCGGGTCGCCACGCCGCTCACGGGCACCCGTCTGGCCCGCACGTTCGGCCGGTTCCCGTTCCTGTTCGTCCTCGGCGTCCTCGGGACGCCGTACGTCGCGGCCTACGCCGTCGGTCGCCGCGTGGTGCTGTTCGCGATGATGCCGGCGTGGGGGTACGCCACCGCCGCGAGCACGCTGGTCGGGCAGGCGGTCGGTGGCGGTGACGAGGAGGGCGCCACGCGCGACGGGTGGGCGACGGTCCGGGTCGCGCTCGCCACACAGCTCCTCGCGGCGGCGGCCCTCGCCGTTCTCGCTGCCCCCATCGCGATGCTGTTCGGGACGGAGGACGTCGCGCTTACGGCGGAGTTCGTCCGGGTGTTCGCGCTCGGGGTCGCGGGGTTCGCGCTCTCGCGCACCACGCGCGGCGCCCTGCGTGGCGCCGGGGACACGCGCTGGCCGTTCTACGGGACGCTCGTCGGGACCTACCTCCTCCGGCTCCCCGTCGCCTTCCTCGCGCTTCCGGTCGGCTACGCGGTCACGCTCGGTCCCCTGTCGCTCGCTCCCGGCCGGGGTCTCGGCGTCGTCGCCATCTACGCGGCCATCCTGCTGGACCTCTACGCGCGGGCGGGGGTCAACGCGGCCCGGTTCGCGACCGGACGCTGGAAGGCCATCGCACGGACTGCCCGGGTCGGCGCGGGTGGGGACTGAGAGTTCCCACTTGCCTTCCGCCCCGCTGCGCTCGCCTCCCGCTCTCCTCCCGGCCGCGCCCCGCTCGCCCCCACGACGAGACACGTCTCCCGGTCGTACACAGCCGTCAGGGTCGGCACCGCCGGTCTCCCACCCGCCGGCCGTATCGTGACGGTGTGTGACACTGATGGATACCCCTCCGTTTCCCGTGGAGAACGGGTGATTCATGAGTGCCGGCGGCCGGTTCGACGGCCGACATGGTCCCCGGCCCGTCACCGTGCCCCCGGGGAGACAGGTGTCACACCGGCTCACTCGCTCTTTATCTCCTGAGCGCGCGTCCGAGGGGTATGAACCACATCGACACGTCCATCGACATCGAGGCCCCGGCGGCGACCGTCTGGGCAGCGCTCACCGACTTCGGGGCGTACCCGGAGTGGAACCCCCGCTCGCGTATCACCGGCGTCGCCGCGCCCGGCGAGCGGCTCGTGGTCGCGCCCGGCCCCGAGGCGGAGGGGATGCCGACGTTCCGGCCGCGCGTGCTCGCCGCGGGCCCGGTCACTGACGACCCGGACTCTGAGGTCGCCGACTCGGACCTTGACGCCGCCGACCCGGACTCCGACGCCTACGAACTCCGATGGCTGGGCCACCTCTGGGTGCGCGGCCTCTTCGACGGCGAGCACTCGTTCCGCGTCGAGGCCATCGACGAACACCGCTCGCGGCTGACCCAGTCGGAGTCGTTCTCTGGTGTGCTGGCGGGACTCGTGCTCCGACGCTACGGCGCGGACACCGAGGCCGGCTTCCACGCCGTCAACGAGGCGCTGAAGGCCCGGGCGGAGGGGCTGGCGGCGGCCGGGAACGGCGCGGACGGGGCGTCGAGCGATGTCGATGCGGTGGCGGACGATGTCGACGCGCCGGCCGCGTGAGCCGGCCGGAGCGACGCGGACCGACGCGGGACGACTCGGACGGACTCCCGCCGACGCGGGACGACTCCGGGCCCCACCGCTCGCGGCCGCGAACTGAAGTTTTTAAATGGTGGCCGGCCGGAGCACCGACAATGAGCGACGCGACGAAGATCGTCATGGGCACCATCGGCGCCTCGGCGTTCCTCGCGGTGGTGGCGGTCGTCTACGTGAGCCTGTACATGGCCTGACGTGTTCGAGCCACGCACCCTCGGCGACGACCTGGACGCGGTCCGCAGAGCACACGCGCCCGAGGCCGTCGTGCTGGACTGCGCGCGGGACTTCGAGACCATCGAGCCGGCGGTAGCCGAGCAGCTGGGCCTCCTCGTCGACCGGCTCGACCCGTTCTCGGCCCCCGAGGCGTGGCTCCCGGCGGACGCGCCCGAGGTGCTCCACCGCTACGCGGGCGAGGAGTTCACCGTCGGCCTCCCCGGCGACGGGGGCGTGGCCTGGACCCGCCAGACCGAGCCGCCCGTGGTCCTCGTGAAGCCGCGGCTGGAGGGCTCGCCCGAGCCGTTCGTCGAGTTCCTGATCGCCGAGGCGCTCGTCGAGACCGACGTGGCGCCCGCCGAGTCGTTCCTCGCGTTCTTCGGGGAGCGCTATCCCGAACTGGCGGCTGCGACGCCGCTGTCGCCGGCGGATACCTACCAGCTCGGCGCCGCGCTGTTCGACGCCTATGTGGGCCGTCTCACACAACCTGTCTTCTCGGCCTGGGGCGACCCGGAGAACGACCCCCACCTCCCGGCGCTCCACGACGCCTGGACCGACGCGGGCGAGCGGCTCCAGCCGCGCCTCGACGGCCTGCCGGGGGAGGTCGCGCGCGGCACGACCGACTTCGCGGCCGCCGCGGAACTGGCCTGTGCCGCCGTCAAGCACGGGCTCGACCTGCCGGACCCCTTCGCCGCGCTCGACACCGGTGCGTACGAGCGCAACGGCCCCGCGTTCGCGGTGCGATGGGCCGAGAAGACGTTCGACGCACTCGCGGACGCGGACTGACCGCCGCGGCCCGCGCCCGTCGCCTCGGTCCGTGTCTGTCGCCTCGGTCCGTGTCTGTCGCCGCGGCCCGCGCCCGTCGTCCCGGTCCGTGTCTGTCGTCCCGGTCCGTGTTCGCCGTCCCGGTCCGTGTTCGCCGTCCCGGTCCGCGCCCGCTCTCGCGGCCCGTTCAGATCTCGTCGTCGGGGTCGTTGTTCTCCTGCACCCGCTCGGCCTCCGTCCGGTAGCGCTCGCGCCGGTCGTCGTCCTCGACGGGCGCGAGGTCGTCCGGGTCCACGTCGCGCGCGGCGGTGACGGGTGTCCGGTCCAGCATCGAGGCGGAGAGTTCACGGGTCAGCGCCCGCTCGCCGTCGGGCGTGGCGTAGACGAGCGTGATGAGGTTCCGGCTGTCGTACGACCGCTCGACCAGCCACGTCCGGACCTCGTCGGTCCCGGCGCCGGTGGTGTCGTCGCTCATGGGGCCTGCTGTGGCGGCCTCCGGCTTCAACCCCTCCGTTTCCGGTGGAACTCGACCGTCACCGAGGTGGCCCGGTGCTCCCTTCCAGCGTAGCCCGGTGTGCCTTCCCAGCGTGGACCGGGGTCCTCTCCCGGGTCAGGGCGCGTCCGGGTCGAACGGGGTCCACTCGCGGGGGCCGGCGATTCCCTGCACCCGGAGTTCGGCACCGGCATCACCGTCTTCGCCCCGGCGGACCTGGATCCGCCCGTCGCAGAAGTGCGCGATGGTCCGGACGGTCCGCTCGTCCTGGGTCTCGGGGTCGAGCAGGAACACCCCGAGTCCACCGATGGAGGCGTTCCGTCCGGCCAGCGTGTGGACGAAGCGGGAGGTACGCTGCACGTCGCCGAACGAGAGCAGCGTGGACACCGAGGCGACGCCCATGCGGATGCGGTCGACGCCGTCCGCATCGAAGTCGGCACACAGCTTCGAGTAGCGCATCCCGATGCCCGTCAGGTCGTCGGGCCCGGCCACCGTCTCCAGCCGTGTGGGCCGCGTCCCGCCGGTGTCGGTCCCGCCGCAGTCGACCACGCCGATGTCGTCGGTGGCCGGGTCGCTCCCACAGCGCCGGCAGTTCTCTATGAGCCCTCCGGCGTCGGTGTCCGTGGTGATGAGGACCGCGGCCTCGTCGTCGTCGAGGGAGCCGGCGACCATCCGGAGGACCAGGTCCCGGGCGCCGACGTGGGGGGGACCGGTGACGAGGACGTTCCGGCCGGCCGGAATCGGTGCCAGCGGGAGTCCGTCGAAGTCGTACGGGTCCATCTCGCCGTCGTCGGAACCGTCGCCGGTCGGGCGCTCCATGGATCGCTGGCTGCTCATCGACGGCCTCCCTCCCAGTCGTCGGGGGGCCGTTCGGACTGGTCGGATGGGGCGCCTGCGGGGACCGCGTTCCGCTGTCGTTCCGCGGCCTGTTGTCCCCCGTGTTCGTGGAGTCGGCGCCGGAGGTCCAGCGTCTCCATCGCCTCGGCCGCCAGCAGGCGGAGGTGCTCGCGCTCGTCGTCGGTCCAGTCGCGCGGGACGCTGTCGTAGGCGCAGAACGTCCCGACGACGCGACCTTCCGGTGTGATGAGGTTGGCGCTGGCGTACGCCCGGAGCCCGTAGGTGTCGAGTGCCTCGTTGTCGGCGAACCGGGGGTCCTCTGCGAGGTCGGGGATGGTCGTCACCCCCGGTTCCAGCAGCGCGTACGTGCAGACGGTCTGCTCGCGCGGGACGATGTCGAGGTCGACCCCGTAGCACGCGAGGAACTCCTGCTCACGGTCGTCGACGACGCCGATGGTGGCCATCGGCACGTCGAGGAGGTCGCTCGCGAGCGCGGTCAGGCGGTCGAAGGCGGGCTGTACCGCCTCCAGTACCGGTCGGTAGGCGTCGAGCGCGGCGACGCGCTCGGACTCGTCGTCCGGCAGGGGGTAGGCCGTCTGGCTCCGGAACGCGACGGTGTGCCGGAGGAGGTCGGCCAGCAGCTCGTGGGCGTTGGGTGAGCCCTTCGGGACGTACTCGGTGACGGCCCCCGCCAGCGCCGAGGTGCCGATGTCGTCGGGGTCCGCGTCGGTGAACAGGACGAACCCCGCGTCGGGCGTCCGTTCGCGGACCGCGGTCAGCAGGTCGAGCCCGGTGCCGTCGGGGAGTTCGAACTCGGTCACCACGCAGTCGGTGGCGTCATCGAGCGCGTCGACGGCGGTGTCGAGGTCGGCACAGGCGGTCACCGCCAGTCCGGCGTCCTCCAGCGCCGGTGTGGTGGCACCACGTGCCTCCTCGTCAGGGTCGACGTAGAGAACGGTCCCGGTCATCGGATAGCACGAGTTCGGCGTTGTCGGACATAAATCCCGGCCTCACCCGAGATTCCGTCCCGTCGCCGTCCGACGACGCTGACGGGATTCCGAACCGATGGGGATTCCGAACCGATGGGGATTCCGAACCGATGGGGATCCGAGACGACGCTGCCCATCGACATCGGGCAGGTCGTGGGGGGATGGCGTCCGCCGAACGGGTGGATTGATACGGCGGACTCGCCTACCCGCGGCCGATGGACGCGCCGCTGTGGACGGAGACGCACGCGCCCGACCTCGTGGACCTCCCGCAGCCGGACGTGCGCGACTACCTGACCGAGGCCGTGGCCGAGCCGATCAACCTGATCCTCCACGGGCCGGAGGGGGTCGGCAAGACGGCCGCCGCCCGCGCCCTCGCCCGCGAGGCCCACGAGGACCCGGACAACGACCTCGTGGAGATCAACGTCGCGGACTTCTTCGGCCGGACGAAGACCGAGATCAAGAACGACCCGCGCTTCGCGCACTTCCTCGACGGGAAGTCCCGGCTGAGCAAGCGCGACATGATCAACCACGTCCTCAAGGAGTCCGCCGCGCACCAGCCCGTCTCCGGCCAGTACAAGACGGTCCTGCTGGACAACGCCGAGGCCATCCGCGAGGACTTCCAGCAGGCGCTGCGCCGCGTGATGGAGCAGTACGCCCGGACCACCCAGTTCGTCATCGCCACCCGGCAACCCTCGAAGCTCATCCCGCCCATCGAGTCGCGCTGCTTCCCGGTCCCGATGCGCGCGCCGACCCACGAGGAGACGGCGACGGTCCTCCGGCGTATCCTCGACGCGGAAGGTGTGGGCTACGACGACCAGGGCATCGACTTCGTCGCCAGCTACGGGGACGGCGACCTCCGCCGGGCCATCCTGGGTGCGCAACTGGTCGCGACGAAGGCCGACGTCGGGGCCGACGAGGCGGCCGTCACGATGGACACCGCGTACGAGGCGCTCGGCGAGGTCGGCGTCGACGCCCGGGTCGAGGAGATGCTCGCGGCCGCCGCGTCCGGGGATTTCGAGGCCGCCCGCTCGACGCTGGACGACCTGCTGGAGGACGAGGGCCTCTCCGGGGACGAACTCCTCGCGGAGCTCCTGCGCGTCGCCCGCGAGAGCAACCGCAACTGGGACCTCGCCGAACTCCACCAGCTCGCCGGCGAGGTCGACATGGACCTGCAGGAGGGGACCTCCGACCGCGTCCACCTGTCGCACCTGCTCGCGGAGCTGGGGCGCTCCGGCCGGAGGGCGTAACGCCCCCGGCGTCCCCCGCCGTCGGGTCCTCACCCCTCGCTCCTGCTGCCCACCGCTGTCGGATTCTCACCCCTCGCTCCCCGCCCCACGTACCCCGGCCGGCTCGCCGCTATCGGGGCTCCTTATGTGCGCCCGTCACCGACCACGGGTACATGGAGGTGTTCGCGGTCGAGGGACTGCCGGAGATACGGGAGGGCGACGACCTCGCGGCGCTCGTCGCCGAACAGGTCGACCTGCGGCCGGACGACGTCGTCTGTGTCGCCAGCACGGTCGTCTCGAAGGCCGAGGGGCGGACGGCCGCGCTCGATGACTTCCCGCCGAGCGACCGCGCCCGGGCCATCGCCGACCGGCTCGGACGGATCCAGGGCGAGGAGAAGGACCCGCGCTTCGCGGAGGCCGTCCTCGCCGAGAGCGAGGAGCTGCTCCTCGAGGCGCCGTTCATCCTCGCGGTCACGCGGTTCGGCCACATCACCGTGAACGCCGGTATCGACCGTTCGAACGTCCCGGATGCCGAGTTGCTCCTGCTCCCCGAGGCGCCGAGCGCCAGCGCGGCGGCGCTCCGGGAGTCGCTCCCGGCCGACCGCGTCGTCGTCACGGACACGTCCGGGCGGCCGTTCCGCTACGGGCAACGCGGGGTCGCCGTCGGCTGGGCCGGGTTGCCCGCCTCGCGCGACTGGCGTGGCGAGCACGACCGCGACGGCCGCGAACTCGAGGCGACGGTCCAGTCCGTCGTCGACGAACTCGCCGCCGCCGCGAACCTCGTCACCGGGGAGGGCGACGGGGGCACGCCGGTCGCCGTGGTCCGGGACTTCGAGTTCGGCGACCACGCCGGCTCGGAGAACCTGTTCCGCTCCGAGGACGACGACGTCGTCCGGCAGGCGCTCCGTGCCTGGTCGTTCGGCGGCGACAGCCACGACACGGACGCCTGACGCGATTACGCCCGAACATCCGAACTACATCTGGAAGTCGCTGGATATCTCGAAAACACTGACTCCCCACAGAAAACCATGCTCGGAATCGAACTCACGCCGGAACACCCGGTCGACCGCATCGCCGACCTCGGCGTCCGCGCGGCGGACGCGGGGTTCGACACCGCCTTCGTCTCCTCGCACTTCTTCAACCGCGACCCGTTCGTCGCCTGCGACCGTCTGGCCCGCGCGACCGACATCCGCGTCGGCCCGGGCGTCATCAACCCGTACGAGACCCACCCCGTCACCCTCGCGTCGCGCGTCGCCAGCCTCGACGAGGCCAGCGGCGGCCGTGCGGTCTACGGCGTCGGCCCGGGTGACCCCTCGGCGCTGCGCTCGCTCGGCCTCGTCGAGGAGCGCGGGCTCCGGTCGGTGCTGGAGGCGTTCTCCGTCGCCCGGGACCTCTGGGCCGGCGAGACGGTCGACCACGACGGCACCTTCGGGGCCAGCGGCGCGGGCCTGAAGTTCGAGCCGCCGCAGGGCCGCTCCATCCCGGTCTACGTCGGCGGCGAGGGGCCCCATATGTGCCGGATGGCCGGCAAGCACGCCGACGGGCTGCTGTTCAACGGCTCGCACCCGGACGACCTCGCGTGGGCGCGCGACCGCGTCGACGAGGGCGCCGAGGACCGCCCCGCAGCGGATGATGAGGTGGACCTCGCGGCCTACGCCAGCGTCTCCGTCGCCGAGGACGCCGAGGCGGCCCGTGACCTCGCCGTCCAGCCGGTCGCGTTCATCGCCGCCGGCGCCGCGCCGCCCGTCCTCGACCGCCACGGCCTCGACGCCGACCGCGCCGAGCGCATCGGCGAGCACCTCTCGGCCGGCGACTTCTCCGCCGCCTTCGACGAGGTGACCCCGGAGATGGTCGACGCGTTCTGCATGGCCGGCACGCCCGAGGCTGTCGCCGAGCGGATGGCCGGCGTCCTCGAGCACGCGGACTCGCTCGTGGTGGGCTCGCCGCTGGGGCCGGACCTCGAGACGGCCGTCGAGCTGGCCGGCGCGGCCGCTCGCGAGGCGGGCATCGAGAACTGAGGAACACGCGTTCGGGCGACGCTCCGGCCGGGTTCAGCTCCGCTCCCCGGGCCCCGGCGGCGACCGGCCACCGGGGGCGAGCTGGCCCAGCTGCTCTGCGACCGCGCCCAGCGAGAGGAGACCCAGCACCGCCGACGCCCCGCCCACGAACAGTGCTCCCAACAGCACCAGCACGAGCGTGATGGGGTCGCTCAGGACGTTGGTCACGACGAGGTCGATGGCCTCCGCGGGCGTGATTCCGGTCTCTGCCATACCTCCACGTGCGACGCTCGGACCTTCAGTCTGTCCGTTGCGGGCGTGTGCGGGTCGGCCCCACCGTCAGGGCTAACCCGCCGGCGGCCGTCCGTCGGCGCATGACCCGCGACGCCTCGCTCGACGAGTTCGCCGGCGGGGGCAAGGGGGACGATGCCGAGGACGCCGAGGACGCCAACGACTCTCCCGGCGACGCTGTCCCCGTCGAGGACGCGGCCGAGACCACCGACGCGCCGACCACCGGGGACGACGCCACGTTCCTCCCTCCCGACCAGGTGGAACCGGCCCGCTCGACCTACGACTGGTCGCCCGGGGGCGCCGCGTGTGCGGCCTGCGGCGCGACCGTCGAGGCGCGCTGGCGCGACGAGCCGGGGCTGGTCTGTGCGGACTGCAAGGCGTGGTGACCGGCGGCGTCACTCTCCCTCCCGGAGGGCCGCCAGTTCGGCCTCCAGCTGCTGGACGCGTTCCTCGACGGTCTGCAGGTCCCGCTCCATCGCCCTGAGTCGCTCCCTGCGGATGTCGAGGTCGGCCTCCTGCTCCTGCAGCTGCTCGAACAGTTCCTCGTTCGCCTCCCGGACGGTCGATTCGAGCTGACAGACCCGACGCTCGAACTCGCGGGCCGCCACCCCGGAGTCGGCCGTTGGTTTCCCGTCGTGCTCTGCCATCGGTCGACATTTCGACGACTGCGACAAAAGGATACGGCCGAACTGTTCGGTCCGCCCGTCGCGCTCCGGGACACCCGGGCTGTACCTCGCCCGGAGAAGCCGTAGCAGCGGAGCCGACCGATTCGCCCCCGAGTTCATGGAGTGCGGTGACGCGAACCGCTGGCGGCGTCCTTCGTCTATATACCTCTCGGGATACCCGCACCCAGCAGAGTTACAAGCGCGCCGCCCCTCCGTGCAGTACAATGACACTCGGGGAGCTGCCGAGCGAGAGGCCCCGTGGGGACAGGCAAGACACTTACCGTGACCGCTGCCACCGTCCCGCGAGGTCCCAATGAGCGAGTCACCCTCCACCGCCGACACCGCGCTCGACGCCGACCCGAGCGTCGAGTCGGCCGGCGAGACCGCCCGTGCGGTCATCGACAACGTCGAACAGGTCATCGTCGGGCACCACGATGCCATCGAGCACCTCATCTGTGCCTTCCTCGGGCGGGGGCACGTCCTGCTGGAGGACGTCCCCGGCGTGGGGAAGACGATGCTGGCGCGGTCGGTCGCGCAGTCGTTCGAGTGCGAGTTCAAGCGCGTCCAGTTCACCCCCGACCTGCTGCCGACGGACATCACGGGCGTCAACATCTACAACCAGGGGACCGGCGAGTTCGAGTTCCAGCGCGGCCCCATCTTCGCGAACGTCGTGCTGGGCGACGAGATCAACCGGGCGCCGCCGAAGACCCAGTCCGCGCTGCTGGAGGCCATGGAGGAGGAGCAGGTGACCGTCGACGGGGAGTCGTACCCGGTCCCCTCGCCGTTCACCGTCGTCGCGACGCAGAACAGCGTCGAGCGCGACCGGACCTACGACCTGCCCGCGGCCGAGCTGGACCGTTTCATGGCCCAGCTCTCGCTGGGCTACCCGGACGAGGCCGACGAGGCCGCCCTCCTCGGGCAGGTCGTGGGCGACCACCCCATCGAGCAGCTGGAGCCGGTCGCGACGACCGAGGACCTGCTCGCGGCCCGGGAGGCGACCGCCGCGGTCGCGGTGGAGGCGCCCATCCGCGAGTACGTCACGCGCCTGGCGCGCTACACGCGCGACCACGCCCAGTTGGGCGTGAGCCCGCGCGGGGCCATCTCGCTGCTGCGTGCCGCCCAGGCCCGCGCCGTGCTGGACGGGCGCGACTACGTCATCCCGGACGACGTGCAGGCCGAGGCCCAGGTCGTGCTGGCCCACCGCATCCGGCGCGGCGCCGGCGAGGGGACGGGCACGGAGCTCGTCGCGGAAGCGCTCGACGCCGTCGCGGTCGAGTGAGATGCGACCGACACGACGCGGTCTCGGCGCGCTGGCCGTCGGCCTCGGCGCGCTCTACCTCGGGGCCCGCTTCGGCATCACGGGACTGAACGCCTTCGTCGTCCCCGTCATCGTCGGCTACGGCGTCGGCGCGGTCCAGCTGTACCGCGCGCCCGCGCCGACCGTCGAGCGCTCCACCCCCGCGCCGGGCTTCCCCGGCGCCAGCCGCACCGTCACCATCGATGTCGAGTCGGCGGTCCCGCTTGACCTCCACGAGGCGGTCCCCGAGCGGCTGCGCGTGGCCGATGCCACCGTCGTCGGTCCGGACGGGCGCGAGCGCCCGGGCGCGGCGACCGTCACCGAGGAGGGCGCGACCGTCTCGCTCCCGGGCGACGGCAGCATCCGCCTGGAGTGCGAGCTCGTCGGCCGCGGGGTCCACGACCTGGGCCCGGCGACCGCCCGGGTCCGGGACTCGCTGGGCCTGCTCGCGACCGAGACCGAACTCACGGGCACGGCGCCCGTCGTCGTCTACCCGGACGTGGTCGCCCTGACCGACAGCGGGCCGCTGGCCGGCCTCGTCGAGAAGGCGACCGCCGACGACCGGGCCGCCTTCGACGAGGTCCGCGAGTACGTCCCCGGCGACCCGCTGCGCGACGTGAACTGGAAGGTCTCCGCGAAGCAGGCCGAGGGTGACCTCGTCGTCACGGAGTGGGCCGCCGACGAGGAGGGTGGCATCACCGTCGCCGGCGAGGCCTCCCACGAGTACGTCGACGAGATGGCCGCCGCGGTCGGGAGCATCGCCACCTACCTGCTCGACGCCGACCTCATCATCGGGGTCCGGGTCCCGAGCGGCGAGGTCGACGAGGAGCGCGGCGAGACCGCCCGGAACCGCATCCTCGAGCTGCTGGCGCGGACGAAGGCCGGCAGCGTCGGCGAGGACGCCGAGGTCATCGTGCGGTCGGGCTCCGACGGGACGACCGTCTCCATCCAGGGGCGGACGGTCCCGTTCGAGCAGCTCGCCGGCGAGCGGCCACCGGAGCCCGCCGACGAGCCCGAGCGGTCCGTCGCCGACCGCGTCCGGGAGGTGGTCTCGTGAGCGCACCCACCGCCGGGTCGCGGACCGCGGGCGAGGCCGACGCGGGGCTCGCCCGGCTCCTCCCCGAGTTCGACCCCGTCAGGCTGCTGGCGCTCGCCGGCGTGGCCGGCCTGCTCGGCACCTTCCTCTCGGTACTCTACCGCGTCTCGGACGTGGCCGGCGACGTGACGCTGTTCCTGCTCGTGGCGGGCGGGGCCGTCGTCGCCGCCACCGTCGTCGCCCGGTTCGTCCCCGAGGGCGTCGCGCTCGGGCTCGCGGTGCTGTTGCTCGCGGCGGGCACGTACGCCTACGTGACACAGCTCCCCCGGGACGCGGCCACGACCGAGACGCTGGTCCTGCTCGTCAGCGACGGGATCGAGCTCCTGACCGGCCTCTCGGTGCTCCGCATCGTCAACGTCGGGCTGTGGGCGCTCGCCGCGACGCCGGCGCCGACGTTCGTGGCTTGGTATCTCGCGCTGCGCCGGCGCTACGTCGCGTCGGTGGTCGGCGGCGGCGCCATGCTCACGCTGTTCGTCCTCACCGGCGACGCGGGCGGCGCCCTCGCGCTGCTGGGCGTGGTCGCGGCGACCGGCGCGGTCGGCTTCGGCGACCTCGAACGGCGGGGTGGCGACCTCGCGACCGCCGAGACCGTCGCGGTCGTCCTCGCCACGATGGTGACCGCGGCGCTGCTGGTGAGCGTCGTCCCCGCGGCGGGGGCGGACCCGCTCGACCTGGGGACCGGCTCGGGCGAGGGGACCGTCGAGTCCAGCCTCACCTCCGCCGGCGACAGCGTCAGCGTCCTCGGCTCCATCCGGCTCTCCCCGGAGGTCCGCTTCACCGTCACAAGCAACGAGCCGACCTACTGGCGGGTCGGCTCCTACGACCGCTACACCGGGAGCGGCTGGGTCCGGACCGGGGCCGACAGCTCGTACGACGGCCGGCTCCGGGGGCCGGTCGGGCGAAGCCGTGAGGTCACCCAGCGCTACAGCGTCGAGTCCGAACTGGAGGTGATGCCGGCGGCGTGGAAGCCCAGGCAGGTCTCCGACGCGCCCGTCTCCCTCGTCGAGCTACCGGGCGGCGGTGTCTCGCCGGACAGTGCGCTCGAACCGGGCGACACCTACACGGTCGAGTCACAGCGCCCGGTCGCGAGCGCCCGGCAGCTCCGCGAGGCCGGCGTCGACTACCCCGACGCCGTCGCCGAGCGCTACACGCAGCTCCCCTCGACCACGCCCGACCGGGTCGGCGAGCGGACCGCCCGCATCACCGCCAACGCCGACAACCCGTACGACACCGCCCGCGTCATCGAGCGGTGGCTGGAGAACAACCGGGAGTACTCGCTCACGGTCGACCGGCCACGGGGCGACATCGCCGACGCGTTCCTCTTCGAGATGGAGCAGGGCTACTGCACCTACTACGCGACGACGATGGTGACGATGCTCCGGACGCAGGACATCCCCGCGCGGCTGGCGGTGGGCTACACGCCCGGCCAGCGCGTCGCCCAGGATCGGTGGGTCGCACGCGGGCTCGACTCGCACGCGTGGGTCGAGGTCTACTTCCCGGACCAGGGCTGGATCCGCTTCGACCCGACGCCGGCCGCCCCGCGCCAGGCCGCCGAGCGCCAGCGCATCCGCCAGGCCCGCCAGTCGGGCGGCGTCGGTGGCGTCGACACGGACGAGTCCCGCAACCTGACGTTCACCTCGACGCCGTCGGCGACGCCGACGCCTGGCGACGGCGGCCGCGCCCCCGGCGAGACGCCGACCCCGACGCCGACGACACCGTCGCGCAACGGGACCGACACCGGGTCCACGGGGACCGCGACGCCGACGGACAACACCACCAGTGCCGGCATCGATTCGCCCGGCGGTGGCGGGAGCGACGACGGGGGCGGCATCCCCCGGCCGACGCGCGAGCAGGCGGTGCTCGGGCTGGTCGTGCTGGCGGGTGTCGTCGCCGGGGTCCACCGCTCGGGCGCCGCGCCGCGGCTGTATCGCGAGCTCCGGCTCCGCTACCAGCCACGGACCGACGACCCCGCGAGGGACGTGGCCCGGGCGTTCGGGCGCCTGGAGTTCCTCGCCGAGAAGGCCGGCGCCACCCGGCGGCCGGGCGAGACGGCCCGCGAGTTCGCCGCCCGCGTGGGTGCGGGTGGTCCGGGCGGCCCCGACGAGCGTGCCCGGCGGCTCGCGACGCTCCACGAGCGCGCCCGCTACGGTGGCGGCGTCACCGTCGAGGAGGCCGACGAGGCGGTCGGGCTCGCGGACGAGCTGGTGAGCGACCGCCCCAGCATCGACCGGCCCCGAGCCGGCTCCTGAGCCCCGATCCGCCGGTCGCTGGCCGCCGCTGGGCGTGCGTGCGCCGGGGGTGGCCTCTCGACAGGATTTAATATCGGCCCCACACTACGTCCGACTTGTAATGTCGGAAGTCTGCTCGACGTGCGGGCTCCCTGAGGAACTCTGCGTCTGCGAGGACGTGGCCAAGGAGTCTCAGGAGATCAACATCCGCATCGACGAGCGCCGATACGGTAAGGAGGTAACGGTCATCGAGGGGTTCGACCCGAAGGACGTCGACCTGGATTCGCTGTCCAGCGATCTGAAGTCGAAGTTCGCCTGCGGCGGCACCGTCGAGGACGGTTCCATCGAACTCCAGGGCAACCACACCGGACGCGTGGAGGACTTCCTCCGCGACAAGGGATTCAACGTTGCCTGACACCTGACCGCACGTCGAGCACCCCACGCGGGGTGACTGCTTATCCGCCGACCACCCGCCCCACCAGCCGCGCCTCCGCCTTCCGCAGGTGGGTCGCAGCCGTCGACTCCGCCACGCCCAGCGCGTCGGCCACGTCGGCCACGCTCCCCTCGCGGGGCACCTCGTAGTAGCCCGCCGCCCACGCGGCCGCGAGCGCCTCGCGCTGCCGGCCGGTCAGGTCGCCGCCGCCGATGCGCCCGGCGCGCGCCGGGGCGGGCCCCGATTCGACGCCGTCGACGTCGACGCGGACGCCCTCGTCCGATTCGAGCGCCGCGACGGCGGCCTCCAGCCGGTCGGCCTCGCCCAGTACGGTCAGGCGGATCGTCCGGTCCGGGCGGAACTCCACCGGCGGCACGAGTACGAGGCTTCCGAGGTCGAACGCCTCGTAGAACACCTCCTCCTCGGGGCGTGGCTCCTCCCGGACGTAGGCGTAACACCCGCGCGCCGCGGGGACGAGGTCGTAGGCCTCGACCTGTTCGGTGTCGTCGAGCAGCGCCTCGTAGGCGTCGGCGTCGCCCTCGGCGTAGAACAGCAGCGCCGCCAGGTCCCCGTCCGGGTTCGCGTGGAACAGCAGTTCCCGCTCGATGGGCGCGCCCTCGCAGACCGCCCGGTGGACGGGATGGAGGGTCTCCGTCGAGAGGTGGACGGTGAGGTGGAGACACTTCATACTCGCGGCAGCGGCGCGGCGCACTTGAGCGGTCCGCTCGGTCCGACCCCGGTAGCGGGGTTTATCCGCCCCGGCGTCGATGCCGCGGTATGGACGAGCCCTCCACCGACCCGTCCGACAGCGACGGCCGTGACGGACGCCCCGGTGACGACGCCGGCCGCTCGCTCACGGGCGACGAACAGTACGCCGTCGTCCGCCGTGCCGTCGAGGACGCCCTCTGGTCCGTCCTCGGGACCGCCGTCTACGCCGTCTTCCTCGCGGTCCTGTTCGTGGTCGGGCTCTCGATGCTCGCGGGTGGGCTCTTCGCCGCCGACCAGCCGGGCGGTCTGACGCTGCTGCTGGTCGGCGTGGTCCTGTTCGGCGGTGCGGGGCTCGAACTCGTCCGAACCTTCGGCCTGTTCCCGTCGGTCCGGCGGCGGTCGACGACCGGCCAGGAGTAGCGTCGCGCGGCGCCCTCAGAACGGGGCCTCGGGCCCCTCGTCGTCGCCCTCGCCGTCGGCGGCCACCTCGTCGTCTCGCGGGCTCCGCCCGCTCGACCGTTCCGCGTCGCGTGGCGACGCGTCCTCCAGCCCGTACCGCTCGGCCCACCCCGTGACGCCGTCGGCCATCGACTCGACGCGGCCGTCGAACCCCTCGTAGGAGGCGATGAGCCGCGCGGCCTGCACGCTGGCCTCCCCGTGCGGACAGACCGTCACGACGTGGTCGGCCCCCGCCAGCTCCTCGATGCGCCCGGTCAGCTCGCGGAACGGGATGTTCTCGCTGTTCGGCAGCCGCCCTCGGCGGAAGGCGTCGGCCGAGCGGATGTCCACGACCCGCACGTCCGCGCCGGATTCGAGGAGGTCGTGGAGTTCCTCGGCGGAGATCTCGTCGTCCATACCCGGTCGGAGCGGCCGCGCGAGGATAAATCCACGCCGAACGACCGCGCTCGGCGACCCACCCGGTCACCGTCGTCGCCGCGACTCGCCCGGATCGCCGCGACGCACTCGGTAGCCACAAGTGCGGCCCGGGCGCAGGCCGGGTCGTGTCAACGCCCCGCTCCGGGACCGTGGTGGAGGCCGCCGCCGGCGAGGTCTCGCGCCGCCGTGCGCTGGCGACGGTGCTGGCGGTCGTCTTCATCGACCTGCTCGGGTTCGGGGTCATCATCCCGGTCCTGCCGTTCTACGTCCGCTCGTTCGGCGTGAGCGACGTGTTCATCGGGCTGCTGGCGGCCTCCTATTCGCTGACGCAGTTCGTCTTCGCGCCGCTGCTGGGCCGGCTCTCGGACGAGCGCGGGCGCCGCCCCGTGCTGATGCTGTCGCTGGCCGGGAGTGCCGTGGCGTGGCTGATCTTCGGCCTCGGCGAGCAGCTCCAGGGCCCCTTCGGGACCGTCGGGGCGCTGGGGGCGCTGTTCGCCGCCCGGATGCTGGCGGGCGCGATGGGCGGCAACATCGCCACCGCGCAGGCCTACATCACCGACATCACGCCGAAGGCCGAGCGCGCCGCGGCGCTGGGGCTCATCGGCGCGACGTTCTCACTGGGGTTCGTCTTCGGTCCCGCGCTCGGGGGGCTGGTCGCCAGCGACCCCGCCGTCGCGCTGGCGCGCGACCTCCTGCCGGGCTTCGTCCCGGCGACGGTGTTCTCGCTGCCCTCGTTCCTCGCGGCGACGCTCTCGCTGCTGGCGCTGCTGGCCGCGGCGCGGTTCCTCCCGGAGCCGAACCGCCAGCGCGGGAGCGCGCGGCGGGAGGGCGGTCTCGTCTCCCAGTTCCGCGAGGCGCTGGCCGACCGCGACCTGCGGCCGCTCGTCCTCGTGTTCCTCGTCACGTCGGTCGCGTTCTCGGGCGTGCAGGTCGCGTTCATCCCGTTCGTCGCGGATATCTACGGCTACGACGCGGCTGCGGCCGGCCTCCTCCTGACCTACATCGGCGTGCTGGGCGCCATCAACCAGGGCGTCGTCGTGCGGGCGCTCTCCCGACGCTTCGCCGACACCCGGCTGGCCGTGGGGGGCGCGGCGGTCCTGCTGCTGGCGCTGGCGACGCTCCCGTTCGCGCCCGAACTCGGGCGGGCGCTCCTCGGTGGCGTCGCCGGCGCCGTCCCGGTCGTCGGCCCGGAACTGCTCGCGCTCCTGCTGGTCCTGGCGCTGCTCTCGGGTGGCAACGGGCTGATGAACGTCGGCATCACGGCGATGGTGTCGGCGGCGGCCGACGAGTCCGCCCAGGGGAGCGCCTTCGGCGTCACGCAGGGCGCCGGCAGCCTCGGCCGGACGCTGGGCCCGCCGGCGATGACGGCCATCTACGTGCTCTACTACTGGGCGCCGTTCCTGGCGGGTGCCGCGCTCACCGTCGGCGTCCTCGGCGCGCTGGTCGTGGTGGCGCGTCGGTCGGCGGTCTTCGAGGGGGTCGGGCCGGTATAAACCCCCGAACCATTCGGCGCTACCGGCGTCGTGGAGCGGCGCCTTCCACCGGATATGCGCCAGCAGTCGCCGACGACCTGTGCGATCTGCGACCGCGGGGTCGCCAGTCGCTTCGTCTACCGCACGCTGAACGGCGCGCGTCGCCACGAGGAACCGCTCTGTGCGCACTGTGCGGCGATACTGGTCGACCTCCCCTCGGTCGACGACATCGCGCCGGCGCCGCCGCCCGCCGCCCGTGGCGGACAGGCCACGGAGTCCGATTGAGCCCCGTTCGCCCGCCGAGTCAGAGGTCGGCCCGCTCGAACCGCGCGACCCCGACCGCCAGCGGCACGACCGTCCAGGCGACCAGCACGAGGACGGCCGCCAGCGGGCCGGCGGTGACGACCGTCGGCGGCGTGGTGTTCGGCAGCAGGGCCGCGACGAGGTTCCGGTAGGCCTCCGTGGGGACGGCCTGGGCGAACGCGACCGCCCACTCGGGCTGGGGCCCGGTCGGCGACTGGAGACCGTTCGCGACGAACCGGACGGCGTTCGGGATGGCTCCCCAGAAGGCCAGCAGCGTCAGGTAGGCCACCGCGGCGGTGATGGTCGCGCGGCCGCGGGTCGACAGCGACGCCGAGAGCCCCACGGCGAGCCCCGTGACGCTCACCCCGAGCGCGAGCGCGAGGAGGTAGCCGCCGAGCGCGAACACCGGGCCCGGCACCCCGACGACCCCGAGGTAGGCGACGGTCGCGACGAGGTAGCCGGCGGTCACCAGCAGCGCCGTGAACGCGGCGCGGCCCAGGAACGTACCGAGCACGAACGCTCGCCGGGAGTGGGGCGGCGCCAGCAGCAGCCGGATCTCGCCCGTCTCGCGGGGCCCCGCGACCCGGTCGTAGCCGAACTGGAGCGTCGCCAGCGGGAGGAACAGGAAGACGACGCCCTGCAACTGGCGCAGCAGCCCCGGCGCCCCCGCGCCGGGCCGCCCACCGCCGGACAGGGCGACGGGGCCCCCGAAGAACATGACGAACAGCACCAGGACGGGCCACACGGACCGCGACCGGAACGGGTCGCGGAGGTCCCGCTCGACGACGGCGCGCAGGCGGCCACTCATGCGAGGTCCCCCTCCTCGCCGCCGGTGTAGGCCGCGAACAGCTCCTCCAGCGAGGCCTCCTCGGTCCGGATGTCGACCACCGCCGCACCGTCGCGCCGGGCCGCGTCGACGACGGCGGCCTTCCGGTCCGGCGGACAGGACGCCGAGACGCTCGGCCCGTCGACGCGCACGTCGCTCACGCCGTCGACCTCCCGGACGGCCGCGACGGCCGCCTCCGAGGGGGTGTCCAGCGTCACGGTCAGCCGGCCGACCGAGCCGACGCGCTCGCGGAGGCCGTCAAGCGAGTCGCTGGCGACGAGGTCGCCGTCCGAGAGGATGCCGACCCGGTCGCAGACCGCGGCCACCTGCTCGAGGATGTGCGAGGAGAAGAAGACGGTCGCGCCGCGCTCGTTCTCCTCGCGGACGATCTCGCGCATCCGCCGGGCGCCGTTGGGGTCCAGCCCCGTCGAGGGCTCGTCGAGGATGAGGAGGTCCGGCTCCCCGACCAGCGCACACGCCAGCAGCAGGCGCTGGCGCATCCCCTTCGAGAACCCGCCGACCGGTCGGTCCGCGTCGAGGGCGATGCCGACGCGGTCCAGCAGCGCCAGCGGGTTCTCGTCGCTGCCCTTCGAGTCGACGACGTACCGGACGTGCTGGCGGGCGGTTACGTGGCCGGTCAGGCTGGTCGCGTCCGGCAGGATACCGGTCCGGGCGTGGACCGCCGTCGGGTCGGCCTGGGCGTCGTGGCCGAAGACGGTGACCTGCCCGGCCGACGGGCGGACGTAG
The DNA here is from genome assembly GCF_029338515.1 of Haloglomus litoreum. Taxonomy (GTDB): domain Archaea; phylum Halobacteriota; class Halobacteria; order Halobacteriales; family Haloarculaceae; genus Haloglomus; species Haloglomus litoreum. The sequence goes on along the minus strand of NZ_CP119988.1, from coordinate 4,665,952 downwards.
TCGAGGACGATGTCGATGGCCGTCGACTTCCCGGCACCGTTCGGCCCGAGGAAGCCGTACACCTCGCCCCGTTCGACCGTGAACGAGACGTCGTCGAGCGCCCGGACGTCGCCGAAGCGCTTCGAGACCGCGTCTAGCTGGAGGGCTGGCATCTGACCCGACGTTCAGCCGGTGGGGCCTTGAAATCCGGTCCCCGGACGCCACGACGCGCTCCGCCCGCCGGGCCCGGTCGTCGTTCCTCCTCCACGCCCCCGTCGTTCTCGACCGGTGGGAACGACCGGTTCCCTCAGGACGCCTCGTGGCGTCCCACCGGTATGGAAACCTCTGAACGGTCCGACACGACGCTATCGAGCGGTGCCGACGCGGATACCGGTTCGGAGCCGCTCCGGTTCGTCGACTGGCTGACCGCGGGTGTGCTCGCGCTGGTGGGTCTCGCGTTCGTCCTCGGCGGGGCGGCCCTCCTCCTCTGGACGGACCCGGAGACCGTCACCCGGCTCGTCGCCGACGGGACCATCCGGTCGGACGTTCTCGGCCCGGCCGCGCTCACCGACCTCGTCGTCCTGACGGCGTGGTGGAGCGGTGCCGGCCTCGTCGGCACCGGCCTCGGGACGTGGCTGGTCGGGGGCTGGTTCGTCGCGGCCCGTCGCCGCGAGCGCCGCGAGGGCGTCCGCGGCGTCCGGACGAACGCCATCGTCGGCGCCGTCACGTCGGCCGTCTTCGGGTTCGTCCCGTTCTCGCCCGTGCTGGGTGGCGCCGTCGCGGGCTACCTGCAGCGCGGCGACCGCGATGTCGGACTCCGGGTCGGCGGCCTCTCCGGCCTCCTGGCCGCGCTCCCCGTCGTGGTCGTGCTGCTGTTCGTCTTCGTCGGGCTGGTGGCCGGCGCGACCGGCTCGGAGGCGCTCCCCGTCGTGGCCGTCGCCGCCGCGGTGACCGCCGTCGCGCTCCTGTTCGCCCTGCTGTTCTCGGTCGGGCTGGGCGCGGCCGGCGGCCTGCTCGCCGTCGAACTCGTCGGGCGCGGTGGTGGCGACGCCTCCGACGACCCGACTGGCGACGGCGACGAGCCAGCCACGGAGGACGACCCTGCCACCGGGGGCGACGACCCGGCCGTCGAGACGTGACGGCACGCAGTCCGGGCGCCTACTCCCACGAGAGGCCCTGCGGGTCGGCTGGCGGCGCGAGCGGGCTCGTCGGGAGGTCACCGCTCGGGTCGGGGTCGTTGTACGCCGACGGCGCCACGTCGTTCGGCGCGTCCGGGTAGAACAGCGACGCGATGGCGTGGAGGTGCTCGCGACCCACATCGAGTTCGAACTGGCCGCCCCCGAACATCTCGATGTCGCGCTCCCGGCAGTGGTCGATGGTATCGAACAGCGATCGCACCGAGCCGAAGCGCGAGGGCTTGATGTTGAGCCACTCCGGCTTCCAGGGTAGTTCCTCGACGGTCTCGACGCCGCGGATAGGGTAGTCCCACGTCACCCGGGCCTCCTCGCCCTCGAACAGGGGCCGGGTCTCGTCGTTCAGCTCCGGGTCCTCGATGAGCGCCTCGGGGAACCCCTCGATGACCCGCTCGTACAGCGCGGGGTCGGCCGGCTGGTCGACCGTCGTCCCGTGGTACTGGCCCTTGAGGTCGAGGGTGCGGACCGCGTCGGTCGCCGCCAGCCGGTCGACCACCTCGTCGGTCCACTCGGAGGTCGGGTCGAGCTTGAACTCCAGGTCGGGGTACCGGTCGAGCCAGTCGAGGACGCGGTCCCCGGTCGGTGGTTCCTCGAGCCGCGTGCTGACGACGAACCGGACCGGGTCGTACGTGCGGCCGAGCCGCTCGGCGAGGTCCGTGTCGGCCTGCCGCAGCGCCAGGTCGAGCGCCGCGCTCTCGAACGCCCACCGGCGGTAGTTCCGGAAGATGGCCTGCCCGGGTTCGGCACCCCGGAACAGGTCGATGTCGGACAGGTGCCCGGAGAACTCGTCGAGGGTGTACGTTGCCGTCAGGTCGAACGGCTCGTCGACACCCTGGAGGGCATCGTGGGCGTCGTTGTCGTACGTGACGTCCTCCCCCCGGCCCACATCGCCGTCGCCGCGCAGCGAGACGACCGTCGTCGCGCGCGTGAAGCCGCTCGAGGTGTCGCGCTCGCGCCGGTCGAGCTCGTAATCGTCGATGGTCAGGTCGAGGTCAGCGACCGAGTCGTAGAGCATGTACCCGTCGGTGGCACCGCATACCGGTTAAGTTCACGAACCGTCACGACGGTGCCGGGCGAGGAACGCCTCCTGTGGTGGCGTTCCGGCCCGATATCGACGACCGAGCCGCATATCTGCGGCGATACCACTACGTGGGTGCGGGCCCCCCTCGGGAACCATGGCCGACGCGACTCCGAGCGAGCGGTTGCTCACGCCCGAGAACTGTGCAGTGACGTTCATCGACCACCAGCCCGAGATGGTACTGGGCGTCAACACCATCGGGACCGGGACGCTCCGGAACAACGTCGCCGGGCTGGCGAAGGCTGTCGACGCCTACGACGTGCCGACCGTCCTCACCACCATCGGCCGGGACTACAACGGCCCGCTGTTCGACGAACTCCGCGAGACACTCCCCGACGAGGCGGTCATCGACCGCACGACGATGAACTCCTGGGAGGACGAGGCGTTCGTCGAGGCCGTCGAGGCGACCGGCCGCGACCGGCTGGTCGTCGCCGGCCTCTGGACCGAGGTGTGTGTCTGCTTCGCCGCGCTCTCCGCGCTGGAGGCCGGCTACGACGTCTACGTCGTCGCCGACGCCTGCGGCGGGCAGACAGAAGCCGACCACGAGCGTGCGATGGAGCGGATGGTCGAGGCCGGCGTCACGCCGGTCACCTGGTCGCAGGTGCTCTACGAGTTCCAGCGTGACTGGGCGAGGGAGGGAGCCGACGAGGCCCATCAGATCGCCAAGGAGCACGGCGGCGACTTCGGGATGGCCGTCGAGTTCGCGGACTTCCTCTCCGGGTAGTCCCGCTCCGGGACCGCCGTCCTCAGGGGACCTTGATGTACCGGTAGCCGTGCTCCTGCCGGCGCGTGAGTTCGCCGACCGACGTGGGTGCCGTCTCGACGACCTCGAGGATGTCGTCGTCGGTCAGTCCGGCCGCTTGCATCGATTTCTCGCAGGCGACGAACTCGACGGCGCCCGCCGAGAGGTTGGTGATCTCCTCGGCGTAGGCCGACTCCGCCCGGACGAGTTCGACGCCGGACGCGTTCGCGACGACCGCGACGGCGTCCATCTCGACCGAGGGGTCCTCGAAGATACCGGCGGCGTACCGAATCGCCGCGTCCTGCACCTCGTCCGCACCGTCCGCCACGTGGAATACGGTCTTCATGCAGGGGGGAATCGGAGGGGGACCGAAGAGCTTTCGACGGCGACTCGTGGGCCGTGCACCCGACGAGTGGGTCGTCAGCTCAGTGCCCGCGAACGGTCCGGCGGATATCCGCGTTCGTGGTCTCGAAGCCCGCGAGGACCACGAACAGGGCCGTCAGAACCGACAGCGCGAGCAGGGCGGACACCCACATGGCTATCGGTACGACCAGACAGGCCCCACCCGCCACGACGAACCGCGGGACGCTGACGCTCCCGGCGTCCCGGAGCCGGAAGAGGTTGTGGCCGACCAGGTACAGCGCCCCGCCACCGCCCAGTGCCACCGCCGGGACGGTCGCAAGGACCCCGCCGACGTGAACGAGGGTCTCCTCGATACCGAGTGCGACGAAGATGATGCCCGCGACCATCGGGAGGTGGAGATAGCTGTACGAGTCCCGGGCCAGCGCCGCTCGCTCCTCGTCAATCGCCTCGGTGAGTCGCCGCTCGGCGGCGAGGACGACGTAGTCGAAGTACAGCCACCAGAGCGCGATGACGAGGACGATTCCGGAGATGGCAGCGGCGAGGACGGTGGGCGTGAGCGCCAGACCGCCGCTGTCGACGCCGATGCCGATGGCCACGATGGACTCGCCGAGGGCGATGATGAGGATGAGCCGATGGCGCTCGACGAAGTGGCTGGCCTGGACGGTGAAGCCGGCGACGCCCCGGGCGAGCGGGACGCCGTAGTCGATGGCGAGTGCCACGACCCAGAGGAGGCCCTGGAGCGGCCCGTCGAGGAGGCCCGCCGGAACGAGCAGCGCCGGTCCGAGCAGGAACCCGGGTGCGAGGCGGAGCACCGCGGCCCGGGTCTCCGGGTCGGTCGCGAGCGCGTACAGCACCACGTGCAGGACGCGGACGACGAAGTACGCGAGGCCGAAGAGCAGGCCATCGTCGCCGAAGGCGTCGGGGACGGCCAGCGCCACGACCAGCATGGCTGCCATCGCGGCGAGAATGACCACGCGGGCCGGCAACGCCTCCTCGGCGGGGATGGCGTTCGTCAACCAGGAGTAGGTGACCCATGCCCACCACAGGGCGGCGAGCAGACCGACACCACGGACGACGCCGACCCAGGTCAGGTTGTGCGCGAGGAAGCTGCTCACCTGCGTCATGGCGAAGACGAACACGAGGTCGAAGAACAGCTCCAGCGGAGTGACATCCTGGTCGTCGTCCAGAACGTCGCCCTGTCCCGAGACGAGGGGGAACGTTGCACTCATCCACGTCGCCGTATCCGGTACCGTGGCTTCAAGTCTCGGTCTTCCGACAGGCTTGCGAGCTCCGTACGCGTCCGGATGGGTATCTGTGACTCGTGTTGTGCGCCGTCGACGGGAACTCAGCGTCGTCGAACTCGGAGCGGGTACCGGCATCGCCGTCACCGGGGGGAATCACATCAGAGAACGCTCGTGACGGTTCGAGAACGAACTCGACCCCTGGCAACACCAGTGACCGACGGACTCGCTCCGGACTCGAGGATGGACTGCCACCGTCGTGACGACCACATCCGCCGATACACTGATTCCTCGCCGTCGAGAGGTCCCCCCATGCCCATCACCGACGCCGACGGGCTCCGCCGGGTCCTCGGCCACGACCGCGTCGCCGTCGTCGGGGCCTCGACCTCGTACGAGAAGGCGGCCCACATCGTGCCGGCCTATCTCCAGCGCCACGGCTACGACCTGACGCCGGTCAACCCGGGTGCGGACGAGGTGTTCGGGGAACGGGCCTTCGATTCACTGGCCGACGTGCCTGGCCCCATCGACATCGTCCAGGTCTTCCGGCCGAGCGAGGAGGTCCCGGCCATCGTCGAGCAGGCGCTCGCCCGTGACGACGTGCGGGCCATCTGGCTGCAGGTCGGCATCACGCACGACGCGGCGGCCCGGAAGGCCGAGGCCGCGGGGCTGGACGTCGTCCAGGACCGCTGCATGAAGGTCGAGCACGGGCAACTGGTCCGGAATCCGATGGACTGACCCGGGCGGTGGGGGGCTGCCTACAGCAGCCCCTCCTCCCGCGCCAGCAACACGCCCTCCATCGTCGCGTCGTTGGCCGGTTCGGACCGCGCCACGTCCAGCGCCTCGTCGACGGGCACCGCGTGAACGTTGATGAACTCGTTGCCGTCCAGTTTCCGCTCGACCGGAGTGAGCCCCTCCGCCCAGACGATGCCGCGCTCGTGGCGCAGCACGCCCGTCGAGCAGTCGAACGACTCCAGCAGCGCCGTGCCGGAGGGCGCGAAGCCGGTCTCCTCGGCGAGTTCGCGCGCTCCGGCCTCCGTGTAGCTCTCGCCGTCCTCGACGATGCCCGCGGGCAGTTCGAGGCAGAGTTCGCGGATGGTCGGGCGGTACTGCTCGACCAGCAGGAGCGAGTCGTCCGCGACCGCCACCACGACCACGGCGGACGGTAGCTCCGCCCAGTAGTACCGCTTCGTCGAGCCGTCGGGCTGCTCGACGAGGTCGTACCCGCCCGTGTACCAGCCCGTCTCGTACTCGGCCACGGACTCGACGACCGGCCAGTCGTGGGTCGCGGGGTCGTACTCCGTGACGGGCCGGTCGCCGCCGTCAGCACCGGACTCGTCGCTCATCCCGTCACCTCCGCGCGTGGCGCCGCGTCGGTCCCGGCCGCCGGCCGCGCCAGCCGGGTCGCGCTCGCCTCGCCGCCCGATTCGCCGCCCGACCCGCCGACCGCGTCGGGCGTCTGCGTGATGGTGACCCGGTAGCTGGTCCCGTTCCGGGAGAGGTAGACGCTGGTGTCGTTGCCCGCCGTGACCGTCGCGTTGGGGTAGTCCCGCGTGAGCGCCTCGAACTCGTCGAACGGGGAGTGGGTGAACCCCTCCTTGAAGCCGAACGGGCCCCGCCAGTACGGGTCCGAGCGGCCGGTCCCGTTGGCGTTCGTCGCGGCGGCCGAGACGGCTGCCGTGCTGAAGCGGTAGCGCCGCGCCGAGAGGTTCGAGGTGTTGACCGTCTCGTCCGGCGCGTCCTCGGCGGTCGCGACGACGTAGTACGGGTCGCCGCTCTTCAGGAACGACGGGAGCGCGCCGAGCGCCAGCAGCAACACCACGACCGCGAGGATGACCAGGATGGTGTTCCGGGTGATCCGTCTCACTGCGGGTCCCCCCCGTCCCCCTCGTCCTCGTCCTCCTCGGGCGGCACCGAACTGTGGGCCCCCGTCTCGACGGGGTCGGCGTGGATGGCGTCGCGGTAGACCCGGCCGAACACGGTCCGGCGGAGCGTCGCGGTCGCGGCCTCGGGTTCGTCCTGGAACGTCGCGGCGACAGCCACGGGGGTCACGTCCTCGTCGCCGGACTGCGTCCGGCTGCCCGGGGGACTCCGTCCCCCGCTGTCACCCGCGGCCCGGGTCGGCGGGCCGTCGGCGCCGAACGGGACGACGTGCCAGGCCACGTTGGGTACCTCGTCGCTTCCCATCACGCGGACGTCGCCGTCGAAGTCGTCGCGCCACGCCTCGAACTCCTCGCGGTCGCCGACCCGTACCTCGAGGAGCGACGCGAACAGCGCGTCGCGGGCCGTCGAGCGCACGTCGTCGGTCACCCGCTCGGCGTACTCCTCGCGGTCGAAGCCCATCGCCTTCGCCGTCTCCCGGGTCACGGTCCGGGCCGCCCCGGCGAGGTCGGCGTACGAGCCGCGCGCCTCGGCCGCCGATTCCGGCGCGAGCAACCCCTCGGTCTTCATGCGAGGGGGTAGGTCCGTTCCGCAGGTAGGCGTTCCCCTTCCGGGTGCCGGCGGGTGCATCCCCTCCCCCAGTGACCCGTCAGTACGGCGGTGATTCGCCCGCGATGACGCCGGCGAGGTTCCCGAGTTCGCCCACGAGGAGCCGGTTCAGATCGTCGAGCGTGACGATGCCGACCAGTCCGCCGTCGTCGACGACGGGCATCCGGCGGACCCCGGCCCCGACCATCTCGCGGGACACCTCCATGATGCCGGTCCCGACCTCGACCGTGGTCGGGTCGGCGGTCATCACGTCGCTCGCGGTGGTGGAGCCGGGGTCGGCTCCGTCGGCCACGACCCGTAGCGCGATATCGCGGTCGGTCACGATGCCCACCGGCTCGTCACCGTCGACCACCACGACGCTCCCGACGTTCTCGGTCCGCGCGAGCTCGGCCACCTCGGCGACCGTCGTCCCGGGCGTCGCGGTCACCACGTCCTCCCGCATCAGGTCTCTGACTGTCATCTCGTGTCACCCCGTCCGGGGGGTTCTCCACCGAGCGACTGAAACGTGTCTCTCGTTCCCACGGTGTGGGAACCCCGGCGATGGCCCCGTCTGCCTCGTCCGTTCTCAGTCCGATGGAACGCCCGATGCAGTTTACCTCCGGAGCGGCCTATCTACGGACGCCATGTACGACCGCATCCTCGTGGCGACCGACGGGAGCGACGCCGCCGAGACGGCCGTTGAGAGTGCCATCCGGCTCGCCGACCGGTTCGGATCGGACCTCTGTGCGCTCCACGTCACGCCACCGGACGACGGCGCACCGCCTCCCGGCTCGCCGGACGAGATCGACCTCGATGCCCTGCTCGACGACCTCACGGCCCGGGCCGACGAGCACGACGTTCCCATCTCGACCGCGGTCCTCTCGAACGAGTCCGGCGCCGCTCGCACCATCGCGGGCTACGCCGCGGATCAGGATGTCGACCTGCTCGTGATGGGGACGCAGGGCCGGACCGGCCTGGGTCGGTTCGTCCTGGGGAGCGTGGCCGAGCGAACGCTCCGGCTCGCGCCGGTGCCCGTCCTGATGGTCCGGACCTCGACGCCCGTCGGGGAACTGGACGATGTCCTCGTCGCCACGGACGGGAGCGAGGGGGCAGCGGCCGCGGTCACGCACGCCGTCGACCTGGCCGCGGCGGCCGAGGCGACGCTCCACGTGGTCCACGTCGTCGACGTCACCGTCGCGTGGCCGACCGGCAGCGGCGGCCCGATCCTCGACCGGATGGAGGCGGCCGGCCGGGAGGCGGTCGACCGGGCGGTCGACCGGGCCGAGCGAGCCGGCGTCCCGTCCGTCGAGGCCACCCTCCTCAGCGGGTCGCCGTACCGCGCCATCGTGGACTACGGCGCCGACGCCGGGGTGGACCTGACCGTGGTGGGGACCCACGGGCGGTCCGGGCTGGACCGGTTCCTGCTCGGCAGCGTGGCCGAGCGCGTCGTCCGGACCGCCGGGACGCCGGTACTCGGCGTGAAGGCGGCGGACGCCGAGCCGGCCCGGACGGACTGGACCGACGTGTACGAGGGATAGGCGACCCGGCCGCCGGTCACCCGGACCGCCCGCACAGCTGTTTCAGCGTATGTCTTCCCAATAATCTATTTACAAGTGATATGGGTTATAAAAAATGAAATTTTAGATTCAAAAACTGGATTTGGATAGTTATACGTCCTGGTCTACTGATCCGGGCGACCAGCGGGACCGACCCACCGCGCGGCCGTGCCCGCCGATACGGACGCCATCGGGGCCACTGCCGTCCGGGCCGCTCGATGCGGCCTCCGGCGCCGCTCGGACTTACATTGTATCGATTGGATCGATGAAATATGCATCTCGTAAACCACTTTCCGGAATCTCGTGGCCGAAGTGGGCCTCCGAGGGCGGGCGATACGGCTCGCCGCGCTCCGGATGCCGTCCCACGACTGTCCGGGAAGAACCGGAATCCGGGGTGAGGTCGGGCCTCTCGCCCGTTTCTCGGTCCGTCGGTCGCTGTCCCGACCGGTCATCGAACCGAACCTTTGATGTCATGTGAGTGGTCTTACATTGTATGATAGACTACGTCGACCTGTCGAGTGACCTGACCGAGGAGGAGCGGATGGTGCGGGATACGGCGCGTGAGTTCGTCGAGGACGAGGTCAAGCCGGTGGTGGCGGACCACTGGATCGAGGGGACGTTCCCGATGGACCTCATCGAGGAGATGGGTGAACTGGGCTTCTACGCGCCGAACCTCTCGGGCTACGGCCTGCCGGACCTCTCGGAGACCGCCTACGGCATCCTGATGCAGGAACTGGAGGCCGGGGACAGCGGCCTGCGCTCGATGGCCTCCGTCCAGGGCTCGCTCGTCATGTACCCGATTCACGCCTACGGCAGCGAGGCACAGAAGGACGAGTGGCTCGAGGAGATGGGGACGGGCGAGAAGATCGGCTGCTTCGGCCTCACCGAGCCCAACCACGGCTCGAACCCGTCGCGGATGGAGACCCACGCCGAGGCCGAGGACGACGGGTACATCCTCAACGGCACCAAGACCTGGATCACCAACTCGCCGCTGGCCGATGTCGCCGTCGTCTGGGCGAAGGACCGCTCCGCGCCCGATGACCCCGTGCGCGGGTTCCTCGTGGAGACGGACCGCGACGGCGTCGAGACCCCGAAGATCGACGAGAAACTCTCGCTCCGGGCCTCCATCACCGGGCAGATCGAGCTCTCGAACGTCTACGTCCCGGAGGCGAACGTGCTGCCCGGCGTCGAGGGGATGAAGGGCCCGCTGTCCTGCCTGACACAGGCCCGCTACGGTATCGCCTGGGGCGCCATCGGCGCGGCGATGGACTGTTTCGAGACGGCCCGCCAGTACGCCACCGACCGCGAGCAGTTCGGCAAACCCATCGGGAGCTTCCAGCTCCAGCAGGAGAAGCTCGCCGAGATGGCCACACAGATCACCACCGCACAGCTGCTCGCGCAGCGCCTGGCCGACCTCAAGGAGCGCGGCGACCTGCGGCCCGAACAGGTGTCGATGGCCAAGCGCAACAACGTCCGGATGGCGCGTGACCAGTCCCGCATCGCCCGGGAGATGCTGGGCGGCAACGGCATCACGGCCGACTACTCCCCGATGCGCCACATGGCCAACCTCGAGACCGTCTACACCTACGAGGGCACCCACGACATCCACTCGCTCATCCTCGGCCACGACCTCACCGGCATCCCCGCCTTCGAGTGACGATGGCGGCGAGCACCGACCACGACGACCCGTCCGACACGGACCCGGTCGTCGTCGCGGCCCGGCGGACGCCCCAGGGGAAACAGGGGGGCGTCTACGCCGATACCCGGAGCGAGGACCTCTCGGTCGCCGTCGTGAACGAACTGCTGGCCGAATCGGGCCTGTCCGGCGAGCACGTCGACGACCTCCAGTGGGGCTGTGCGAAGCAGGTCAAGGAGCAGGGGAACAACCTCGCCCGCGTCGTCACCCTCCTCTCGGACCTGGGCGAGTCGGTCCCGGGGACGACCATCGACCGGCTCTGTGGCTCCTCGGCGCAGGCCATCGCGGCCGGGGCGGACCACATCCGCGCCGGGCAGCGGGACGTCATCATCGCGGGCGGCGTCGAGAACATGTCCCGCGTCGAGCGCGACCACGGCATCGACTCCTATCCCGGCATCCGCGAGCGGTACGACACCGACGCGCTGGCCATGGGCCAGACCGCCGAGACCGTCGCCGAGCGGTTCGACGTCTCCCGCGAGGCCCAGGACGCATACGGCGCCCGCTCCCAGCAGCGCGCCGTCGCGGCGACCGAGGCCGGCCGCTTCGACGACGAGATCGTCCCCATCGAGACGGCCGACGGTGTCATCACCGAGGACGAGGGGCTCCGGCCCGGGACCACGGCCGAGAAACTCGCCGACCTGCCGACCGTCTTCCGCGAGGACGGCACCGTCACGCCGGGCAACGCCTCGCAGATATCGGACGGTGCGGCCGGCGTCCTGCTCGCATCGCGCGCGTTCGCCGAGGAGCACGACCTCCCGGTGCTGGCCGAGGTCGGCGCGCACGACGTGGCCGGCGTCGACCCCGAGATCATGGGCATCGGCCCGGTGCCGGCCGTCCGTGGGCTCATGGAGCGCGCCGGGACGGCCATCGACGACTACGACCTCGTCGAGCTGAACGAGGCGTTCGCGAGCCAGACGCTGTACTGCCAGCGCGAACTCGGCATCGAGGACGAGCGCTTCAACGTCAACGGCGGCGCCATCGCCATCGGCCACCCGCTCGGCGCGAGTGGCGCGCGGCTCCCGACGACGTTGATTCACGAGTTGCGTCGTCGTGGTGGCGGCCGCGGGCTCTCGACGATGTGCATCGGCTACGGGCAGGGAATCGCGCTGGAGTTCGCGGTTCCCTGACCGGCGGTGGTCGACCGCTTCGCCCGGATGATCGTCCGGACCGGTTGGTAGAGAGCTTCGCTATCGTCACCGGCCTACTGCCGACCTGTCAGGAGTGGTGTGCTGGATACAGAGGGTGTATGCAGGACCAGCGTCCGCGCGAGCGGAGCGAGCGCGGTTCCCGGACGGCGAGGCCGAAGGCCGAGCCGTCCGCCTTTTTCATCGACGTTTTTGCGCCGAGTGGTTCGCCGGAGGCGAACCCGAGGCGGAAAAAGGTCGCGCGTTGTATCCAGCACGAGCGATAGAGCCTTCTCAGACTCTGTCAGATCGGCGTGCAGCATACAGAGGATGTGTGCAGCAGTGGCCCGATCTTCGATCGAAGATCGAATATCTTGGTCCTGCAGAAAACTGGAGTCTATCGATTTCTACCAGCGGTTGGTATACTAATAGTTTCCAAACGTGGAACGCCTATACCTGAGAACTACTAGTAGAATTTCAGTGGGGCTGGCGATATTCGAAGCCAATCGAGTCATTCCATATGCTGCTTACTTGTCGCTGGAATTCTTAGAACAACTGGTTCAGAGTACCGCGATAATCACGACCACACCACGGCTATTCTGTTGTCCCCGACTACAAGGGAGTGATGAGCCCTATGTAGACAGAGGCCCCGGTCAGATTCCCATCGGGTGGGCAAACACGGATTTATGAACGTTGCCGAGCAATCACACTGTATGGCCGCAGAAATTTCCGACCGGGTTCGAGAAATCGCGGAGGCTCGCGGCCTTCCAGAGTCCGAAGTGTTCGAACGGGCCCTCGAACGCGGTCTCGAGGACCTGTGGGAAGACCTCGTACTCGCGCAGTACCTCGACGGCGAACTCGACCGCGAGGAGGCCATCGAGCGTGTCGGTCGACCGAAGGTCGAACGCGCCGAACGGGAGCGCGCGGTCGTCGAGGAGGACGTCGACTGGGGCCTGAACGCGTGACGCTTGCGGCTGTTTCGGACGCAGGACCGCTCATTCACCTCGCCGAGATCGATTCGCTCGAACTTCTCTCGGCGTTTGACACACTACTCGTACCAGAGACGGTGCACAAGGAAGTCGAAACCGGTGGTGTGCCGGATGGGTTGGCCGACCTCTCGTACGAACTCGTCGAAGCCGACGAAAGCCAAGTCGGAGCTGAAGAACTGGATGCGGGAGAACGCGCTGCGATTGCGGTCGCAGAGGAGCGGGGGGTCGTTCTCCTGACCGACGACCTCGCAGCCCGAGAGGCAGCGTCCGACGCGGATGTCGAAGTACACGGTTCTATCGGCGTCATCGCGCTCGGTTACGGCCGCGGATTGCTCGACAGAGATGAAGCGGCATCGCGTATGCGAGCACTCCAGCGTGAGACGAGTCTCTTCGTGACCGGGGCAGTCGTGGAGCGAGGCATCCGGATGTTGGACGAACAGTAACGGAACGATCGGACTCTATAGAGCCGCTAAATACATTCGCTATGGATAGATTGTGAGTCGTGAGTGCCGAGGTCTGCATCTCCTATGTACGGGGATGCATCCGTTATTGACCGAATGAACAGCGGAGCGTCCAGAGCGAGTCTGCTGAACGGAGAATATACCAATAAATCCGTTGTCGTCTTGCTGTCAAGGATCGGGTGCCGATGAGGTCGTCATCAAATGCGTCGTCCACAATCTGGAGCGAGTCCTCTTCATTTCACACGAGAGAGCGATGAGTGGTCAGTAGAAAGGAGTCCTCCATTGGGTTCAGAGCCAGTCGTCGGGCAGTTCGTCGCTGTGGTTCGCCATCAACTCCAGTAATGGTCGGATCTCCTCGAACTTCGGCCCCTTTCTGATACGATTCATCTCCTGATCCCACTCGATGAAGCCCGCGTCCGCCAGTTTAGGCAGGTGCGAGTGACGCATCTGCACCATCAGTTCTTCCAGATTCTCGTTCCCGCTGGTAACGTCGTCTGGAACCTGTGGGTCGTCGTCCTCCTGTGGGTTGTGCTCCAGCAGCGCGACGAGTAGCCGTCGACGGTATCTGTTCGACAGCGCATCGAGCATCGAATCCAGGCTGGAGTCTGCCACGTGGTCACCACTGGTCATGATCGGACAGTCTTCGTGTTGGTACCCGCTGGCGATCGGGCCACCGAAGCCTCGGCTCGTGCGAGGGTCGGGACGAATGCGGCCCTGTCGTCTGAGTATTCGGGTACGTGTCGCCGACGCTCCGCTCCTCCCAGCGCGAAACACCTGTCCCCATCTGGTCTGTTGGCGATGTTCCCATCCATCATCTTTCTCGCGAGTATCCACGCCGTCACACCGTTTCACCTCGTGGCAGTGATGTCGATGGTTTTTTTTTCAACTTCCCCTATCGGCGGTGTCGACGAGGTTCCCACGATTGCTTGCGAATGACACCACACCGACCGGCAGATGTATTCGTCTGTAGCGACAATAATAGGAGACGGAATAGCAGGTCCATCCCTGTGTTCAATCCCGACCATGAAGGGATTGCTTGAAAACGGTTGGTCGGTCCAACCGTTCCTCGTTTCTCTTCGCGTGGCCGCCGCGCGGGACACAATGAGTTCCCACGTGTTCCCGAGGGGCCACACGAGATGTCAATCAGCCACACAACGGTGACGCACGTACCCAGTTTCAACCGTGTCCGAGCGGGGGGGGGGAGAGGCATGAGTGTCCTCGCAACCGTTGAACTCCCGGCGAATGCGTTCGTCCTCGACTCGGCACTCAGCGAGAATCCGGGCATTCGCGTTCGCCTCGAACGGGTCATCCCCGTCGGGTCGACGTTCATCCCGTACTTCTGGGCATCGGACGACAGTATCGACGCCATCGAAGCCGCGCTCGAAGCAGACGACGACGTTGATTCCTTCGAGATTCTCGATTCGATCGACGGTGAGACGCTCGTTCGTGCCCAGTGGGCCGAGGACATCGATGGGGTTCTCGATGCACTGGCAACGGCCGATGGGACGATCCTCGAAGGGGTCGGCGAAGCCAACACCTGGACGTTCTCGCTTCGCTTTCCCGACCACGACGACCTCTCGACGTTCTATCGGGAGTGTATCGACCGCGACATCCGGATCGACGTCCAGTCCATCCACAACCCCGGTATTCCCGAGACGCTCGGCCTCGGGTTCGACATCACCGAGGCACAGCGAGAAGCACTCGTGACCGCGCTCGACGCGGGGTATTACGACGTGCCTCGGAACATCAACCTCACGGACCTCGCTGCTGAACTGGGGCTCTCGGACACGGCGACGAAACAACGGATCTCACGAGGCACCGCAGCACTCCTCAGAACGACGCTCGCCCAGGGCCAGGCGGAGACGACTGACGACACGGAACCAACTGTTGAAGATTCATAACGATGGATAAACCATCGACATCACTGCTATTTATATACGTTGGGGCCGGCCCCCTTGATAAGAGTTCACAGTCATGACTCAGACCGAGAGTTCGATCAGTGCTCGCGTCGTCGAGGCCGTCGCACGAGCCAGCGGAGCTGATTCACAGGCTCTGCCGCCGCTTCACGAAGCGATCGAACCTGACGCACTAGAGGCACTATACGCACACGCCAGCGCTGATTCGGCGGAGCGAACCGCCCCGACGGTCCTCTTCTCGTATGCAGGGTACGAGGTCAGTGTCCGGTCGGCCACCGATATCGAGGTCCGAGAGCCGACCGTCGAATCCGCTGGCTCGACCGAGACGTGAGTTTCAGCAGTCACCGTCAGTTTCGGCATCCGTGCGAGCTGTGGTGCCGCTCGCCTCGCCCTCGTCGTCGGGGTCGGTCTCACTCGGCTCTCCCTGTTGCAGCGTCGCCCGCAAATAATTCGCCGTCGCTCGCCGGAGCGCCTCTGAGACCGCCTGCTCTGAGCGGTCGAGTTGCGCTGCGAGTTCGGCGATCGTAATCGCCCGTGGCACGTCGTAGTACCCGGCCTCGAAGGCTGCCTCGAGCGTCTCCCGTTGTACGGGGGAGAGCACGTCCGTGCCCCCACGCTCGTCGACTCGTGCACCGTTGATCGCACGGAGTTCGACTCCGTGTTCACCCTGTTCACTGGCCTCGTAGAAGGTTCTGAGTGTCGCTTCGTCGGGAAACCGGAGTGTGGCCTCCCACCCATCCGCCGTTCCCCGTGCTTCCACAAGGACCACGTCACTCTCGTCGAGCAGGTCGAGAAACGGATTCTCCAGTACGTTCCAGTGGAGGCGAACGAACACCCGGTCGTCGAACTCGTCGAGTACGGTGATCGACTCGACAGCAGACTCGCCTCGCAGGTCCTCGAGGAACTGGTGGTGGTTCTCGCCGACGAGCCAGAGAAAGTGTGTTGTGCTTGCCGTCGGCACGACCCGTTCGAGTTCGAGTGTCACGTCAGTCTGGATTGGGACGATGCCACCAGGTGGGATTGCAGTTACAGAGAGGCCCACGTCGACGAAGAGACTCATCTCCTCGCCTGGCCTCTCATGGAGTTGGGTTCGACAGCGCTCGCCCTGCGAGCACTGTGGTTACTCATGCGACCACAACCACTGTTCGACCTCACCAGACTATTTTCACGCATCGTGCATGCGGCCTATGCAGTGATAGAGAAGTCTATTATAATAAACTCCGTATCGAGCGTGCCAGTAGCGTCGTCCATTCCTGTCACTCGACGGGGTTGTCACTGGACACCGAGACTCCACAACGGCTGTGACTGGCGGACCGATTAGCTACTCGTCGTCACTGTCCGTCTCTCGCTTCTCACGGGCCGCGAGCGTGCCAGACAGCAGCGTCTTCATTCCGCGCCTGATGCGCTGTGACGCTGCCGTATCCGAGATGTCCAGATCGTCGGCCAGGTCGGTAAGGTTGATCTCCCGGGGAACGTCGAAGTAACCATTCTCCAGGGCGGCGAGAAGTACCTCTTTTTGGGGCTCGGTGACGCCGAAACTGCTGATATCGGCAGAGCTGAACGGGCTGTTCACTTCTTCTAAGTCTGGTGTGAACCCCTTCTCGATGCAGGCCTGATAGAACTCGGAGAGTGACTCACGCTCGGAGAACCGCATCCGGAAGACCCAGTCGTCACCCAGTCCCTCGGCCTCTAACAGGGCGGCGTCAGTGTCACGGATAAGGCCGAATAATCCATCGACATCGTTGGCCCACACGACGCGAAACAGGGTCTCTGACTGTGAGCCATCTACGATCGTAACCTCGTCGACGAACTCGGATTCTTCGAGTGCCGCCTGGACGGCATCGGCGTGTTCGTTGCCCACCCAGAAGTAGGGCACGACCGAGTCCCCAGTCGGGATTACTGATTCGAGTCGTATTTCGGGCCCGCTCCCGACTTCGAGTAGCTCACCGAGGACGAACTGGGTTGCGGGAATGGTGAATTGAGCAACAACGCTCATGCCACCAACTGACCTCGTCGGGCTGGTCCAGCAACACAGTCCATTGTCCGTACCCACAAACAGTCCATTGGCGTGTCGTACGACAGGCGGTTACTAATACCTGAAACAGTGATGTCGATGGTATTTATACAAATCACCTCTCTACGCTGACTCACACCTCGATGTCGGACCTGCTGTATTCGCGCGCTGTATCCAGCATCACTCCTCGAAGATCGACGTTACCTGTCAGAAGCGACGCAGTGCGCTCGCCCGTCGCCCCCACCGTCTGCATCCGATGCCGACTCCGAACACCCATCGGAGTACCGAGTAGCGATCGAAGCGAACGACCGCTCTGTGAGCCGCCGCTCAGTCGTCGGCTCGCAGTTCGTACTTCTGGACCTTCCCCGTCTCCGTCCGTGGAAGCTCCTCGCGGAACTCGACGAGCCGGGGGTGCTTGTACTCGGCGAGCGTGTCGAGGCAGTACTGCTTGATCTCCGCCTCGGTCACGTCCTCGGCGGGCTCGTAGCCCGCGGCGGGGACGATGAGCGCCTTGATGGTCTGGCCGCGGCGCTCGTCCTCGACGCCGACGACGGCGGCGTCGGCGACGGCGTCGTGCTCGTAGAGCAGCTCCTCGACCTCGCGGGGGTAGACGTTGTAGCCCGCGGTGACGATCATGTGCTTCTTCCGGTCGACGACGTAGAAGAAGTCGTCCTCGTCCCAGTAGCCGAGGTCGCCGGTGTGGAACCAGCGCCGGCCGTCGGCCTCGGTGAACGCGTCCTCGTTCGCCTCGGGGAGCCCGTAGTAGCCCTGCATCACGTTCGGGCCGGCGACGACGAGTTCACCGACGACCTCGTCGAGGTCGGCCGCGTCCTCGTCGACCGGGCCGCGCTCGACCCGGGGCATCTCTTCGAACTCCTGGTCGACGATCATGGCGTCGACGGCGTCGATGGGCTGGCCGATGCTCCCCTTCCGGCGGGCGCCGGGCCGGTTCGCGTGCGTGACCGGCGAGGTCTCGGTGAGGCCGTAGCCCTCGTAGAGGTCGACGCCGAACAGCTCCTCGAACGTCTCCAGCACCTCCATCGGGAGGCTGGAGCCGCCGGAGTTGGCGAACCGGAGCGAGGAGAGGTCCCGGTCGGCCGCGTCGGGCTGGTTGATCATGTCGTTGAACATCGCCGGGACGCCGAACATGACCGTGATGCCGCGCTCCTCGATGAGGTCGAACACGGCCTGCGGGTCCCACTCGGTGACGGGGACGTAGGTCGCGCCCTGGAACATGGCGGCGTTCATCACGCCGGACATGCCGTAGATGTGGAACAGCGGCAGCGTCCCGACGAGTTCGTCGTCGGGGCCGAGGTCGGGGTCCATCACCGTCGCGTTCGCCATCGAGTTCGACGCGAGGTTGTGGTGGCTCAGCAGCACGCCCTTCGGCGTCCCCGTCGTGCCGGAGGTGTACGGCTGGACCGCGATGTCGTCGTCGCCGCGCTTGACGACGGGCAACGTGTCGTCGGCCAGGAACGACTCGAAGCCGACGGCGCCGGCCGTCGCCCCGTCCGCTCCGTCCCCGACGCTGACGACGGTCTCGACGTCGGTGTCGGCCTGCACCTCGGCGACGGCGTCGGCGTTCTCGGCCAGCGTGACGACGGCCTTCGCGCCGCTGTCGGCCAGCAGGTGGCTGATCTCGCGGGCCTTGTACTGCGGGTTCATCGGGACGACGATGGCGCCGGCCCGGAGCGTCCCGTAGAACGCGGTCACGAACTGCGGGAGGTTCGGGAGGTAGATGCCGACGCGGTCGTCGGCGCCGACGCCGCGCTCGTCGAGGGCGGCGGCGAACCGGCCGGTCCGCTCCCAGAACTCGGCGTAGGACTGTTCGGTCCCGTGGTACGCGATGGCGGTCGCGTCGGGGGTCGATTCGACGGTGGCTGCGACTTCGGTAACGAGGTTCGTCATTGGTGTGGGTTGTGTGTCGGTTTCGATGGCGGTGCTTCGGCGTCAGTCGTGGACGAGCACGTCGATCACGCTCGGGCCGTCGGTGTCGAGGGCCCGTTCCAGCGCGGGGGCGATCTCGTCGGGCGTCTCGGCCCGCTCGGCCGCGGCGCCGTGGGCCTCGGCACTCGCCACGAGGTCGACCGGGGGCTCGAAGTCCATCCCGACGTAGTCGTGGTCGGCGTCCGTGCCGCCGAACATCGCCTGCGTGTTGTCCTTCAGGATGCGGTAGTTCCGGTTGTCCGCGACCACGACCGTCAGGTCGAGGTCGTATCGCGCGGCCGAGTACACCGCCTGCGGGTAGTAGAGGTACGACCCGTCGCCGATGAACCCGAGCACGTCGCGGGGTTCCTCGCGCAACGACTCGGCCAGCGCCGCCCCGACCGAGGCCGGGAGCCCGTAGCCGAGGCCGCCGCCCTTGTTCGAGAGCAGGCCCTCGGGGGCCAGCGACGACCGGATGAGCAGCGGGTACTTCGAGGTGATGCCCTCGTCGACGATGAACGCGTCCGGCGCGACCGCGCCGATGGCGTCGACCAGGTCGGCCTTCGACGCCCGGGTGTCTCCGGGCGGCGTCTCGTCCTCGCTCGTGGCCCACAGGCGGGCGCCGAACGCGTCGTCGAACGCCCGGACGGCCGCGAGTCGCTCCTCCCGGGTCGCCTCGTCGAGCCGGTCGTCGAGCCGGTCGGCCAGCGCCCCCAGCACGAGGCCGGGGTCGCCGAGGACGGCCGCGTCGGCGGGCTGGTTCTTGCCGAGCTCCCAGGCGTCGTTCGAGATGTGGATGCAGGTCGTCTCCGGGTCGATGAGGTCGCCCTCGTGGCGCGAAACCGTCGTGTGGGTCGAGCAGCCGGCGAGGACGACCGTGTCGGTGTCCATCGCCTCCCGGACGAGGCGCTCGCTCGGCGGGAGGTGTGACACCCACTGCGGGTGGTCGGTCGGGACGTTCACCTCACAGCCCAGGATCTCGGCGTGGACCCGTGCGCCGGCGGCCTCCGCGAAGGCGACCGCCTGCTCGACGGCGTCCGTTCCCGAGCGGGCGATCTCGTCGCCCACCACGAGGACCGGCTCGTCGGCGTCGACCAGGAGGTCGGCCGCCCGGGCGAGCTGGGCGGGGTCGCCGCCCCCGCCGTTCGGGACGGGCCCGAGCGGCTCGATGGCGTCCGGGCTGGTCGCCTCGCGCATCACGTCGACCGGGAGCCCGAGGAAGACGGGGCCGGTCGGCGGCGTCAGCGCGACACGGAACGCCCGCCGGAGCATCGTCGGGAGCGCGTCGACCGACAGCACCTCGTCGGACCACTTCGTGAACTGGTCGACCAGTTCGAGGAGGTCGCCGTGCAGCAGCGGCTCCTCGTGGCGGAAGTCCCGCTCGTGGTTGCCGGCCGTGATGACCAGCGGCGCGCCCGCGAACTCGGCGCCGTACGTGTTGCCGAGGCCGTGCGCGAGTCCCGGCGTGATGTGGAGGTTGACGACGCCGACCGGCAGTACCGACGGGTCGTGATGGCTGTGGTAGCGTCG
The DNA here is from genome assembly GCF_029338515.1 of Haloglomus litoreum. Lineage (GTDB taxonomy): Archaea > Halobacteriota > Halobacteria > Halobacteriales > Haloarculaceae > Haloglomus > Haloglomus litoreum. Next base: position 4,645,678 of record NZ_CP119988.1, on the reverse strand, counting down.
CGTGCTCGCGTAGCCCGCGGCCATCCCGACCGCGATGTCCTCGTGCAGGCCGAGGACGTACGCCAGGTCGCTCCGGGAGAGCGCGTCCATCACCGGAAGTTCGGTCGTCCCGGGGTTGCCGAACAGGTGCTCGACGCCGTACCGCTCGCAGGCGTCGACGAACAGGTCGGCGCCGGTGTAGTCGGCTACCACGGCGAGCCCTCCGTTGCAGGTACCTTGCGAGCAAGCGGGTACGCGTCCAGACGGTGCGGTGACGGTGAACGGGTCATGAAGTGTGAGAGGGGAGCGTCAGTCCCGGACCGGCGTGACGGCCGTCGGGAGGCGGTCCAGCTGGGCCAGCCCCAGGCCGGCGAGCGCGAGGGCCGCGGTCCCGACCTGGAGCGCCATGGCGGTGCTCCCGCCGATGGTCCCGCCGAGTGCCGGGCCGAACAGCGCGCCCAGCGAGAGCAGGAGGTAGACCGCGCGGTGCGGGATTCCCAGCACGTGGCGGCCGTCGTAGCCGATGGTGACGGCCGTCAGCGCGACGACGCCGACGAGGACGCAGGCCGCCGCGACCGGCGTCCCGGTCAGCGTCCACGTCACCAGGCTGTTGTTGGTGACCAGCGCGAACGGGATGAGGAAGCCGGCGGCGCCGATACGGAGCGCCTGCTTCGCGGAGATGAGGAAGCCGGCGTCGGCGATGCGCGAGGCCACGGCCACGCCGACCGCGACGGGCGGCGTGATGGCCGACAGCATCGCGAAGTAGAACACGAACAGGTGGGCCGTGATCTGCGGGACGCCCAGCTCCATCAGCGGGCTCGTCAGCAGCGCCGCCACCAGGACGTACGCGGCGGGCGTCGGCATGCCCAGCCCGAACAGGATGCTGGTGATCATCGCCAGCAGCAGGGCGACGAGCAGTACGCCGCCCGCCAGCGCGACCATCCGGAGGCTGATCTTCCCGGAGAGCCCCGTCTGGGTCAGCATCTTGATGATGACGCCCATCGCGGCCAGCACGCCGACCAGGGGCGCCATGTCGAGCGCCCCCTTCTGGAAGCCGCGCAGCGTCTTCACCGTCGTCCCGACGACGGTCGCGCCCACCTGGCTCGCACCGTCGCGCTCGGCGATCCACTCCCGGTCGACCGATTCCCCGACCGACGTCCACGACAGCACCAGCAGCCCCAGGTCCCGGACGTACATGACGGCGATGAGCGTCAGCACCGTGTACAGCCCGGTCGGGAGCGCCGACAGCTGCATGACCGCGAGCGCGTAGACGAGGACGGCCATCGGGATGAGGAAGTAGGTCCCGTGGAAGAACCACTCGATGGCCCGCCCGAGTTCGAGCGTGCCCTCCCGGGCGGAGGTGGCGACCGCGCCCTGGACGTACCGGACGACCAGCAGCGCGACGAGCGCCACCCCGCCGGAGACGAGCAGCGAGAGGCCGATGCCCTGCCGTGCGGCCAGGAAGCTCCCGATGGCCAGCGCGATGTACGCGACCTTCACGAGCGCGTCCCGGCCGAACAGGACGCCGGCCATCCCGGCCGTGTCCTCGCCGCGGTCGCTCGTCCAGCCGTGCTTGAGGACGACGAACTGGACGGCGACGCCGACGCTGAAGTAGAACAGCAGCGCCGGCAGGAACCCGGCCTGGATGATGCGGACGTACGGCACCCCGATGAAGTCGGCCATCAGGAAGGCGGCCACGCCCATGACCGGCGGCATGATCTGGCCGCCGCTGGAGGCGACGCTCTCGATGGCGGCGGTGAAGTCCTCGCGGACGCCCTGGCGCTGCATCATCGGGATGGTGAAGCTGCCAGTCGTCGCGGCGTTGGCGGCCGCGCTCCCCGTGATCGAGCCCATCGCCATCGAGGAGATGACGGCGACGTGGACGATGCCGCTGCGGAGGCGCTTGCCCATCCGCTCGCTCAGATCCAGCACGATGTCGAGGATGCCGTAGGCCCGCGCGAGCCCGGCGAACATGATGAAGATGGCGACGTACTTCGCGCCGGCCTGCGTGATGAAGCCGTACGCCCCCGAGCGCTCGATCTGGGTCGCGCCGTACAGCGCCACGTCGCTGGTGGCGAGGCCGGTGTGCTGCAGGAAGCCCGGGAAGACGGAGCCGTACAGCGCGTAGCCGATGGCGCTCAGCGCGACGAGCGCGATGGACCAGCCGTAGGCCCGCCGGGTCGCGTCGATGGCGAGGCCGACGACGACCAGCCCCATGTACAGGTCGAAGTTCGCGTAGCCCAGCAGGATGGCGTCGCCGGTCAGGCGGTCGTACTGCGTGACGAAGAAGTAGCCCGAGTACGCCGAGACGACGGCCAGCACCAGACAGACGACCGTGTCGACGGTGCCGTACAGGCGCTGGACGCGTTCACCCAGGCGCCCGACGACCGGTCCCTCCACGATGGACCCACCGTCGGCGACCCGCCGGTAGGCGAGATCCAGGTAGTACAGCGCGAGGCCGATGTGCATGAACACGATGCCGTGGATGATCTGCGTGAACGGCCGGTCCCACGCGAAGTAGATGGTGTAGGCGGTCAGCGCGACGGCGAGGAGCGATACGACCGGCAGCAGCAGCCGCTCCCGGGGCGAGCGGTCCCTGAACGCCGCGAGGAGCGCGGCCGGCGATGTCGACTGGGTGTCGGTGGTCTCGGGCATGGGAGGATGCGGGGGGCCGCGTTACTCCTCTCCGCGGACGAACTCGTCGGACCAGAGGCCCTGCTCCTCGTAGAAGTCGGCGGCCGCGGGGTGGAAGGGGAAGTCGGCGTACGAGTTCTTCACCCAGGCGTCACCCTCCGCCAGCGGCGCGAGCAGCCCCGTCTCCTCCTGCAGCCCCTCGCGCTGCTCCCACAGCGTCGACAGGAAGTTGTAGAGGGTGTCGTAGTCGTGGTCCTCGCGGACGATGAAGTTGTACGCCAGCGTCGGCGTGCTGAGGGTGTCCGGCGTGTAGCCGTAGTCCTCGAAGTCGCTCATGTCGATGTCGGAGACGACGATGGCCGGATCGTCCTCCAGCTCGCTGACGACCTCGTCGGGGAAGTCAAGCACCCGCAGGTCGACCGTGCTCTTCATCTGCTGGAGCCAGCCCGGCTCGATGGCGAGGTTGACGTAGGTCGCCGCGCCCGCGTCGAGGCGCCCCTCGCTCATCGCGCTGGCCTGGTCGCTGTAGCCGATACTGACGCGCTCGTAGTCGTCGACGGCGAACCCGAGCGCGTACTCGAGCATCTCCGCCGTCCCCGACCCGCGCGGCGTCGGCGAGATGGCGCTGCCGGCGCCGATGTCGCTCACGCTCGTCCAGCCGTCGTTGGCCGACGCCATGAACCACGCCAGGTCGTACAGGTGGAACACCTGCATGGGCTGGTAGTCGAGGTCGCCGAACGGCTCCTCGCCGTTGCGGATCTTCGCGGCCGTCCAGTTCTGGACGTACGCGATCTCGGTCTTGCCCTGGGTGACCTCCGCGACGTTCCGGTTCGTCCCCTGGCTCGGCCGGGCGTTGACCGTCACCTCGTCGGAGTTCTGGCTCACCGCCGAGGCGATGACCTGGCTCATCGAGTAGGCCGCCGTCGTCTCGGAGGCCGTCTTCATGACCATCTCGCCGTCGGCGCCCGGCGCGCTGCCGCCGTCGCCGCCGTCACCGCCGTCGCCGCCGCCGCCATCGCCGCCGTCGCCACCGGTGTCACCGAAACACCCGGCGATGGATGTGAGGCCGGCCGCGCCGGCCGCACCGGCGGTGCGTCGCAGGAACGAGCGTCTGTCCACGTCGTATGATAGTTTCTCTCTCATGATGGCGGGATAACACTGGTGCCGTATATAGCCTTCTATCTTAAGCCTGTTAACGAGATGGGTGGATAGTTTGACAGAGTATGTGTAGGGGGTATTATATCTGAACGACCTCTGTGTGGGTTGTTCTCGTATATCCCCCGATATCCTGGTCCACCGCGTTCCGTCGGTTCCCCTGGTGGTTCCTGATGCGGTTGCTGAAATCTAGTTCAGTAATCGCGGTTACAGAAGTTTCATTCAGATTACACTCAAGGGGATGGCGGCCATCCCTGTAGATATGAACCGAACCCACTCCCCCGACGCCACGGGGGTCAGTTCCCGTCGGATCGCTGTCGTGCTGGCGGCCAGTGCGGTCACACTGGTCGTGACCCTGCTGGCGCTCTCGTACCCCGGGACCGTCGCGGCCGTCGCGGTGGGGGCCGTCGGTGCGCGGGTCATCCCCCGCGTCGCTGCCGGCGTCCGGACCCGGCTGGCCCACCGCCGCGCCGCCACCCGGGAGGATGACCGTTCCGAGGCCGTCGGCTCCTGAATCCCTCCGTAGGCCGTCGCTGGCGCGCTTCTCACGTGGAGCTGCGAGGGGGAGCCAGCGTGGAACCTTTCTCGCTGCTCCGGATACGAATTACTGACTGCATCACGAAATTTTAAGACAGATACCTCGGGAAAACTCCCCCATGTCGTCGCAGGGAGCGACACCCACGGACGCTGCCGGGGAGAGGGATGCGGGGGTGACCGATGGCGACCCGGACTGACGACGAGCCCCGGGGCCGCCGGGCGGACGGGCCGGGTCCGTTCGCGGTCGTCCAGACGCTCGACCGCGCGGTGTACGCGGTGTTCGCCGGTCGTGCGGACCGGTCGCGTCACGACCGCGACCGGAAGCGCTACCGTGCGGCCGACCTCCGGGTCGGGTTCGACCGGTACCTCGCCCGGGCGTACGCGCTGTCGTGGCTCGTCGGGCTGTGGGTCGCCGGGCTGGTGGCGGTGGGCGGGCTCGCGGTGCCCGCAGACCTGCTCGCCACGCTCGCGTCGGTCGCACACGAGGGGCTCCCGCTGATCGAGCGGCTCTCCGTCCCGGACCTGCCGCGGCCGGCCGTCGCGCTCGCGCTTGGTCTGCTCGCCGGGGTGCTCGCGAAGCGCGGGACCGTCCGGTTCGCCGGCACGTACCTCCGGTGGGTCGCGAGCGCGCGGCAGGCCGCCATCGAGCGCACCCTGCCCGGGGCGGTCCGGTACCTCCGCGCGCTCGCGACGGGCAGCGACGACGGCCGGACGCTGCTCCGGCAGGTCGCCGAGGCCGACGCCTACGGGGAGACGAGTGCGGCGTTCCGGCGCGTGCTCAACCGCGCGGCCCTCACGGGGAGTCTCGACGAGGGGCTCCGCCGGGTCGCCCGGGACACGCCCTCGCGCGAGACGCTGGCGCCGTTCCTGCTCAAGTTCCGCGAACACGCCGACCAGGGCGCCGACGCCCTCTCGCAGTACCTCGAGATGGAGTCGCGGATGCTGAGCCACCAGCAGGCCCGCGCCCGCCAGCGCGCCGAGGACTTCCTCGAACTCGTCGCCGAGCTGTTCGTCGTCCTGCTGGTCCTGCCGGCGCTGCTCGTGGTCGTCGTCACCGTGCTGGCGGTGCTGGCGCCCGGCCTCTCCGTGCCGATGCAGACCCCGCTCGGCACGACCACGCCCCGGGCGCTGCTGGCCTACGGGAGCGCCGGGTTCGTCCTCCTCGTCGGCGCGGGGGCGACGGCGCTCGTCGCGTCGCTCCAGCCCCCCAGCGCGTCGCCGCCGAGCCACGAGCGTCCGGGTGGGCTGGGGACGCTCCTGACGGCGCTGCGTACGCCGGCGAGCGCGGCGGTCGTGTTCCTCGTGCCCGCCGTCGGCGTCCTGGGGGCGGCGCTCTCGCTGGGCTACCCGCTCCCGCGGGCGTGTCTCCTCGCGTACGTCGCGTACGGGCTCCCCGTGGGACTGGTCGCGGTCAGGCGGGCACGGCTCGACGACGCGAAGGACCGCGAGATCCAGGACTTCGTCCACGCGGTCGCCGGACGGGTCACGCTGGGCCGGCCGTTCGCCGACGCGGTGGCGGCGGTCGCCCGCGAGACCGACCTGGGCGCGCTGAGCGACGACGTCGACGACCTCGCCTATCGACTCGACCTGGCCGAGGCGCCCGTCGCGCCCGGCGACGGATCCGATGACGCGGCGGCGGGCGGGACGGCGGCCGACAGCCGGACCGCCGCGCTCGACGCCTTCGTCGACAGCGTGGGGACGCCGCTCGCGGCCCAGACCATCGGCCTCGTGACGGGCGCGCTGGAACTCGGTGGCGACCCGGAAGCGGCGTTCGAGACGCTACAGACGGAGGTCGGTCGGCTCCGGCACGAACGGAAGTCACTTCGGAGCAGCATGATGGTGTACGTGGCGGTCGGCTGGACGACCGCGTTGCTCGTCGTCGGCATCATCCTCGCGGTCCACGGCCACGTCCTCGACGGGTTCGCCCAGCTCTCGGCGGTCCAGGACGCCGGCGGGAGCGCCGCGGCCACGGCGCTGGACCCGGACGCGGTCGACCGGGCCCGGTCGGGTCGCCGGTTCTACTGGGTCGCACAGGCGACGATGCTGGCCTGTGGCTGGTTCGCCGGCACCGCCGCCCGCGGCCGGTACGAGGCGCTGCTCCACTCGGCGGCGCTCGCGCTCGTCTGTCACGTCGCCTTCGCGGCGGCGGGGGTGGTCTGAGTGCGGACCCTCGATGCCGAGGCGGAGCGCGCCGTCACGCAGGTCGTCGGGGTCGCCGTCCTGCTGGGGCTGACGGTCGTCTCGCTCGGCGTCCTCACGGCCGGCATCGGTACCGTCGTCGAGGAGAACGCCGCCAGTGCCGACGCCGCCCGCGTCGCCGACGGGCTGTCGACCGGCCTGGAACCCGTCGAGCGGACCGGCCGCTCGCGCGAGTCCCTGGCGTTCACCGACGGCCGCGTCACGACGGTCGAGCGCGACCTCCGGGTCATCGACGGGACCCGGACCGTCAAGCGACTCGAGGCGGACGCGCTCGTCTGGACGGGCGGCGGCGGCCGCGTCGCCTACGTCGCTGGCGCCGTCGTCCGCGGCGAACCGGGCCGTGCGGACCTCCGCGCGCCGCCGCCGATCACCGCCTCGCGTGATGCGGCCGACGGCGGCGTCCTCGTGGTCGGAGCCCCGCGACTCGGGAGCGACGCCGGCCGGACCGTCACCGCCGGTGGCGGGACGACGGTCCCGCTCCGGACGAACGTCAGCCACGAGCGGACCGACCTGGGCGTCTCGCGGTTCCGGGTCGCCATCGAGACGACGACCCCGGGCGCGCTGGCGCCGTACTTCCGCGAGCAGGGGGCCACGGTCAGCCGGCGCGACATCGACGGGGACGGCGTCCCGAGTGTCGTCGCGACCTACCCGGGCCAGCGCCGCGCGTACCTCGTGGTCCACGACCTGAACCTCTCGGTGGGGACCGACCCGGCGACCACGCCGTCGCCGTCGGCGAGCCCAACACCGTCGCCGACGCCGACCCCCGGGGACGATTCGTCGGACGACGGGTCCGATGCCGACGACGGCCTGGACCTCCCCGACATCCTCCCGGATGGACCGTTCGGCGGCCACGACGGTGATTCGGACGACGAGTCGGAGGATGCTGACCGGGGCACCGACGACGCCGACGACAAGGGTGGGCAGGACGGCGCCGGTGGTGACTGGCTCGACAGCTTCTTCGACCACTCGCAGCTGACGATGCGACGGGCGTCCCCGGGTTCGACCACCTTCGAGGGGGGTGATGGGCCGTGAGCCGCACTCCCGGCCGCCCGGACCGCGCGGTCGCGCCGGTCGTCGGGAAGGCCCTGGAGGCGGGGCTCGTGGTCCTGTTCCTGGTGCTCGTCACGACGGCACTTTCGACGTCGGTCGTGCCGGGCTACGAGCGGGTCGCCGGCCAGCGGGTCGCCGACCGGACGCTCGCGGGCGCCGCCGAGCGGGTCCAGCAGGCGATCCCGCCGCGGGCGCGGCACGCGACGGCCCGGAGCCGGGTCGACCTCCCGCGGACCATCGCCGGCCGGGGGTACCGGGTCCGAGCCGACGGCCGGGCGCTCGTCCTCGACCACCCCGACGACGCGCTCGCCGCGCGGAGCCGGCTCGCACTCCCGGCCCGTGTCACCCGTGTCGAGGGGTCGTGGTCGAGCCGCGACCCGGCGGTGGTCCGGGTCGAGCAGGGCGACGGCGGGCTCGTCGTCAGCCTCGTCCGGGGTGACGGCGCGTGACCCCGGGCCGCCGCGCTGCGGATTCGGGACGGCCGAAGCGGAGGCACGCCCAGATGAACCTCCCCGCGCTGGTTGTGGCGCTGCTGGTGGTGACCTCGACGCTCGGCGTCGCGCTGACGCTGGCCGACGGGGCGTTCGCCGGTGCCGACCGGCAGCCCGGGGAGCGCCGGGTCGCGACCGCGCTCGCCGAGCGGCTGGTCGCCGCCGACGCCGCCCACACGACCCGGGCGAACGTGCTGAACGAGTCGCAGCTCGCCGACGCGGACCTCGCGGCCCGGTTCCCCGTCGTCGGCGACCACGAGGTCCGGGTCCGGCTGGACGACCGGACCGTGCTGCGACGGGGCGACGCGACCGGGGGCGTCACCGTCCGGCGGGTCGTCCTCGTCCGGAACCAGCGCTGGGTCGAGCGGACGCCGCCGCTCGCCGCCGATGCGACCACGCTCCCCCGTCGCACGGACCGGGTCACGCTCGATATCGCCGCCGCCCCGAACGTGACGACGGTCCGCGCGAACGACCGCGTCGTCCTGTACGACCCCGATGGGCTGGCCGGCAACTACACCGTCCGGACCTCGCGGTTCGAGACGCTCCGGCTCTCGTTCACGGCGGCCGACCGGCTCGAACGTGGCGACGTGGTCGTCGCCTACCGGGCAGCCCGGACCACCAAGGCGACCCTGGGGGTGACCGTCGATGCGTGACCGCGACCCCTTCGCTTCCGGTGGAACTCGTTCCCGTCACGCCGGCACGTCGGCCGACCGTGGACAGCTCTCGCTCCCGGTCGTCGAGGCGGCCGTCGGGGTGACGCTCATCCTCGCCGTCGCCGCGTCGCTGGCGGCCGGCGTCCCGGCTGCGGACACCCGGACCCCCCAGCTGGAGGCCTACGCCGACGACGCCGCGACGGTGCTGGCCGGTGAACCGCCCCGCCACCAGGGCGCGACCAGGCTCGCGGAGGTCACCCGCTCGCCCGAGGCGTTCGAGCGCGAGCGGGCGGCGCTGGAGCGGCGCGTCGACCGCATCCTGCCCGACAACCTGCTGTATCGCGTCGAGACCCCGCACGGCGCGGTCGGGTTCCAGCGGCCCGCGGGCGTTCCCGTCGGCCGGGCGACCGTCACCTCGCTCAACGGGCCCGTGACGGTGGAGGTGTGGTATGCCTGAGCCGGCGGGGGACGGCCGGCGGGGTCCCCGTCCGGACCGCGGCCAGCTCGTCCTCGCCGCGGCCGCCCTCATCGCCCTCGCGCTGGTGCCGGTCGTCCTCGCGTACCTGCAACTGGGCTACCATCCGGACGTGGCGGCCAGCAGCGACTACGACGGCCACGGGGAGAACGCCCGGCGGTTCCTCGAGCGCGCGGTCCACGAGGCCGGCGCGAACGCCACGGGCGAGTCCGCCTGGGACGAACGCGACCGTGCCGTCGACGCGATGCGGACGGAACTCGCCCCGCGGCTCGACACGCTCAACGCCTCGCAGGTCGCCGAAGGGGTGGCATACGCCGTCAGGTACAACGGCTCGGCCGCGGGCGACTGGGCCGCTGCCGAGTGCCCGGGGGGTCGCGGTCGCGAGTTCGGTCCCTGCCGGGCCGACCGCGGCGTCGTGGTGCAGGGGCGGGCCGGCGAGTCGACGGTGCTGGCGGCCGCGTTCGACGTGACCGTGACGACGCCGCGCGGGCAGCGGGAGCTGACGCTGGTGGTTCGGGTGGTCGGCTAGCCGACTGCAGCCGGAGCCGTGCGGTGAGACGCTGCCCCTGCCGGCGGCACGGTTCCCGCGGTTCACCAGTCGAACGACTCGTGGACCGCCCGTCCGGCGTCGTTCAGCACGGGGCCGACGACCTCGCAGTCGAGGATGACGCCGGCGCGGGTCGCGGGGTCGCCGCCGGTGAACGCGACCACCTCGTCGGCACCGACGCTGTAGACGACACGGCCGAACCCGGCCGACCGCATCCCGCCGGCGCACATCGGGCACGGCTCGGTGCTCGTGTACATCACCGTCTCGGCCCGCTCGTCGGGTTCGAGTTCCCGACACGCCCGGTACGCCAGGTGCAGTTCCGGATGCCGCCGGATGTCGTCCTCGGTGACGACGCGGTTCGACTCGGCCATGATGACCTCGTCGTCGCGGACGAGGACACTGCCGAAGGGGCGGTCCCCGCGGTCGGCGGCCTCCCGGGCCAGGTCGATGGCGCGTGCCATGTGTGCCTCGTGGTCGAACCCGTCGAACGCCTCGGACGGCGTGGCCATACCGGCGGCTCGACTCGCAGGCGCTAAACGGTGACGACGGGCTCGTGCCGACGGGCGGCCGTCACGTGACGCCCCCGGCCATTTAGGGGCAAATATTGATGGTTATCGCCCACGAAGCCCCATCCGGAGTGTGGAATGCATGTACAGCACAGGCGGGCGGTCCCCATCGAACGGCGCTGAGACCGAGCCGGGTACCTGCACGGTCGGCACCGTCGAGCACTACTCCTGCGGGCTAGCGTCGCTGCTCGTGACGGTCGTGTTCGTGGTGTTGCTCTACTCGACCCTCGTGGCCCTCACCGCGGCGCTGGGTATCCTCGCCACGACGTGGCTCGTCCTGGCGGTGTTCGCCGTCTGGTTCGTGACGTGGCTCGTTCTGGAACTCGTCTGGGAGTGGCGAGCCGGCCGCCTGGCCGTCCGCGAGTAGTCACCGGCTCGTCGGACCGGTCCCGGTCGCCGTTCGTGTCAGTCACTTCAATGGCCGTCCAGCGACGGGACAACCCCCAACCGGGGGTAGCTACACGGTAGAGACACGAATGCGACTCGACGCACGGACGACCCTGACGGTGGCGGCGGTGCTCGTCGCCGCGCTGGCGCTGGTCGCGGCCCCCGCGGCAGCCGACGACGGCGACGACATCGGCATCGCCACCGGTGACGGCATCAACTCGACCATCGACCTCTCGGCCGCCGGCGAGGAGGCCGGCAACGGCGGCGGCGCCTCGCTCGACTGCGAGGGCCAGCCCACCCACCACGACTGCGAGAAGGGCGGCGAACTGCACAGCGAGGCCGGTTCCGTCGACTACACCGGCGACAACTACGGCGACGACGACGACCTCCGGGCCGGCGGCGGCGACGAGGTCACCGTCGCGGGCCAGGGCCAGGAGGCCACGGTCGGCTTCGACTGCGACCTCAGCACCAGCCCCGCGGCCGACGACTGCGCGGTCGACGCGCCCTCGCAGGGTGTCGGTGGCGCCGGTGCCGGTGACGCGCCGGCCCCCTCGTCGTCCAGCGGCGAGGTCCCCGGCAGCGCCGATATCGACGCCGGCGTCTTCGATGGTGAGGGTATCAACTCGACCGTCGGCGCCGGCTACGAGGGTGGCTCCGGCCCCGGGGCCAGCGACGGCGCGGTCGACTGCGTCGGCCAGCCGAGCCACCACCAGTGCGACAAGGGCGGCTCCCTGACACTGGGCCCGCTCGGCGTCGATTACGTCGGTGACAACTACGCCGACGACGACGACACCCGCTTCGGCGGCGGCGACGAGTTCATCGTCTCGGGCGGCGGCGAGGAACTGCTGGTCGGCTTCGACTGTGACTTCACCACGTCCCCCTCGCAGAAGACCTGTGACTTCGACCTCGGCTCCTCGCAGGGCGATGCGCCCGGGCAGTTCGGTCCGGAGGACGGCGAGTTCGACAACGAGGGCGAGGGCCCCGGCGACGAGCGCTCCGAGGAGGGCGCCGAGAACGGTAACGACGACGAGAACCGGAATCGGAACGCGCGGTAACCGGATTACGCTCTTCTACGGCGTTTGCGACCTATCCTTAAGCTGGCCGCCGACGTACTCCGATGCGGAATGCCCAGCTCCTCGCCCGACCCCCTCGACGACGTGGCGTATCCTCACACGACACCGCCCATGGTATGTGATGACGATCCGAGAATCCCGAACGACCTCTGGTCCGGCCTGACGGTGCTGTGGGCGCTCGCGCTCGTCGTCGCGTACGAACTGTCGACCGCGCGGATGCTCCCCGCCCCGGAGGCGGTGCCCGACGAGGCGGCTGCGGCCGGGCGGGGGTACTGACGGAGGCCCACGATGCCCATCAACCCGAACTTCCTGGAACGGCTCCTCATCCACCGGCTGAACAGGGGGCCCGCGCCCATCCTCGACCTGTTCGGCGCCGGGAGCTTCGAGGCGGTGACGCTCGCGCTCGACGTGGGTGTGTTCGAGACGCTGGCCGACGGTGCCCTGCCGCTCGGCGACCTGGCCGCGCGGCTCGACGCCGACGAGGAGGGGCTCCGGGCACTCCTCGATTTCCTCGCCGCGCAGGGGTACGTCGCCGCCGACGGCGACCGCTACCGGAACACCGAGATGACCGAGACGTGGCTCCTCGAGGCCTCGGAGACGAACATGGCCCCGTGGCTCACCTTCTGGAACGACCTCGTCTTCCCGTTCTGGGAGGCCCACCTGGAGACGGCCATCCGCGAGGGCGCGCCGCCGCAGACCATCTACGAGTGGTTCGACGAGGAGCCCTCGCGGTGGGAGACGGCCCAGCGGGGCTTCCGCGCGGCGGCCACGCTCATCCTCGACGAGGTGACCGACGCGGTGGCGGTGCCCGACGGCGCGACCCGACTGCTGGACGTGGGCGGCGGCCACGGCCTGTACGCCATCGACCTGTGCCGTCGCCACCCGGCCCTCGCCGCGACCGTCTTCGACACGGAGGCGGCGCTGGCGGCCGTCGCTGACGAGGTGGCCGAGACGGCGGTCGGCGAGCGCCTCACGCTCGTCGGCGGCGACTACTGGACCGACGACCTCGGGCACGACCACGACGTGGCGCTCGTGTTCAACGTCATCCACGCCCACGACGGGGCGAAGAACCGGGAGCTGTTCGAGCGCGTCGCCGCGTCGCTCGCGCCCGGCGGCCGCATCGCGGTGCTGGACCAGCTCGAGGGCTCGGCCCGGATGCCCGTCGGGAAATCGGGCCTCGGCTTCGTCGGCCTGACCTACCTCACGACACTGGGCGCCGAGACGCATCCCTACGACGAGGTGGAAGCGTGGCTCCGGGCGGCGGGCTTCGAGGACGTGACCCGGACCGCCATCCGCAGCGGTGGCCCCGGGAACACGCTGGTCCAGGCGACGAAGCCGGAGGCGGGGCGATGACGGTGACGGGCCCGACCGACGAGGACCTGCTGATCCACGGGACCGTCGCGCCCGGCTTCGAGCGTGTTCGCGAGGTGTTCGCGGAGAACTTCCGCGAGCGCGACGAACTGGGCGCGGCCGTCGCCGTCTCCCACGACGGTGACCTCGTCGTCGACCTCTGGGGCGGGTACCGGGACGTCGAGCGTGCGCACCCCTGGACCGAGGACACGATGGTCCTCGTCGCCTCCGGGACGAAGGGGATGGCCATGGCGGCCGTCGCCGTCGCGCTCTCCCGGGGCCTGTTCGCCCTCGACGACCGCATCGCGGACCACTGGCCGGCGTTCGCCCAGCACGGGAAGGGCGAGGTCACCGTCCGCCAGTTGCTGAGCCACCAGGCCGGCCTGGCGACGCTGGACGAGCGTCTCACGCCCGAGCAGATCGCCGACGCCGAATACCTCTCGGCCCGCCTCGCCGAGCGGGAACTCGACTGGGAGCCCGGGACCCGCCACGGCTACCACGCCTTCACGCTGGGCTGGTACGCGAGCGAACTGCTCCGGCACACCGACGGGCGGACGCTGGGCCAGTTCTTCGCCGACGAGGTGGCCGCCCCCCTCGACCTGGAGTTCTACATCGGGCTCCCCGAGTCGGTCCCGGACGACCGGGTGGCCGACCTGGACGCCTTCGGGCCGCTGGAGATGCTCCGGAACCTCGACACGATGCCGCCGCGGTTCGTCCTCTCGTTCCTGCTCCCGTGGACCACCACGAGCAAGGCGCTCAACGTGCTCGCGACGAGCCACCCGGGCGACCTCAACAGCCGGGCGTTCCGCAGCGTCGAGATCCCCTCGGCCAACGGCATCGGCACCGCGCGGTCGATGGCCCGGCTCTACGGTGACCTCGCGACCGGCGGCGAGGCCCTCGGCCTCGACGAGGCGGTCTTCGCGGAGTTGACCGCGCCGCCCGTGCCGCCGTCGGGCGACCCGAAGGACGTGGTCATCAAGATCGAGACGGCGTGGGCGATGGGCTACTCGAAGCCGTCGGCCGACTTCCGGTTCGGCACCTCCGAGCGCGCGTTCGGGACACCCGGTGCCGGTGGGTCGTTCGGGTTCGCGGACCCCGACCGCGGCCTGGGCTTCGCCTACACGCCCAACCGGATGGGTCTCCACATCAAGGACGACCCCCGCGAGGTGGCGCTGCGCGAGGCCGTCTACCGCTGCCTCGACCGGCAGTCCTGACGGGTCCGCCAGCCCGCGCCCTACGCGAACAGCCGGCGCTTCACGACATCGGGCAGCAGGCCCAGCAGTCCGGCCACCAGCCACCACCGCCGCGTGACGTAGGCGTGGCGCTTCCTCCGCCGGACCGCCCGGTAGATCTGCGCGGCCGCGGTCTCCGGCGAGCACATCCAGAAGGTGCCGCCCGCCATGTCCGTGTCGACGAAGCCGGGTTCGATGGTCGTCACGTCCACGTCCGCCTCCAGGTTGCGGGCCCGGTAGCGCAGCGCGTCGCAGTAGTTCGAGACGAACGCCTTCGAGGCCGGATACGCCGGGAGCGCGCCGTTGGCCATGTGCGCGGCGACCGACGAGATGCCGACGAGGTGGCCGCCGCCCTGTTGCTCGAACCGTGCCATCGCGGCCGTCGCGAGCGCCGTGAACCCGCGGACGTTCACGTCGACCGTCTCGCGCTCCTGCTCCCAGTCGAGGTCGCGGTTCTCGTACCCGACGCCGGCACAGAGGACGACCACGTCGACCTCGCCCATCGCGTCGGCGAGTTCGCGGAACCCCTCGCGGGCGTCCTCGGTGTCCGTGACGTCCATCTTCGCGACGTACGCCTGGGTCTCGAGCTGGTCGCCGATGAGTTCGAGCTTCTCGCGCCGGCGGGCGGTCAGGCCCACCTCGTAGCCGCTGGCGGCGAACTCGCGGGCCAGCGCCTCCCCGATGCCGGAGGAGGCGCCGACCACGATGGCCGACTGCGTCTCGGTGTCGCTCATGTCCCGCCGCTGGCGGGGCGGGGGTGTCAACCCCCCGGAATCCGGCCGCCGGGCCGCGCCCCTGCGGGGCGAGGACGCCGGCCAGTCAGCCGAACAGTCGCTCCCGGACCGAGCGCTTCCGTGGCCGTTCGGCCAGCAGCACCGACGTGTCGAGGTCGTCGAGCACGGACAGCGTCAGCGACCCGCCGACGATGCGGGAGACCAGCCCCCGTTCGGTCGCCCCGACGATGACGAGCGATCTGCCGGCCGCGGCCCGGCCGATGGCGGCCTCGACGTCACCCGTCTCCACCAGCAGTTCCACGTCGTCGAGCTCGTGGTCCGCAGCCCACTCCTCGATGAACGCCCGCCCGGTCGCCCGGTCGTCGTCGACGTGGAGCACGGAGACGCGTGCGTCGCTCGTCTCCTGGAGCGCCCGCGCGACGGCGGCCGACAGGTCCGACGAGTGCCCGCCGGCCGTCGGGACGAGGACCTCGCTCGGGTCGAACCCGCGCTCGTCGAGGACGAGGACGTCGCACGGGAGGTCGTGGGTCAGTTCGTCGAGCCGCCCCTCCACGCGGCCGCCGGCGAGTCGCGTCCCGCCCTGGCCCATGACCAGCCTGTCGACGCCGTACTCGCGTGCCGCATCGAACACCTCGTCGAGCCCCTCGTGCGAGAGGATGGTCCGCGTCTCGACCGGCACGCCGACCGCCTCGGCGTCGGCCCGGGCGTCGACCAGCAGTTGGCGGGACGTCCGGGAGATGCGGTCGCGCTGGGCGGCGGCGGCCTCCAGCGAGGTCTGGTCGGGGATCTGGATGACGTGCGTCGCGAGCACGCGCCCGCCGTCGTGTTTCGCCAGTGCAGCCCCGAGCGAGACGAGCGCCTGCTCCGTGCGGGGGTTCGAGAGCGCGACCATCGTGGTCGGCACGTCCCCCTCCCCCGCGCCGTCCGACGCGTCGCGCTCGCCCGAGCCGTCCGGCGCGACCGTGGCGGCCGCGCCGACCACGGACGGGGGCAGCTCGTCCTGCCGGTCGAGGACGTATCGCCCGAGCAACCCCTGCCGGGGCGTGTGCCGCCGGGCGTACGCGAAGTACCAGACGACCGCGCCGACGACGAACACGGCCGACAGGAGCAGTTCCCGCTGGCCGACGAACCCGAGCAGTCCGAGCGAGAGCACGATGCCCAGGAGCGGCGTGAACGGGTAGAGCGGGACGGTGAACGCCGGGTCGTACTCCGGGTCGGTCTCCCGGAAGACGATGAGCGCGACGTTCATCAGCGCGTACACCACGAGGTGGAGGACGCTCGCGGCCTTCGCCAGCACCTCGATGTCGGTCCCCAGCGCCGCGATGAAGACGATTATCATCGCACCGGTGACGATGATCGACCGGTACGGGGTCGTGTACGACGGGTGGATCTCGTTGAGCCAGTCCGTGACGATTCGGTCCCGGCCCATCGCGAAGTTGATGCGTGCCGACGCGAGGATGGAGGCGTTCGCGCTGGACGCGGTGGCCAGCAACGCCCCCAGGGTCACGACGGTGACGGCGACCCCGGCGAAGCCACCGGGGAACGCGACCCCCGTGGCCTGCGTGAGCGGTGCGGACTGGCTCAGCTCCGGCCACGGCACCACGCCGAGCATGAGGCTGACCAGCACGGCGTACAGCACCGTGACGATGAGCACGCTCCCGACGATGGCGAGCGGGAGGTTCCGGCCCGGGTTCTCGAGTTCCTCGGCCACGGTCGCGATCTTCGCGTAGCCGAGGAAGGAGACGAACACGAGCGCCGTCCCCGGCAGGATGGCCCCGTAGCCGAGCGGGGCCACCCCGCCTGACCCGAGCAGCGTCCCGAGGTCGAACGAGAGCCAGCCCTGGACGGCGAACAGCGTCAGGATGGCCAGCAGCAGCGTCACGATGACGGTCTGGACGCCGCCGGTCTCCTTCGCGCCGATGTAGTTGACGCCGACGAAGACCGCGCCCGCGACGAGCGCGCCGACCTGCACCTCGGTGAGGAACAGGACACTCGGGATGGGTGCCAGCGTGGCGAGGTACTGGCCGAAGCCGATGCTGTAGAACGCCGACGCGAACGCGAGCCCGACCCAGTCACCGAGGCCGGCGACCGAGCCGAACAGCGGGCCGAGCGCCCGGTTGACGTAGTAGTAGCCGCCCCCCGCCTTCGGCATGGCCGTCCCCAGCTCCGAGACCGACAGCGCGTTGACCAGCGCGATGGCGCCGCCGACCAGGAACGAGACCACCACCACGGGGCCGGCGGTGCTCGCCGCGACGCCGGGCAGGACGAAGATCCCCGCGCCGACCATCGTCCCGATACCGATGGTCAGCGCCGAGAGCAGCCCGAGGTCCTTCGCCAGTTCCGTGTCGCTCTCGCTCATCCGCGCACCTCCCTGTCCCCGCCCGCGTCGGCGCTCTTGTCCGGCGTCGGGGCCGGACCCGCGCCGCCCGCCGCGGGGAGCGAGACGACCGGTAGCTCCAGCCCGGTCAGGAGCCGGCTAGCGGTGTCCCCGGACAGGAACCGGACGAGCCGGCTGCCACCGCGCGGCCGGAAGGCGATGGCCGTGGCGTCGACGTCGAGCGCCGTCGCGACGATGGTGTCGGCGACGTTCCTCCCGAACTCGACCCGCGTCTCGACCGGCACCGCGTCACCGAGTCGCCGCTCGACCGTCGAGAGGAACGCGTCCGCGTCGGCGACCCGCCTCGCCATGGGGGCCTTGTCCACCGCTCCGCCGCCCTTCTCGACGACGTGCAGGACGGTGATGCGACGGGTGCCGTCCAACCGTCGCTCGAGGGCGGCCGCGGTCGCGGCCGCGTCCGCGGCGTCGGCGACCGGAACGAGAGGGTGGCCGAGCAGTGTCATCCCGTCAGCCACCCCCGCTGACCGGCCGGGGGAATTCCGACCGGGCCGTCGGCGAGCAGCCCCTCCGCAGCCGCCGCTCGGCGTGCCAGCCCCGAACGAGGGGGCGCGACGCCCCGCGCACTCCGTGTTCGTCCCGCGCGTCCGCAGTGGTGGGTGAGCGTTCCATACCCCGCCTCGGTTCCAAGATAGCATAAATGCTCCTAATTTAATTGGAATTTCGAAATATGGGGCAAGATATTTTTCATAATCGAATCGGAGTCGTCCCGGGAGCCCCGACGAACCGCGAGGCCACGGCTCCGCTCCCGCCCTCGGCCGGCCTGCAGCGTCCGCTCGGTCGGCACTGCCCGCGATACCGCACGCGGACTTCGATATCGGAAATACATCCCTGTCTGGACAAACATTATATGATATTGGGTGGTACGTTCTTTTCGAGTTCGAACACGGGTACCCGACTCATGCCACATCGCGACACCGACCATCGCCTCGACGAGGTCGACCGGCGCATCCTCCACGCGCTCATGGGGAACGCGCGGGACACGTCCGCCAGCGCGCTCGGGGAGGAGGCGGGCGTCTCGGGCGCGACCATCCGGAACCGCATCCACAAGCTCGAGGACGCCGGCATCATCCGGGGATACACGACGCAGGTCGACTTCGAGCGGGCGGGCGGGAGGCTCACGAACCTCTACCTCTGCGACGTCCCCGTGACCGACCGGGAGGCGATGGCGCACGAGGCACGCGCCATCCCCGGGGTCATCAACGTCCGGACCCTGATGACGGGGCGGCGCAACATCCACGTCCTCGCGGTGGGCGAGGACACGAGCGACCTCCGCCGCATCGCCCGCCGCCTGACGGACATCGGCATCCACATCGAGGACGAGGACCTCCTCGAGGAGGAGCTCCACGCGCCGTACGGTCCCTTCGTCCCGGACGATTCGGCTCCGGAGCCGGAGGCCAACGACTTCATCAGCCTCACGGGCAACGCGAGCGTCGTCGAGGTGGCCGTCCAGCCCGAGGCCCCCATCGCCGGCATGACGCTGGAGGCCGCTGCCGAGCAGGGTATCCTGGACGAGGAGACGCTCGTCATCGCCATCGAGCGGGGTGACCGGGAACTCACGCCCCACGGGGACACGGTCTTCCAGCCGGACGACATCGTGACCATCCTCTCCAGGGCCGGCGACGGGACGGACGCACTCGCGGTCTTCCGTGCCTCCCCGCCCGGATCAACTACGGAGTGACGATCCCAGCCCATGCTCACCCTCACAGCGCTCCTGGACCGCGTGCTCGGCGCCGAAACCGTCCGCCACGAGTGCCGGCACTGCGGCCCGACGGTCGACGCTGCGGGCGGTCGGTGTCCGCCGTGTGACAGCGCCGACGTCGCGACCTACCGATTCACCTGACCCATGACACGACAACTGATCGGCCACGTCCTCGTCCCGGTCGCCGACCCCGAGGACGCACGGGTGACCGCGGCCGCGCTCGCATCGTACGACCCGGAGCGGGTCACCGTGCTGCACGTCGTCGAGAAGGGCGAGGGCGTCCCCGACAAGTCACCCGTCGAGCAGTCCGAGGCGCTGGCCGACGAGTCGTTCGCCGCCTTCCGGGAGCAGTTCCCGGACGCCGAGGGGGCGACCTCGTACCAGCGCGATGTCGTCGACGGCATCGTCGAGACGGCCGAGGCCCTCGACGTCGACGCCATCGCCTTCCGGCCGCGAGGCGGCTCCCGGTTCGTCCAGTTCCTCTCCGGGGACCGCACGCTCAAGCTGGTGACGAAACCCGATCTCCCGGTCGTCGCGCTGGCGGACCCGGAGGGGTCAACGGATGCCGGCTGACGACGAGGGGCCGGCGAAGGACTCCCCTGCGACGTCCTCGTACTGAAGAGCCGACGTCGAGACGGCGGGCCAGCGCGCGGCGACGACCGGTTCGATGGTGGTCCCGGGTACGACCGAGCGCGGGTGGCCGGCCCGCTCAGTCCGCGTCGTCGGCCGCCTCGCTGTCGGGCACCTCGCCGTCCACGGCCTCGTCGTGCCGCACGGTCAGCACGGGCACCGGCGAGAGCCGGACCACCCGCTCGGCGACGCTCCCGAGCAACGCGTGCGAGAGCCCCGTCCGGCCGTGGGTGCCCATCACCACGAGGTCGACGTCGTTCGAGGCGGCGTAGTCGAGGATGGCGCGGTGGGGCGAGCCCCGTGCGACCGCGGTGTGGACCCGGCGGTTCCGGAGCCGTTCGGCGGCCTCGTCGACGATCTCCTCGCCGTGGCGTTCGAGCGCCTCCAGCACGCCCCCGGCGGCCGGCGTCGGCGCGATGGCCGGCGACTCGGTCACGTACAGCAGGTGGACCTCCGCATCGTGTTCGTCGGCGAGGTCGGCGGCGTGGTCCAGCGCGGCCGTCGCGGCCTCGCTCCCGTCGGTCGGGACCAGGATGGTGTCGTACATGGCCGGAGTACGGACGGCCGTGGTCGAAAGTATAGGGGTGGGTCCCGCGTCGTGGGAAGGGTGGCAGACGGCTCGGGGGACGGCCGCGCCCCGTGGGTGCGGACCACGTCGACCCGCCTCGTCGTCCGGGTATCGCCCGACGGCACCTCCGGCGCTGCCACGAACACCGTCAACGCCCTCCCGTGTGGCCGTTCACACAGGCGGCCTGCCGGCGACTTCATCTCGAGGACCGCGTCAGCGCGTCCACGACATCCCCACCCCGTACGTCGACACCCTGCCGCACCTCGAGATGGGTCAGCCGTGGCGCTCGAGGAACGCGGCGACCGCGGCGAACTCGGCGACCGCGGCGAACTCGGCGACCGCGGCCGGCCGTCCCCGTCAGTCGGCCTCGCCGGGCCGTTCGACGGCGCCCGCGTCCTCCGGGCTGGGGTCCGTGAGCGGGCCGAGGTCGATGGTGGTGTCGCCCTCGACCACCTCGACGGTCTCGCGGCCGAACGAGCCCGCCAGCGTCAGCGTCGCGAGGCCGTCGCTCCGGACGATGAGCCGGAGCTCCTCGTCGACCTCCAGGCCGGCCTCCTCGATCCACAGCGTGACGCCGTCGACGTTCTCGACCTTGACGTGGAGTTCGTTGGCCTCGTCGTGGACGTGCTCGAAGTCGACCCACTTGGTCCCCTTCGAGATCCGTGTCTGCGGGTCCGAGCCGGTCTCCCGGAAGCTCTCGGGGACCGCCTTGTCGTACCCCTCGGCGAGCGAGTGCGCATCGACCAGCCCGCCCTCGTCCGTGTCCCGGACCCGGATGTCGCTGACCCAGTAGGCCTTGTCGTGGGCCAGCCCCAGCGCGGGTTCGTCGAACTCGGGGTCGCGCCGGTAGGTGACCCGCGTGGGCCCGCGCTTGACGTAGCCGCGGGCGAGGAACTCGGGGGCCCGGTTCCACTTGTCCCGGACCGCGAGCATCAGGTGGCCGGCCGCCGGGAAGACATCGAGCTGGTGGCGGTAGCCCAGGTCCTTCAGCTTCCGGCTGTAGTTGATGGGCCCCAGCACCGGTACCAGCTCGTCGACGCCGCCGTTCCACAGCAGCATCGGGATATGCCGGAGGTTGTCCGCGAGGTCCATCGCGTTCTCCTGGTGGGTGGTGAAGAGGGTGAGGAACTCCCCGCCGCCGCGCCCGCCCAGGAGCCCCTGCGTCAGCAGCGTCGGCGACCGGATGAGTCCGCCGGAGGGGCCCTCCAACGGGTCCTCGGAGGGCGGCGCCACGACGGAGAAGCCCCGCCCGAACAGGTCCGGGTACTTCGCCGAGAGGATCTGGGTGCCGAACCCGCCCATCGAGTAGCCCGCGACGGTCACCCGGTCGCGGTCGATCTCGTAGCGCGTCTCGAGGTCGCGCCACGCCTCGAACACGTCGACCTCGCCCTCCTTGCGGTACCAGCGCCCCGGTCCGCGGGCCTGGGGCATCAGGACGATACCGTCCTGCTCCTTCGCGATGGACTCGACGAGGCCCGGCATGAAGACGCTGTACTCGTTGTAGTTACAGCCCAGCGAGTGGAGCATCAGCGTCATCGGCGCGGGCTCCTCGGGGTCGTGTTCGGGCGGGACGTACACGCCGTAGGGCTGGAGGCGGCCCCAGAACACGTCGTTGTAGGGGTCGGTCCCCTGGCGGCCGTAGTCGTAGCGCGACGGGTAGAGCATCGTCAGGTAGCCCGTCTTCGGGACGCGGCTGTCGTCGAGCCCCTGGCGCATCTTCGCGAAGTCGATGTTGGCGAAGAACGCGGAGATGTCGCGCTCGGCCAGCGCCCGGGCCTGGCCGTACTCGCGCCAGTTCCCCCGGCCGATTGTCCGGGGCAGTTCGCCGTCCAGCGCCGCCGTGATCTCGTCGAGCATCGATTCCGTCCCGGGGATGGGACTGAGCCGGCCGATGGTCCCCGTGAAGAACCGCGGGAGCCCGCCCGTGAGGACGCTCCGCAGCGCCTGCGAGAGGCCGATGAGGTTGAGTTCCTCCTCCTGTATCGGCTCGTCGAAGCGGAAGCCGACGTTGAAGATCGGCGGCGGGTTCGAGGAGGGGCGCGCGCCGCCGGGCAGGTCGTCGGTCGGGCTCTCGCGGGGCTGTTTGAACCGGTCGTTCTCCGGGTCCCACAGGCCGACGCCGAGGTAGTGGCGCCACGTCCCCGTGCCGGGGTCGAGCGGCACCTGTACCTCGATCTGGTTGCGCTCGACGTCGACGCTGACGCGGTCGTCGTCGAGGCGCTCGCCGTCGAGTTCGGCGCCCGTGCCCCACGTCACGAGGACGTGGTCCGCGGGGGCGCCGAGGTCGCCCAGCCCGTAGCCCCAGTCGCTCGTGCCGTCGACTGGCCCACCCGACGCGGTGGTGTCGATGCCGAGGGCGATGCCCGCGAGGTCGGGCTCGGCCATCGAGTTGAGCGTGAAGCGGTAGACGATCTCGTCCTCGCCACCGGACTCGTCGATGCGGGCGCGGAACTCCAGCAGGTCCGCGGCGTTGTACGCGTAGCGGTGGTGGTCGTTGGGGTAGAACAGGTCGCCGGTCGCGGGTGAGAAGCTGCCGTAGGCGCTGCGCGTGTTCGCCGGTGCCCGCGAGAGCACCGAGCGCTGGTCGGCACCGTGGTCGTCGAAGATGAAATCCTGATAGAGGTACTCGCCGTCGTCGTACGCGGCGGCGCCACAGACCAGCAGCGGGTCGGCCTCCCATCCCGGCCCGTTCTCCAGCGGCGGCGGGGTCGGGTTCGACCCGTACAGCGCGTCCGGTCCCGGCCGGGGTGACGTGGCCGGCAACTCGCCCGGGTCGCCGTGGTCCTCAGCCATACCCGCCCTCTACTCTACGCAACTGTAAACCTGTTTCCTTGTTTCCGACGGCGGGTTTATCCGACGGTACCGGTCCCGGCCACCGACTCAGGCGATGGGGTCGACGGTCATGGTGTCGCCGTCGCGGTCCTCCGAGAGCGTGACCTCGCGCTCGCCCTCGGCGCTGGCGAGGACGACGGTCGTCTCGTTGCTCGCGCGGTAGTCGATGCGGAGCTCCTCGGTGGGGTCCAGGCCCGCGCCGTCCATGTGGATGGTGACCGTCTCGACCCCCCAGCAGGTGATGTTCAGCGCGTTCTCGGGCGCGTAGCGCTCGTGGCCGTCGCGCTCGTCGTCGTCGGCGAGGTTGCGCTCGCCGTCCGCGTCCGGGTCGATCCACTCGATGCCACGGGTGATGTGGGGCTGGGGCCGGCTCCCGGTCCAGTTGAAGTGCTTCACGTGTGGCGCCTCGTACCCGTCGGCGAGCGAGATGGCGTCGACGCGGCCGCTGGAGAACTCCTCGTGGGCGGTGATACCGTCGACCCAGTAGGCCCCGTCGTGGACCAGGCCGAACTGGGGGTAGTCGAACTCGGGGATGTGCTTGTAGGTGACCCGGTTCGGCGCCGCCTCGCGGTGGCCCTTCGCGACGTACTCCGGGCCGCCGCTCCACTCGTCGCAGGCCGCGAGAATCATGTGCGTGCCGCCGGGGAAGACGTCGATGCGGTGGCGGTAGTCGAACTCGTCGAGGCGCCGGGCGTAGTTCGCCGGCCCGAGGATGGGGACGAGCGGGTCCGCCGCGCCGTTCCACAGCAGCATCGGAACGTGCCGGAGGTTGTCGGTCAGGCGGAGCGCGTCCTCGGGCTTGTCGCCGAAGACGGTGAGGAGGTCGCCCCCCTCCTCGCCGCCGAACAGGCCCGTCATGATCTCCGCGGGCGTCTCCAGCACGCTGTTGGTCGGCCCCTCCAGCGGGTCCTCGGAGGGGGTGCCGACGATGGAGAACCCCCGTGCGAACACGTCCGGGTGCTTCCCGGCGAGCAGGTGGACGCCGTAGCCCCCCATCGAGTAGCCGGACACCGTCACCCGGTCCATGTCCACGTTGTACCGCCCGCGCAGGTCACGCATCGCCTCGAACACGTCGAGTTCGGCCTGGCGCTGGTACCACAGCGCCGGGCCCCGGGCCTGCGGGGTCATCACGATGGCGCCGTACGCCTCGGCGAAGCCCTTGACGTAGTTGGGCATGAACGTCGCGTACTGGTTGTAACAGCAGCCCAGCGAGTGGAGCAGGAGCGCCAGCGGTCGCGGCTCGGGGTCCTCGTGGTCGTAGTCCTCGGGGATGTAGGCGCTGTAGGGCTGGAGGCGGCCGTAGAAGACGTTCCGGTGGGGGTCGACGCCGTCGTGGTCGAACTCGTGGCGCGAGGGGTAGAGGAACGAGTGGTACCCCCCAGTCGGGAGGTCGCGCTCGGTCACCTCGTCGGCGAGCTTCGCGAAGTCGATGTCGGCGTGGAAGTCGGAGATGTCGCGCTCGCGCAGCGCGAACGCCTGGGCCGTGTCGCGCCAGTTCCCGTGGCCGAACACGCGCGGGTAGCCGTCCAGGTCGCCGAAGATGTCGCTGATGTCGTCGGCCAGGCCGAGGGGGTCGAACGGGTTGCCACCCAGCGGGTCACGGATGGTGTCGCCCAGCGCGTCACCGATGCCCTGCACGCGCCCGAGCAGGCGCTGGGGCTCCTGCAGTTCACCGAGGAGGGTTCCGGGGAGGTCCAGCCCCATCGCCGCCAGCCGCGGGAGCAGGTTCTCCGCCTCGACGTTCCGGTCCATCGGCTCGTCGAAGCGAAAGCCCACGTTGAACACGGGCGGGAGGTCCGCGGCGCCCTCGCCGCCGCCGGGCATATCGTCGTCGACGCTCGTGCCGACGCGTTTGAACGCCTCGCGCTCGCGGTCCCAGAGCCCGACGGCGCAGTAGTGGCGCCAGGCCTCTCCGTCCGGTTCGAGCGGAATCTCGACCTCGATCTGGTTGCGCTCCGTGTCGACGACGAGGCGCTCCTCGTCCAGCGGCTCGCCGTCGAGTTCGGCGCCGGTGCCCCACGTGACGAGCGTGTGGTCGACCGGGGCGCCGAGGTCGCCCAGCCCGTGCCCCCAGTCGGTCCGTCGGTCGTCGCCCGGGCCATCGTCCTCCGGAGCGCCCGCGCCGGAGGTGTCGATGCCGACCGCGACCGCGGCGGCGTCGGCGGCCCGCATCGTGTTCAGCGTGATGCGGTAGGCGACGCCCTCGTCGGTCGGCCGGGCGCGGAACTCCACGAGGTCGGCGGCGTTGTACGCGTAGCGGTCCTCGTCGCGGGGGTAGTAGTAGTCGCCCGTCGGCTGCTGGTAGACCCCGCCGACCGCCTTCGCACCCTCGGGTGGCTCGGCGTACATCGGCGTCACGTCGGCGCCGTGGTCGTCGAAGACGTAGTCCTGGTAGAGGTACTCCCCGTCGGCGTACGCGTCGGTGCCGGAGACGAGCAGCGGGTCGGCCTCCCACCCGGGGCCGTTCTCCAGTACCGGGGGCGTCGGGTTCTCGCCGTACAGCGCGTCCGGCCCCGGCCGGGGCATCCCCTCGGGGACGAAGTCCTCGCGTCGCGCCTGCGCGGGGCCCGGTTCGGCGGCCGCCACCTCGGCCGCGTCACCTCCCTCTGCCTCCCCCTCCGCGGTCCCACCATCGGCGGCCCGTTCGGCCGCGTCGTGCTCGGTCATACGCGTCAATGACGGTCCTGCTGGAAAAGGCTTCAGCCGGCAGTTCTACGGGGTTTTATCCCCGATACGGCCGTGTTCAGCGGTCCCACGCCAGGCGGACACACGACCGGTCGGGACGCGGCGTGGGGTCCATCCGGCGACCGCGACCGGGCCGCCGGTCCGTCGGCTATTTCCCCGCCGGCCACGGACGGGACGGGCATGGACGAGGACGCCGACACGGACCCGAACGGGGGACGCGACAGCGGTCCGGACGGGGGACGCGACAGCGGTCCGGACGGGGGACGCGACAGCGGTCCGAACGGGGGCCCCGATGGGAGTCCGGACCGGGGACCCGACGGGGATTCGGGCGGGGATGCGGCCGAGGCGCCGTCCCGGGGCGGTGCCGACGACGCGCCGGGGGACCCGGCGCTGGGCGCGCCCGACGGGATGGACCCCGAGGAACTGACGCCGATGCTGAGCCAGTACTACGAGCTGTGCGCCCGCTACCAGGACTCGCTCGTGCTGTTCCAGGTGGGCGACTTCTACGAGACGTTCTGTGCCGCCGCGGAGACGACCGCGCGGCTCTGCGAGATCACGCTGACCAAGCGCGAGGACTCGACCGGCCGGTACCCGATGGCCGGCATCCCCATCGACAACGCCGAGAGCTACATCGAGACGCTGCTGGACGCGGGCTACCGGGTCGCCGTGGCCGACCAGGTCGAGGACCCCGAGGAGGCGTCGGGCTGTGTCGAACGCGCGGTCACGCGGGTGGTGACGCCGGGCACGCTCACCGAGACGGAACTGCTGCGCGGCGCGGACAACAACTTCGTCGCGGCGCTCGCTGTCGGCGAGGCCGACGAGGGCGTGACCGGTGGACGCACGTACGGGCTCGCGCTGCTGGACGTGTCGACGGGTGACTTCTACGCGACCGGCCTCCGGAGCCTCGACGCCGTCGCGGACGAGGCCGGCCGGTTCGTCCCCAGCGAGGTGGTAGTCGGGCCGGCGGTCGAGGAGGACGACGTGCGCGAGGCGTTTCCCGCCGAGGCGATGGTGACGCGCTACGACCCGGTCGCGTTCGAGCCCGAGGTCGCCCGCGAGCGCGTCGGGACGTACTTCGCCGCGGAGAGTGATTCCCTCGCGAGCGAAGCCGAGACCCGCGCGTGCGGCGCGCTCCTCGCCTACGCCGAGTACACGCGCGGCGGCTACCAGGAGGGCGCCGGCGCCGTCGACGACGGTGAGGTCGACGAGACGGGCCTCGACCCCTCGGAGGTCCCCCCCGAGCCACGGCTGGACTACCTCAACCACCTCACCCGCTACGACCCCCGCGAGTACATGCTGCTGGACGCGGTCGCCGTGCGCTCCCTCGAACTGTTCGAGCCACGGCACGTCCACGGCGCGGCGGGCACGGCGCTGGCGGACGTGCTGGACGAGACGGCCTCCGCCCTCGGACGGCGCGAACTCACGGACTGGCTCCGGCGGCCGCTCCTCGACACCGAACGCATCGAGGCCCGGCAGGACGCCGTCGCGGAGTTTCTGACCGACGTCCGCACGCGCGAGCGCCTGCACGACCGGCTGGCCGACGTCTACGACATCGAGCGGCTCGTCGCCCGCGTCTCGCGTGGCCGGGCGAACGCCCGCGACCTCCGCTCGCTCCACGACACGCTCGCGGTCGTGCCGGACCTGCGCGAGGCGCTCGCGGACGCCGACTGCGAGCCCGTCCGGCGGCTCCGCGACCGCCTCGACCCCGTGGCCGACGTGCGCGAGGCCATCGACGCCGCCGTCCGGGGGGACCCGCCGCCGGAACTGACGGAGGGCGGCGTCATCCGCGAGGGGTACGACGACCGTCTCGACGAGCTACGCGGGACCGAGCGCGAGGGCAAGCGGTGGATCGACGACCTCGAGGCGACCGAGCGCGAGCGGACGGGCGTCGACTCGCTGAAGGTCGGGCACAACCAGGTCCACGGCTACTACATCGAGGTGACGAAGGCCAATCTGGACGCCGTGCCCGAGGAGTACCAGCGCCGGCAGACGCTGAAGAACAGCGAACGGTTCGTCACGCCCGAGCTGAAGGAGCGCGAGGACGAGATCCTCCGCGCCGAGGACCGCGCCGACGACCTGGAGTACGAGCTGTTCCGCGAGCTGCGCGACGAGGTGGCCGCCGAGGCCGAGCGCATCCAGGGGCTCGCGTCGGCGCTGGCCGACCTCGATGCGCTCGTGGCGCTGGCGACCGTCGCCGCCGAACACGGGTACTCGCGGCCGGAGGTCGGGGCCGACCGCTTCGAGGTCGAGGCCGGGCGCCACCCCGTCGTCGAGCGTGCCGAGGAGCGGTTCGTCCCGAACGGGGCCGACCTCGACCCCGGCACGGTCGCGGTCATCACGGGGCCGAACATGAGCGGCAAGTCGACGTACATGCGCCAGGTCGCGCTCATCTCGGTGCTGGCGCAGGTCGGGTCGTTCGTGCCCGCGCGGGCGGCGCGCCTGCCCGTCGTGGACCGCGTGTTCACCCGCGTCGGCGCCAGCGACGACATCGCGGGCGGGCGCTCGACGTTCATGGTCGAGATGACCGAGGTCGCGGACATCCTCCGCGCCGCCACGCCCCGCTCGCTCGTCCTGCTGGACGAGGTCGGCCGCGGGACCTCGACCGCCGACGGCTTCGCCCTCGCCCGCGCCGTCACGGAGTACCTCCACGACGAGGTGGGCGCGACGGTCCTGTTCGCGACCCACCACCACGACCTGACCGACCTCGCCGCGACGTTGCCCGACGCGGTCAACCGCCACTTCCCGGCCACCGAGCGCGACGGCGAGGTCGTCTTCCGCCACGACCTCCAGCCCGGTGCCTCGACCGCCTCCTACGGCGTCGAGGTGGCCGACGCCGCCGGGGTGCCCGATACGGTGGTCGCGCGCGCACGGGAACTGCTGGCACGGGAGACTGGCGGTGACGGCGGGGCTGACGGCGGCTCCGGGTCGCGAGCGGCGTCGGAGGGGGCGGCTTCGGGTGGAGACGGGGTGTCGTCAGCCGACGGCAGCGTTTCGGGTGGAACCGCCGGCGCGGACGCCCCCGGCGCCGTCTCCGTGTCCGGCGACGGCGGGCACGACATCGACCGGCTGGTCGCCGAACTGGACGCGGTCGACCTCGGCAACACGACGCCGCTGGAGGCGCTGAACCGACTGTCCGAGCTGAAACGACTGCTGGACGAGTCGGGATAATGGGGATATTCCTCCCGTAAGCATTGAAAATCTGCAATAGATGTATAATATTGCGGTTTTGTATAAAATATGCGTTGGCTCCTTGCAGGCTCTCTCAGCGACGGCGAGGATAAGATAGCCTACGAAGCCCTCACGCTCTCGACTCGGGGGGCTCGCTGCGGTCCTCGCGGTCCGGGCGTGCGGCGCGCTCCCTGCGGTCGCGCGCCGTTCCGGGCATGCGCTGTGGTCCTTGCGTCGCCCGCCTTCGTCGAGCGCTCTCAGCGGTCCCCCAGCGACGCAAGCACCGCAGGCCGAACGAAGTGAGGCCGAGGAGCGCAGCGAGCCGCGGGGCCCTGAGCGCGCGAGGGCTTCGTAGGTGGTCCTGTCGTTGCTGGAATTGCCGTCGTCCCTGCCGAAATCTGCAGAAATCGCCGAATGGCAGCCCTAGAAACCAGTCAGTTTGTCCCGTTCGTAGAGGTCCAGTTCGTGGACCATCGAGGGTGACTGCTTCGCGGCGAACGTGATGGCGTCGGCCACCTCCGCCGGTTCGACGACCTCGCCCGGGTCGTAGCGCTCGGCCATGCTCGTCCCCTCGACCTCGAACTCCGTCCGGACCGCGGCCGGGTTGACGATGGTCACGCCGATGTCGTCGTCGCCGACCTGCGCCGAGACCGACTTCGCGAAGCCACGGACCCACCACTTCGTCGCCGCGTAGACCGGGTTGTAGGGGCGGGGGTACTTGCCGGCGAACGAGCCGACGTAGATGAGGTGGCCGCCGGACTCGCGGAGCGCGGGCAGCGCCGCGCGGGTGAGGTAGAAGACGCCGTCCGTGTTCACCGCCATCATCCGGCGGTAGTCCGCGTCGGTCATCGTCTCGATGGCCGACCCCGCGGCGACGCCCGCGTTCGCGACCACGATGTCGAGCCCGTCCAGTCGCTCGCGGGCCGCCGCGACCAGCGCGTCGACCTGGTCGGACGCCGTCACGTCGGTCGGGACTACCTCGGCCGTGACGCCGTGGGCGTCGGTCACCTCGTCGGCGACCTCGCGGAGGCGCTCGTCCCGGCGGGCCGCGAGCACCACGTCGGCGCCGTCCCGCGCGAGCGTGCGGACCGTCTCCCGCCCGATCCCCGAGGAGGCACCCGTCACGAGCGCCGTCATGCCACCGAGCGCACCACCACTCCTGCTGTCGTTCATCAGTGTCGGGTGGGCCGTCTTGCGGTATGACTCTTGTGGGGGTGTCTCAGGGGGCCCCTGTGCCCGCCATCCCTGCCACACCCGCCATGGCTAAGCCCGGCCCGGCCCACGCGGGAGTGTGCTCGCCGACCGCTCCGACCTGCTGCCCGACCGGGAGCCCATGCGCGCGACCGGCGTCGCCGTCTCCGAGTTCGACGGCGCGCCGCTCGTCCTCGTCGCGGGCTACGGCGAGGCCAACCGGCTGTTCCGGGGCGCCACGGGTGACGCGGCCGGGGACGGCACCGCCGGGCTCGCCGACGTGGCCGCCGAGCTCCGCGACGCCACCGCGACCGGCGGGGACCCGTACGGCGAGGCCGAGCCGGTCGCGGACCCCGCAGGCCACGCGGTCGGGGTCGCCGCGGCCGACGCCGACGCCGACGGCGAGGAGGAGTGGTACGTCCACAACGCCGGCCCGTTCGCCCGCGAGGTCCTCGAACCGGGCGCGGATGGCGGCCTCGGCTCGCCCGAACCCGACCAGCTGCTCGACCCGCACGGCGACGACGGGCTGGCGGGCTGGCTCGACCTGCTGGCCGACGGCCGCAATCGCCGGGGTCGGAACCTCCGGGTCGGGCGCTCGGTCGCGGCGCTGGACCGGACCGGTGACGGCACCTACGCCTTCCTCGTCACCGGCGACGCCTCGCCCGCCCGGCTCCAGACCGTCGCGGCCGGCAGCGTCACGGACCGGGCCCCCGAGGTCGGCATCGACTTCCTCGGGGGTGGCCGGTCCGTGGTGGCGGGCCCAGCGCGCGCCGTGGACACTGCCGGGAGCGCGGGCTGCCGGATGGACCTCGTCCTCGGGATGGAGCGCGGGCCGAACCTCCTGTTGCGCAACGACGGCGGTGGGTTCACCGATTTCGCGCCCGAGCTGGGCGTCTCGGACACGCACGGCGACGCCCGTGGGGCCGCGCTGGTCGACCTCGGGAACGCGCTCGGCCTGGCGCTGGGCAACGACCGCGGACGGAACCGGCTGTGGGACCTCCGGCGTGGGTCGCCGGCCGGCGATGTCACGCCAGAGCCGTTCGCCGAGCCCGGTCCCGTGCGGACCGTCCTCGCGGCTGACCTCGACAACGACGGCGCCCAGGAGCTGTTCGTGACCTGCCACGGTGCGCCCAACCGGCTGTTCCGCCGGGTCGGCCCGGACCACCGCGACGCTGCCGAGTGGGAACGGGTCGACCCCGGTGCGGCGGCCGAACCGGACATCCCGACCACGGGCGCGGTCGCCGCTGACCTCGACGGGGACGGCGCGCTCGAACTGTTCGTCGCGCACGGCGGCCCCGAGGGGGAACCGCTGTCGGTGTACGGCCACCCGGACGCCGCAGACGGCTGGCTCCGGGTCCGACCCCTGACCCGGCACGGCGCGCCCGCTCGCGGCGCGCTCGTCACGCTGGACCTCGACGGCGGCCCCCATCGCGAGCAGCGCCGCGTCGTCGACGCCGGCTCGGGCTACCTCTGCCAGGGGGAGCCGGTCGCGCACTTCGGGCTCGGGGACGCCACTCCACGGCGCGTCCGGGTCCACTGGCCCGACGGCGAGACCGCCACGGCCGTCGAGTCACCGGAGTCGGACCGGGTGCTGGACGTGCCGTTCCCTGGATAGCCAGGGCCGTGGAGGCCGTTCGGGCGGGCCCTCAGCCCAGCGTCGCGCCCACGAGCTGTCGGTGCCCGCGCCGGAGCCGGCCGGCGAGCGCCTGCCGGGAGATGCCGAGGTCCTCGGCGATGTCGGCCAGTGTCGCCCTCCGATCGCTGTCGAAGTAGCCCGCCTCGTAGGCGGCGACGAGCGCCTCGCGCTGTGGCTCCGTCAGGCCGAACCGTGGGTTGTGCCCCTCCTCGTCGGGCCGGTAGAGGCTCTCGATCTGGAGCTCGATGCCCTTCCCGTGGCAGGTGTCGACGTACTCCCGTAGCGCCTCGCGGGTCGGCACGCGGGCCCGGATGCGGGTCCGCTCGTGGGTCGAGCGCATCTCCAGGTAGACGATGTCGTTGGCGGCGGCGTCGAGGTAGGTCATCCGCTCCTTCATCGCGCCGGTGAAGCTCACCCGGTAGAGCCGGCGGTCCGACAGCGCCGTCAGGCAGGTGAACGAGGCCACCGTCGGGTCGTGGGTCAGGACCTCGTCGAGCCGGTCGAGCGACCCGCCCTCGGCCCAGAACAGGTACTTCGCGGGCCCGTCCGCGACCAGCTGCAGGTCCTCCATCCGGAACGTCGTCCCCGGCAGTGCCCCCGCGGTCTCCTCCATGAGGGGGGAGCACAGCGAGATCTCCGCGATGAGGCTCATACCTGCTGGTGGCGGCGCAGGACGATAAGCGCCGGGCCCGACCCGTCGGCCACGACCACGGCCGGGCCCGTCGACGGATACCGGCGGGAAGGCGGACGCGTTCCGTGCTGGGCACGGCTGGCGCGTCCGGGCCGAAGTGGAACGGGTAGCTAACGATGGTCCCCGCGCAGTACCCGTCCCGACTTACGACTTCCACGCTGCTCACGTATCTGGTTGACTATGCAAGGTTTGAAGCATCCGTCAGCACTCGCGTTCGATCACGTAGCCCCACCGCTCCATCCCGGCGTCCTCGTAGAACCGGAGCGCGGCCTCGTTGTCGCGGTGGTTGGCGAGCGCGACGTACTCGCAGTCGCGCTCCGTCGCCCAGCGCTCGACGAACGCCAGCAACTCGGCGCCGAACCCCTCCGAGCGCCGGGGCTCGTCGACCACGAGGTCGTGGACCCAGGCGTGGCGCCGGTGGTGGAGGACGCGCTGGACGGAGACCCCGACGACGCCGACGAGTGTCGCCGGGTCGGGACCCTGGACGTACAGCCCGAACAGGTGGTAGCCGTCCTCCTCGCGCCAGGAGCGGACGAACGAGGGGTCGGCGTCACTCCAGAGCTGCCGGAGCAACGGGACGGCGGCGTCCCACTCGGCGTCGGTGGTCAGCTCCTGGACGGTCGTGGCCGGGTCGTCGTGGCCCATGCGGGTGCCGTGTTGCTGGTCGAGGATCAGTGCTGCGGGCCCCTGCGGCGCATTGACACGCTCGACACCCCACCTTGCGGGGTGCGCCCGGTGGTCCGACGCCCTCCGGTGGCCTGCCACACGCTTTAGCCGGTCGCGCGCCAACGCCGGGTATGCGCGTCGTCTCGCTCCTGCCGTCCGCGACGGAGATCGTCTACGCCCTCGGCGTCGAGCCGGTGGGCGTCTCCCACGAGTGCGACCACCCGCCCGAGGCGGCCGACTTGCCCAGCGTCGTCGAGACGCACGTCGATCCCGACGCGTCGAGTGCCGAGATCGACGAGCAGGTCGCGCAGGCCGAGCGGGCCGGCGGCGTCTACGAACTCGACCTGGAGACCCTGGAGCGGCTGGACCCGGACGTCGTGGTCTCGCAGGGTATCTGCGACGTCTGTGCGGTCGACCGCGTGCTCGTGCGCGAGGCCGTCGACGAGCTCGGACTCGACTGCGAGGTCGTCACGACGGACCCGCACTCCCTGGACGACGTTCTCGACGACATCGAGCGCATCGGCGCCGCGCTCGGCCGCGAGCCCCAGGCCGCCGACCTCGTGGTCGACCTGCGCGAGCGCGCAGAGCGCGTGCGCGCACGGACGACCGATATCCCCGGGCCGGAGCGCCCCCGCGTGGCCGTGCTGGACTGGCTCGACCCCGTGATGGTCGCGGGCCACTGGATGCCCGAACTGGTCGAGTGGGCCGGCGGCGAGTACGGCATGGCCGAGCACGGGGCCGAGTCGCGCCCCCGCGAGTGGACCGCCGTCCGCGAGTACGACCCGGAGGTGCTGGTGGCGGCCCCCTGTGGCTTCGAACTCGACCAGACGTTCGACAACCTCGACGACCTCACGGGGCGCGAGGGGTTCGCCGACCTGACCGCCGTCCGCGGGGAGCGGGCGTACGCGATGGACGGCCACCACCTCGTCAACCGGCCGGGTCCTCGACTGGTCGACACGCTGGAGTACCTCGCGTGGGTGGTGCACCCCGACCGGTTCGAGGAGCCGCCCGCCGATGCCGTCCGGCCGCTGGCCCGGACGGTCGCGTAGATGCTCCGGCTCTCGCCCGCGGTCTACGAGGACATGGTCGCGCACGCACGCGGGGGCGCGCCCGCCGAGGTATGTGGAATCCTCGCGGGCACGCACGGTGACGAGTCGGACGCCCGTGCGTCGGCCCGCGCCACCAACGCGGCCGACGCCCCCCGCAACCGCTACGCGCTCGACCCGGCCGAGCAGCTGGAGCTGATGCGTGACCTGGAGGCGGGCGGTGACGCGGTAGTCGGCTTCTACCACTCCCATCCCCGGGGCCCCCCGGCCCCCAGCGATGTCGACGCCCACGAGGCGACCTGGGAGGGGTACAGCTACGTTATCGTCTCCCTGGGCCGTGACGGGCCCGACGTGCGGTCCTGGCGCTGGACGGGCGAGCGGTTCGAGCGGGAGGCGGTCGAGGTCGGAGCGCTCTCCTGAACTGCTGGGTGGGAGAGAGCGCTTATCGGCGACCCGAGCGTGTGGGCGTTCGACGACCGTCCCGTCACCGCCGTCACCCGGATGATCGATACAGACGCACGCTCACTCCAAGCTGCTGACGGCATTGTCCGCACTGCAACCATCCCGGATCTGGGCGTTATGATGGTATCCTGGAAGCAAATCGATAGTTCCGGCGCTCTGTTCGGTTCAGTCCGCGGCGATCGAACAGGTGTCTCGGTATTCCACTTCGTGGATGGACTCGATACCCCCGGGCTGGCAGACCGGGCAGCCCGGACGGGGCTCCATCGCGATCTCGCGGAAGGTCATGTCCTCGGCGTCGTAGAACAGCATCCGGCCGTCGAGCGTCTCGCCGTGGTCGAGCACGAGCTTGACGGCCTCGGTGGCCATGATGCAGCCGACCGTCCCGGGGAGGACGCCCAGGACGCCCGCGGTCGCACAGTCCGGGACGGTCCCGGGCTCGGGCGCCTCGGGGAACAGGCAGCGGTAGCAGGGGCCGTTGTCGCCGCCCTCCTCCGGGACGGTGGCGTCGACGGTAGTCAGCTGCCCCTCGAACCGGAGGATGGCGCCGTGGACGAACGGCACTCCGGCGAGCGTGCAGGCGTCGTTGACGAGGTAGCGGGTCGCGAAGTTGTCCGAGCCGTCGACGACGAGGTCGTACTCGGCGATGAGGTCCTCGACGTTGTCGGCGGTGACCCGCGTCTCGTGCGGTTCGACCGTGACGTCGGGGTTCTGCCGTTCGACGAACTCCCTGGCCGACTCGACCTTCGGGCGGCCCACGTCGGGGTCACCGTGGACGACCTGGCGCTGGAGGTTCGAGCGCTCGACCACGTCGTCGTCGGCGATGCCGAGTGTCCCGACGCCGGCGGCCGCGAGGTACTGGATGACCGGCGACCCGAGGCCGCCGGCACCGAGACAGAGGACGCGGGCGTCGAGCAGCCGGCCCTGTCCCTCCGGGCCGACCTCGTCCATGATGACGTGCCGGGAGTAGCGGTCGAGCTGCTCCGGCGTGAGGTCGAGTGACATACGCCGCCGTAGGGCGACCGGGCGAATAAGCACGGGGGTCGCGGGGTGGACGCGACGGGGCCGCGCAGTGGTGTCGGACAGCGCACGGAACCGCGCGCCCGAGGGCTCGATGTGCGCGCCCGAGGCGCAGGCACGGCCACGCGACCCCGAAAGGCTTATTACCAGGTACGTGTCTTTCCAGACAAGGCCCCATGAACGGGGCAGTCAGAGTCATCTCCACCCCCGGTTTTGCCCTACTTTTATGGGGTGGCCAGCCGTAGCTGTATCTGCAATATGGCGGGACCGACAAGCGACCTGGAGACGATCGCACTGGGAATCGGCACCCTGGGCATGGCGCTTGGCACCCTCGCGTTCATCGCGATGGGGTCGGGTGAGAAAAACGAACGAAAACAAGAGTTCTTCATCATCACGACGTTCATTACGGGCATCGCCGCCGTGTCGTACTTCTCGATGTTCCAAGGGTTCGGCGTCATCGAGGTGACGCTGGCCGATGGTGGTGAGACGCTCACCATCTACTGGGCCCGATACGCCGACTGGCTGTTCACGACGCCGCTGCTCCTGCTCGACCTCGGCCTGCTCGCCGGGGCCAACCGGAACACCATCGCGACGCTCGTGGGCCTCGACGTCGGGATGATCGTGACCGGTCTCGCCGGTGCGCTGGCGACCGGCGCCGGGAGCCCGCTCAGCCCGGCTGGGACCCGCATCGCGTGGTGGGGTATCAGCTGTGGCTTCTTCGTCGTCCTGCTGTACTACCTGGTCTCGACGCTGAGCAGCGTCGCAGCCCAGCGCTCGGGTGACGTCGCGAGCCTGTTCAGTACGCTCCGCAACCTCGTCATCGTCCTCTGGACGGCCTACCCCATCGTGTGGATCATCGGCACGGAGGGGACGCTGGGTCTCGTCGGCCTCGGCGTCGAGACGGTCCTGTTCATGGTGCTCGACCTGGCCGCGAAGGTCGGCTTCGGCTTCATCCTGCTCCGGAGCCGTGACGTGCTCGACCAGGCGTCCGCAGCCTCCGAGGCGGCCGCTGCCGACTGACGACGGCCGGCACGGACCGTCGGCCGGTTCCGAGGCTGACGACACGCATCGCTCGGCATCTGTCGCCGGATTCATGCGGTCACCGCGGCGTTCTTTCGGACACCACACCCCATGACGACCCTCACGTACCTGCAGTTCCACCTCGTGTTCCTCGGCGGGCCGCTGCTGGCCCTGGCGGTCGCGACCGCCCGTGGGGTGGCACTCCGGGTTCCCGGCACCCCTGCGGTGACGGCGACCCCCCGGGTCCGGGTCGGAGGGCGCTCGGTCGATGCCCGCCCCCTCGGGGTCCTCATCATGGCGGTCCTCGCGTTCGTCTACACCACGCCCTGGGACAGCTACCTCATCCGGCAGGGCGCGTGGAGCTACGGCGAGGGGACCACCGTCGCCCGGCTGTTCGCGGTGCCGCTCGGCGAGTACCTGTTCTTCGTCATCCAGCCGGTGCTGACGGCGCTGTGGCTGTACCTGCTCCCCGCGGGGCCGGCCGGGGGGGCCACGGAGGCCCGCGCTGACGGCGGGGCCGCGTTCGCCACCGGGCGTGCCCGGCGCGTCACCCCCGGCGAGCGCGCGCTCGGTGCCGCCGGTGGCGGACTGGTCGCGTTCGGCGGCTGGCTCGCGCTCGGGCTCGACGGCGGCCTCTACCTCGGCACGCTCCTGCTGTGGGCCGCGCCGGTCCTCGTGGTCCAGTGGGCGTTCGGCTGGCCGTACCTCTGGGCGCGACGCCGGGTGGTCGCGCTCGCGGTGGCCGTCCCGACGCTGTACCTCTGGGTGGCCGACCGTATCGCGCTGGCGCTGGGGGTCTGGGAGCTCTCGCCCGACCTGACGACGGGCGCCGTCGTGCCGCTGCTGGGGCTCCCGGTCGAGGAGGCCGCCTTCTTCCTGCTGACGAACCTGTTCGTCGTGCAGGGGCTCGTGCTCTGGCTCTGGGTGGCCGACCGATGGCTGTGAGGGACCTGGCCGTACCGGGCCGCGTCCGCGAGACGCTGACGGACGGGGCGCTCGCGCCCGGGTGGCTCGCCCACGGCCTGCTGGTCGTCCCCTTCCTCCTCGACGTCGAGGTGCCGCTCGCGCTCCAGTACGCGCCGCTGGCCGTGAGCGTCCTCGTCCTGGGGCTGCCCCACGGCGCGGTCGACCACCTCGCGGTCCCCCGGGTCCGTGACCGGCCGGTCACGCTCCGCGCGCTCGCGGGCGTCGGCGCCCTCTACGGCCTGCTCGGCGGCGCCTACCTCGCGCTGTGGTTCCTCGCGCCCGTCCCGGCGTTCCTGCTGTTCATCGCCATCACCTGGGCCCACTGGGGCCAGGGCGACATCTACGCCCTGCTGGCGCTCGCGGACGTCGAGCACCTCCGCACGCGGCCCCAGCGCGTCGCGACGGCGGCGGTCCGGGGTGGTCTGCCGATGCTCGTCCCGCTGCTCTCCTATCCGGGGCAGTACCGTCGGGTCGCGCGGGCCCTGACCGGCCGGTTCGGCGTCGGCCCGGCGGAGCTGGCGCCCCTGTTCCGAGTCGAGACGCGCTTCGCGCTCGGCGCGGCCTTCGCACTCCTGTCGCTCGGGACGCTCGCCGTGGGGCTGGCCCGCGCCGAGCGCGGCCTCGCCGAACGTGGCTGGCGGCTGGATGCCGGTGAGACGGCCCTGCTCTGGGTCTTCTTCCTCGCCGTCCCGCCCATCCTCGCGGTCGGGGTCTACTTCTGCCTCTGGCACTCGCTCCGGCACATCGCGCGCCTGGTCCTGCTCGACGAGGGGTCGGTGTCGGGGCTGCAGGGCGGGGACCTGGGACCGGCGCTCCGCGGGTTCACGCGCGATGCGGCACCCCTGACCGCCGTCTCGGTCGCCTTCCTCGCGGCGTTCTACTACCTCGTCCCGGTCCGCCCCGCGAACCTGGCGGAGGGTGTGGGACTGTATCTGGTCCTCATCGCCGTCCTGACGCTCCCACATTTCGCCGTGGTCTCGCTGATGGACCGGGTCCAGGGCGTGTGGACTGTCTCGCCGTCCGGGTAGCGCGTGCACATCACCGAGATGATATATGGGGTATCTGGCGAATAACTGGTTGGGATTTGAATTCCTATGCGAAATCTCTCTGTCTGGGTGTTGTTGATCGGGTAAGTGTTCTGAATCGTCATCTCGGTGATTGTCTGCTATGCTGCGGATAGTTTATCGCTATCTACGGCGAACGTAAGGCATGACTGGAGACGAGAACCCGCTGTCCCGGCGGACGCTTCTGGCGAGTGGGGCCGCCCTCGGGGTGTTCCTCGCCGGCTGTTCCGGCACCAGCGACGAACCGACGCCGACCACCACCCCCACGCCGACGCCGGACGGCGGGAACGGGCCGGGTGGTGGGACACCCACCGGAACGCCGACGCCGACGCCGGCGGCGCTGGAGAGCTTCGACTACCCGGCGGGGGCGACCCGGTCCGGGATCGACGCTGCCCGACTCCTCGGGACGCACGAGGCCACGGTGACGGATGCGGGGTCGGTGACGGTCATGGTTGAGGAGGAGACGACGTACGAGAACCGGACCGAGACGCTCGACCGGCTCGACGCGTTCGACTCCGACTCCGTGTATCGACGCGACGTGCGCGATCAGGTCGCCGAGCGTGCGTGGTCGCCGGCCGACGAGTCGGTGACGTACGTCCGGATGGACGTGGGCGACCGGCGGCGGTACCGCATCGACGATTCCGGGCCGGGTCGGTCGAGCATCGCCGGACTGGAGCCGTTCGATGCACTCCTCGCTGGGGCGGCGTGGGGCGAGGCGCGGGCGGTGGTCGAGACGCTCGACGGCGGTACGGGGGTCGTGTACGACGCGACGGGTGTCGCGGACGAGGCTCGCCTCCTGGAACTCCTGTCCGGGCAGGTCGTCACCGACCTCACGGCGTCGGTCACGGTCGGGGCTGCGGGCTACGTCGAGGAGGCGACGTACGACCTGACCGTCCGGCGGGACGGCGCGGTCGTCGCCCGGACCGCCACCGTCACGGTCACGTCGCTCGGGGAGACGACCGTCCCCGAGCCGTCGTGGGCGAACACGGCCCGCCGGGAGGGGACCCGGTTCGATGCCGGCATCACGTCCAGCGAGGACTTCGTGCGGCTGGAACTGGTCAACGGGGCCGACCTGCCCGCACAGACGACCGTCCTGGTGACCGCAGACAGGGCAGGGAGCGCGGCCGTCGGCGAGACCGTCACCGTCGGCGAGACCGTCTACGCCGGCTTCAACGAGGCCGGGAAGCTCCAGGTGGACGTCGGCAGCCGGCCGCTGACCGACGTGAAGCTCCGCGGCCCGGTGTCGGTGGTGGTCGAACTCGGCCGGTTCACCCTGTTCCGGGGCCGGTTCGACCTGTAGGCTGCTTGCCCGTCGGTACCGGCAGCACGCGACACTGCTATCGGTCGCCCCGCCCGCGCCCTACTCCCCGTCGTAGTCGAGCGCGACGCCGTTGATGCAGAAGCGCTTCCCCGTCGGCTCGGGGCCGTCGTCGAAGACGTGGCCGAGGTGGCCGCCGCAGTTGGCGCAGACGACCTCGGTCCGGACCATCCCGTGGCTGCGGTCCTCGCGGAGTTCGACGGCGCCCTCGTTGGCGTCGTAGAAGGAGGGCCAGCCCGTGCCGGAGCCGAACTTCGTGTCGCCGTCGAACAGCTCGGCGCCACAGCCCGCACAGTCGAAGCTCCCGTCGCCCTTCACGTCGATGAGGTCGCTGGAGAACTTCGGCTCGGTCCCCTGCTCGCGGAGAACGCGGTACTCCTCCTCGGTGAGGACCTCGCGCCACTCTGCCTCGGTCTGGGGCAACTCGCGCGTGTCTGACTCGCTCATACCTCCAGTAGGGCTCGCGGCCCCTTCCCCGTTTCCCCCGTGGGTGGGTCGTGCGTACGACCGGGCGCCGCGGGCTCGACCGGTCGGGTCGACGAACGCCCAGTTCGGCCCCCGCACGGGGTGGTGTTCCGGGACGGAGTGGCACACCGTCGGCCCCTCCGTAACGCTCTTGAGCGACCCTCGCGGACCGTCGGTATGCCGACAGGGCCCGCGGAGTACGACCCCACACTGGGGAACAAGTTCGTCTTCGTCACCGGCGGCGTCATGTCCGGGCTCGGCAAGGGAATCACGGCCGCCTCGACCGGCCGCTTGCTCGCCAACGCCGGGTTCGACGTCACCGCCGTCAAGATCGACCCGTACCTCAACGTCGACGCCGGGACGATGAACCCCTACCAGCACGGCGAGGTGTACGTGCTGAAGGACGGGGGCGAGGTCGACCTGGACCTCGGGAACTACGAGCGCTTCCTGGACATCGACATGACGTTCGACCACAACGTCACGACCGGGAAGCTGTACAAGAACGTCATCGAGAAGGAGCGCGCGGGCGACTACCTCGGGAAGACCGTCCAGATCATCCCGCACATCACCGACGACATCAAGCGGCGCATCCGTGAAGCGGCGGAGGGCCACGACGTCTGCATCGTCGAGGTCGGCGGCACCGTCGGTGACATCGAGGGGATGCCGTACCTGGAGGCGCTGCGCCAGTTCGCCCACGAGGAAGAGGAGGAGGACATCCTGTTCACCCACGTCACGCTCGTCCCGTACTCGAAGAACGGCGAGCAGAAGACGAAGCCGACCCAGCACTCCGTGAAGGAACTCCGGAGCATCGGCCTCCAGCCCGACATCCTGGTCGGGCGGTGTGAGGACAAGCTCGACGACGAGACCCGGGAGAAGATCGCCCTGTTCTGCGACGTGCCGACGGACGCCGTCTTCTCGAACCCCGACGTGGATGACATCTACCACGTCCCGCTGATGGTCGAGGACGAGGGGCTCGACCAGTACGTGATGGAGCGCCTCGACATCGCCGAGGACGCCCTCGAGCCGGCCGAGCGCAAGAACGGCTGGCGCGACCTCGTCACGCGCGAGACGACGGGGACCGTCGAGATCGCGCTCGCCGGGAAGTACGACCTCGAGGACGCCTACCTCTCGGTCCACGAGGCCTGCAAGCACGCCGGGCTGAAGCACGGTGTCGACGTCGAGGTGCTGTGGGTCGACACCGAGGACATGGACGCAGAGCATCGCGAGCGCCTCGAACGCGCCGACGGGCTCATCGTTCCGGGCGGGTTCGGCGCCCGCGGGACCGACGGGAAGATCGACGCCATCCGCTACGCCCGCGAGCACGACGTGCCCTTCCTCGGGCTCTGTCTGGGCTTCCAGATGGCTGTCATCGACCACGCGCGCAACGTCTGCGACCTCGCGGACGCCAACTCCACCGAGTTCGACGAGGACACGCCCCACCCCGTCATCGATATCCTGCCCGAGCAGTACGAGGTCGAGGACATGGGCGGGACGATGCGGCTGGGCGCCCACGAGACGGACATCGAGCCCGGCACCCTCGCCGCCGACCTGTACGACGGCGCCGACTCCTGCACGGAGCGCCACCGGCACCGCTACGAGGTCAACCCCGAGTACATCGAGGAGCTGGAGGCGAGCGGTCTCGTCTTCTCCGGGAAGGCGGCCAACCGGATGGAGATCCTCGAGCTGCCGCGCGGGGAGCATCCGTACTTCGTCGGGACGCAGTTCCACCCCGAGTTCCGGTCGCGGCCGGGCCGGGCGTCGCCGCCGTTCGTGGGGCTGCTGGACGCCGCGCTCGACCGGCAGGCCGCCGACGAGCGCGACCCCGAGGAGGTGAGCGCCTGATGGTCGACGTCGAGCAGTTCATCGAGGATGCCGTCGCGGAGATCGACGAGCAGGTCGGGGACGACCACGCCATCATCGCGCTGTCGGGCGGCGTGGACTCCTCGACCGCCGCCGCACTGGCCTACGAGGCCGTCGGCTCGCAGCTCACGCCCGTCTACGTCGACACGGGCCTGATGCGCAAGGGCGAGACCGAGGAGATCCGGGAGACGTTCGACTACATGGAGTCACTCCGCATCGTCGAGGCCCAGGACCGCTTCCTCGGCGCGCTCGAAGGCGTGACGGCCCCCGAGGAGAAGCGCCACGTCATCGGCGAGCAGTTCATCCGCGAGTTCGAGACCGTCGCGACGGAGGAGGACGCCGAGGTGCTCGTGCAGGGGACCATCTACCCGGACCGCATCGAGTCCGAGGGGACCATCAAGTCCCACCACAACGTCGGCGGCCTGCCGGACGTGGTGGACTTCGACCGCATCGTCGAGCCGATGCGCGACCTCTACAAGGACGAGGTCCGCGAGGTGGCGCGCGAACTCGGGCTCGATTCGATAATCTCCGAGCGGATGCCGTTCCCCGGTCCCGGCCTCGCCGTCCGCATCGTCGGCGAGGTGACCGAGGAGAAGGTCCACGTCGCCCGCGAGGCGACCCACGTCGTCGAGGCCGAACTCGAGGAGTACGACCCCTGGCAGGCGTTCGCGGCCGTTCTCGGCCGTGCGACGGGCGTCAAGGGCGACAACCGCGTCCACGGCCACGTGGTCGCGGTGCGCTCCGTGGAGTCGCGCGACGGGATGACCGCCCGCGCGCAGGAGATCGACTGGGAGACGCTCCAGCGCATCCAGAGTCGTATCACCGGCCAGCTCGACAACGTCTCGCGCGTCGTCTACGACGTGACGCACAAACCGCCCGCGACCATCGAGTATGAGTGAGGCCGTCATCGCCGGGACGGACCCGGACGGGCTCGGGGACGCGCTCGCGGCCGAGGGCGTGACGGTCACGCGCGCGGCCGGGACGGCCACGCGCGACGACCTCCGCGACGCGGGTATCGAGGACGCCGACCTGTTCGTCCTCACCGACGCGGGGCTGGCGACGGCCATCCCGCTGGCGCGCGAGCTGAACCCGGACGTTCGCATCGTCGCGTACACCGCCGACTCGCTCCCGGAGTTCGTCGGCGGCCAGGAGGTCGTCGCGATGGACCCCGCGCTGCTGGGGCCCGAGGCCGTCGCCGAGGAGCTGGCGTAGCCGACTGCCGGGGATCTCTTGCCGCTATCTCGGACATTCGGGTGAGAGCCGGGCTCGTCTGGGGCCGGTTCCGGAAAATCGGCTAAATACTGAACGAGCGTCCAGTGCGGTGATGACCCGAACAGATCGGCGGTCGGTGCTCAAGAGTCTCGG
The DNA here is from genome assembly GCF_029338515.1 of Haloglomus litoreum. Taxonomy (GTDB): domain Archaea; phylum Halobacteriota; class Halobacteria; order Halobacteriales; family Haloarculaceae; genus Haloglomus; species Haloglomus litoreum. The sequence goes on along the minus strand of NZ_CP119988.1, from coordinate 4,601,869 downwards.
TGTGGGAACTGCGCTCCTCGTCGGCGGCGTCGGGCTCGCCGGTGCGCGTGGCCGGCCCGAAGGTCGGCCGCGGCAGGGCGCGAGCGCCCCCGCCACCGTCTTCGAGCTCGCCGAAGGGAGCGACGATTTCGACATCCTGGAACTCGCGCTCGAGGAGACCGGCCTCGACAGCGTCCTCGACGGCGACGGCCAGTACACCGTGTTCGCCCCGACGGACGCGGCGTTCGCGGAGCTACTCGACGCACTCGGCATCGGCGCCGGCGACCTGCTGGCGGACCCGGATCTCGCGGATATCCTGCTCTACCACGTGACGGAGGGCCGCCGCTACGCGGCCAGCGTGGTCAGGGCGCCCGAGGTGGAGATGCTGGCCGGCGGCACCGTCGCGGTCGACGGCACCACGCTCAACGCGGGCCAGGACCCGGGCGAGGCCGAGATCGTCGGCACGAACATCGAGGCCTCGAACGGCGTGGTCCACGTCATCGACGGCGTCCTGCTCCCGTAGCCGGCGCGCCTCGCGCTGTCCCTGTCCTGCCGCCGGGCGCCCCGTCCCGCGGCTCCCCCTTTCGTGTGGTCCGTCGTCGCGCTCGCCAACACTTAGGAGAGTGGCGCGAGTTGGTGCGGTCGATGGAGGCGGTGCTCTGGCAGGTACTCGCGGGAACGCGTGGTGGCCCCAACAGAGCCAGGCTTCTCCGCGCGATCGCACAGCGCCCCCGTAACGCCAACCAGCTCGCCGAGACGCTGGACCTGGACTACAAGACGATCACGCACCACCTCGACGTCCTCAGCGAGAACGACGTGGCCCGGTCGACCAACCAGCCGTACGGCGCGGTCTGGCTGCCCTCCGAGCGAGCCCGCGAGAACTGGGACACCGTCGCGGCCATCCTCGACCAGCTCGAGGAGGTCGACACCGAGACGGAGGACCTGCCGAACCCCGACCCGACCGACCCCCCGTCGACCGAGCGGGGGACGGAGTGATATCATGAACGACACGTACGCGCGGACGGACTGGACGACCGGAGGGAGCGAGCGATGAGCCTGCTGCTCGACGCGGCGCGCGTGGCCGCCGGGCTGAACCTCGTGCTGCTGACGGTACTCATCACCATCTGGGGCCGCAACTACCGCGAGATCCGCTCGAAGCACACCCTCGGAACGCTCGTGTTCGCCGTGTTCCTGTTCGCCGAGAACGCGCTCGCGCTGTACTACTACCTCACGGCCGTCACGCTCCCGCCGTTCGCGGTCCGGCCGATGCTCTACCTGCAGGTGCTCGAAATGGGGGGCATCCTGTTCCTCACGTACGTCACGCTGGATTGACCCGGGACGCTCTCCCGCGTCAGTCCGCGTCCCCGTGGCGCTGTCCGCTCACCGCCAGCGGGTCCGCGTGTCGCCTGATCCGCTGAGCGACAGCTCCGGGGAGCGCGTGCAGGCACGCATCACCCGTCGGGCGAGCGTCAGTGCGCGGTCGCGCCCCTCGACGGCCTCGGCGACCGGTTCGACCGCCTGGAACTCGGTGGCGGACCCCCGGACCAGCCCGACCCGCCAGGTGTCGGCCCCCTCCACCCCGGTGCCGGTCGGCCGGGTCGCGTCCGGCAGCACGTGGACCGCCAGGTCGCGTCCCCCGTGCTCGAACAGCGTCGGCTGGCGGGGGTCGTACTTCCCCACGACGTGAGGGGGGCGCTCGACCTCCGTCCACGCCTCCGGTGCAGGGTCGGTCATCACACCTCGACGTAGGGGCGGGAACCCGTTCCGTCCCGCGCCGAACAGTTCGTCCCCCTATACGTGGCTGTGGATGCCCTCATTGATCTAGAACATCGGGTACAGGTCAGTAATATGCGATATAACTACTATGGGTGTGGCATTTATGGGATATCGTGGCTACTGCTGCTCGATACGCTCCCCGAGTTCCGCGAGTCGGATGGAGCCGTCGCGGACGAACGGCGTGCCGTGGCCCATCCCCAGCACGTCCACGGCGGGGGCCCGGTCGGCCAGTTCGTGGATGGACTCGCGGACGCTCTCCGTGTCGTAGGTGATGAACCAGGGTGAGGGGTCGAGTTCGCCGTCGGACTCGAAGACGAGGTCGCCGACGAACGCGGCGTCGAGGGCGTCGCTGACGTAGGCGGTGTGGCCAGGGGTGTGGCCAGGGGTGTGGTAGGCGGTGAAGCTGCCGATCTCGTCGCCGTCGGCGACGAGAGTGGGGTCGTGGTCCGGCCGGTCGATCAGGAGCTTCCCGGCCCGCTGGATGAACCCCTTCAGCGTGAGGCCGGGCGGTTGCTCCTTGCCCATCAGGAACGGCGCGTCGGCGGCCCCCATGTAGACGTCCGCGTCGGTCTCGGCCGCCAGCGACGCGAGCGAGCCGACGTGGTCGACGTCGTAGTGCGTGATGAGGATGCGGTCGAGGTCGCGCACGTCGTAGCCCGCCTCCCGGATGGCGGCCCGGATGGTGCCGCCATCGCGCCCCATCCCGGTGTCGATGAGCGTCAGTGCGCCGTCGTCGTCGGCGAGGTAGGCGTTCACCCCGGTACACTCGATCTGCCAGACGTCCCCACGGAGGTGCACGAGCATGGTTTCACCTACACCACGGGTGGATAAGGGTCTACTCATCCGGCAAGGGCGCGGCCGTCGGGGGTCGCCCGAACGTTATACCGGTGGCAGCCGAAGCACGCCCATGGAGCTCAAGACCCACCTCGTCAACGGCATCATCTCGACGGTCATCAGCGTCGCCATCACCGCGTACGGGGCCGACAGCGACGAGTGGTCGACGAACGACCTGCTGCTCTCGGTGGCGGTCTCGGCGTTCCTGTCGGGCTTCTTCACCAGCTACTTCGCGAAGCCGCCGGCCGACGACTGAACTCGTGGGCGGTCGCGTCGCCCGGTCCTCGCCCCCACGAGCGGCTCATCCCCGGAACGGGCCTGGGTCATCGGTGCTGGCCACGACCCAGGTGAACCCGCCGGTCTCCGACACCCCGATGTCGAGGAAGCTCCCCTGCTCGTCGGCGTCGTTCTCGGGTGCAGGCCCGAACGCCACCGCCCCCCGCCCGTCCTCGGGTCGGTCGCCGTCCAGTCGGAACCGGACGCCGTACCAGACGGGCGCGGTGAACACCCGCTCGTAGCGCGCTGTCTCGCCGGGATCGACGGTGTCCGTCGCGGTCAGGGTCCGCTGTGACTCCCGGACGGGCTGGTCCGGTTCCCCCTGCACCGCTCCCGGGCCGTCCCCGGGTCGGGCACCCACGTCGGCCACCGCGACGCGGATGCTGTGCGGGACCGAGTGGCGGTTCTCGAACCGGAGGCTCCCGGCCGGCGGGTCGTCGCTCCCGGTGAGGTTCGAACAGCCCGCCAGGGCCGTGGTCGCGGTCGCGCCGAGCGCCGCGAGGAGCCGGCGCCGGCTGTTGGAGGGCGGCATACGGGCGGGCTTCCGTCTCCGGGGACAACAGCGTTATGCCGGTCTCGGTCGAGTTCCGGTGCGGGCAGCGGCGCCCGGACCCATGACCGAACGGCCAGCACGTCCGGTGGCGGGGAGCGACGACGGGCCACAGCCCGTCGACACCGAGTACTACGCCGTCGACACGGACGCCTCCGAGACGGAGTTCCTCGCCGCCTGCAGGCTGTACGCCCGCGACGTGGCCGAGACGTTCGACCTCTCCGTCGACGTGAGCGCGCTCGACTGGCAGGTCAGCCGCCGCGCGAAGCGTCGGGCCGGGCAGGTCCGCTACCGCGACGGCGAGCCGGAGACGGTCGTGCTCACGTGGGCCTACTTCGAGCGTCGCGGCTGGGCGGCGATAGCCGAGACCGTCCGGCACGAACTCGTCCACGTCCACCTGCTGAACGAGTACGGCGACGCCTCGCACGGCGCACGCTTCGAGCGGTGGGCCGAGCGCCTCGACACCCACCGCAACTGCGAGCTCTTCACGCAGCCGGAGTGGTGGGTGGTCTGCGAGGACTGCGACGCGGCGCTGGCGCGGTACCGGGAGTCGAAGCTGGTCCGCCGTGTCGACGAGTACCGGTGCGGGGCGTGTGGTGGCGCCCTGCGGCTGGTGGATGGCAACGCCCGGTCGGTGGCCGGGGACTGACTACCCCAGCACCCGCGCCTTCAGGAATCCCCGCAGCGTCTCGTACTTCGAGGGGCGGCGGATCTCGGCCATCTCGTCGTCGGTCAGTTCGAAGTCGAAGATCGCCATGTTCGCCTCGAGGTGCTCGCGGCTCGTCGCCTTCGGGATGGTCGCCACCTGGTCCTGCTGGACGAGCCACCGGAGCGCGACCTGTGCGGGGCTCTTCGTGTAGCGACGGCCGATGCGCTCCAGGACCGGGTCATCCAGCACGCCGCCGTGGCCCAGCGGCGAGTAGGCCGTCAGCAGGACGTCGTGGACCCGACAGTACGAGAGCAGGTCCTGCTGGTTCCAGAAGGGATGGTACTGGACCTGGTCCGTGAGGACCGGCGCGTCGCTCAGCTCGCGCGCCTCGTGCAGCGCGTCGACGTCGACGTTCGAGACGCCGACGTTCCGGACCTTCCCGGCGTCGACGAGCTCGTTCATGGCGTCGAGGGTCTCCGCGTGGTCGGGCGCCGACGAGAGCGGGTTCGGCGGCGACCCCGGCGGCCGGCCGTTGGGCCAGTGGATGAGCAGGAGGTCGAGGTAGTCCGTGCCGAGGCGCGCGAGGCTCTCCTCGGTCGTCCGGAGGACGTCGTCGTACGAGCGCTGTGGCCCGAGCTTCGTCGCGAGGAAGACCTCCTCGCGGGGCACGTCGCTGGCGGCGAGCGCGTCGCCGACCTGGCGCTCGTTCCGGTACACCTGCGCGGTGTCGATGTGGCGATAGCCCAGATCGAGTGCCGTCTCGACGGTCTCGCGGCAGGTGTCGCCGGTGAGCCGCCACGTACCGAGGCCGAGGCGGGGCACCTCGACGCCCTGGACGGTGATGGTCTCGCTGTCGGTCATGCCCCGATGTAGGCGTGACCGACTCGAATAGCTGCCGGCTCCGGCGAGCGACCGGCCGCTGGGATCACCGCCCGCCGGCACGCACGCCGGCCGTGGCGCGCTCGCGCCCGGGCCTGGCGGTGACCGTGAGGTCGACCACCGCCGGAACGCCGCTCTCCGCGGGTTCGGCGGGGCCAGTCCCCGTGTTGTCGACGACGAGGACGTACTCGCCGGCATCGAGCGTCGCCGCCACCTCGCCGCCGACCACGTCGGGCATACTGACGCCGGGGACGTGGGCGAACGCCCCCTCGTCCCGGAACCGCTCGTACTGTGCGGGCGTCATTGTCACCACGTCGACCGCCGGGCCGTCCTGTTTGACCTTCACCGACCGGTCAGAGAGGGTGGCCGCGACGGTCACCCAGCGCTCGCTGTCGAGCGTGAACCGCCGTGTCGCTGTCTGTCCCGTCCTGACCCGGACCGTCGTGTCGACGAGCGGCGACCGGTTCGGCCGCCCGGCCTCGTTCGGCGCGGCCGCGGCAGAGCACCCGGCCAGCGCGCCGACCACGGCGGTTCCGACCGCGCCGATGACTCGGCGACGCGACGGTGCCGTCGGGGCGGCCTCGGTACGCTCGCTATCGGCGGTGGGGTGGAGGGCTGTCATCCCGTCGAGGTTCGGCGGGTCGCCTCAAAGGTCATGGGTTCGTCCCCGGTCGCTGGGACCGGTCCAGGGTCCAGCAGCTGGGCGGGCCGGATGGCGGCGGTGGGGCGTTCGCACGGCGCGCCGGACCCATCGCCTTTTAGCCGGCGGCGCGCCACCGGTCGCGCATGTTCGACCTGCTGGTCGTCGCGACCGACGGCTCCGAGAGTGGCGAACGTGCCGTCGCGACGGCGCTCGACCTGGCGGCGCGGTTCGATGCGACCGTCCACGCGGTGTCGGTCGTCGACCCCGGGCGCATCGACGAGGTGCCGGGCGAGGAGGCCGAGACGGCGCGCGAGGCGCTCGAGGAGCGCGCCGCGGCGGCCACCGAGGCGGTCGCCGAGCAGGCCGCCTCCGGGACCGAGGTGTCGACGGTCGTCCGCGAGGGGCGCCCGGCGGACACCATCGTCGACTACGCCGAGGAGGTGGACGCCGACACCGTCGCGCTGGGGACCCGCGGCCGCGGCGGCGAGGGCGGTTTCCTCCTCGGGAGTGTCGCCGAGGCCGTCGTCCGGACCTGCGAGTGCCCCGTCCTCACCGTCCGGGGGACCCCGACCCCCGCCGACGGCGACCCCGCGGTCGGCGCCTGATCCACCCGTCCGCCGGTCCCGCCCCGGGCCGGTCGCCGGACGCCACGCTTACGCCCGCCCGCCACCTCCTGCCGGTATGGTCGACCGACTGATGACGGTGAACGCGTACACCACGCTGGACCTGGTGGACGCCGTCGCCGAGGGGCACGACTTCGAGGAGGAGGCGTTCGCGACGCTGAACGTCACCTCGCCGAGGAAGAACCCCGACCACGTCTCCCTGCAGCTCGAACTGGACAACACGCAGCTGACGGAACTGCCGGCCCACGCAGAGACGGTGACGCTCACGCCCGAGCAGGCCCGGTCCATCGCGGCCGACCTCGAGAAACACGCGGACAAGGTCGAGGCCGCGCTGGCCGACGACGGCGCCGACGCGGCCTGACATCCGCGGTCAGTCCTCCGTCCCCCGGCGCTCCGCCCCCTTCTCCCCGTCGACCCGCCACGCCTCGCCCTCGGCCCGGTCGCGCCAGCGTGCCTGCTGGCGCCGCTCCGTGAGGTGATGTCCGCCCTCGGCGAGCGCCTCGCGGGCGTCGGCCTCCATCGCGGTCACGTCGGCGAGGAACTCCCGCCGGAAGTCGGCGACCAGTTCGTACGACCACCGGTCGCCGACGGCACCTGCCGGGAGCACCTCGTCCCGGAGGCGGTCGGCGAGGTCGTCGTGGCCGGCCTCGCGGAGCCGTGCCCGCGCGTCGTCGAAGCGGTCCATCCCTCGCCCGATCTGGTGGTGGAACGTCACCAGCGCGCCGTACCCGCGGCGGACGTGCTCCAGCCCGAGTTCGAGGTCGTGCAGTGCCGCGCGCTCGGGCTCGGTGAGCCCGTCACCGCCGTCCGTCGGCTCGCCATCCGTACGTGACATGTGTTGTCGTTGCTCGTGATACGGCAAAAGCCGTGCGGCGGGGCACGGGCCGTTCCGACCGACCGCCGGGCCGGGCGTCCGGGGACGGTTTTTGTCGGTGCGGCCCCAAGGAGGGCGTATGTCGACCGGGGACCCGCGCCGCACCCGCACCGACAGCCCGGTGTCGCGCGAACGGGGGTTCTGCCCGTGCTGTGGCTACCGGACGCTCGCACCCGACACGCCCGGGTCGTACGAGGTCTGTGCGGTCTGTGGCTGGCTGGACGACCTCGTTGGGTTCCACCACCCGGACCACGAGGGGGACTACAACCACGTCTCGCTCCGCCGTGCCCGCGAGAACTTCGCGCAGTACGGCGCCTGCACGCCGGAGGCCGCCGCGAAGACGCGGGAGCCGGCGAGCGCCGAGCGCGACCCGAACTGGCCCTACGACTGACGCCCGTCCCTCTGTCGACCGAACGCCCGGACCGACGGACGGAAACGCTGGCCGCCGTTACGGGCGCGTATGGAACTCCAGTTCCTCGGGGGTGCCGGCGAGGTCGGCCGGAGCGCCGTCCTCGTCGACGACCGCCTCCTGCTGGACTACGGGATGAAGACGGGCACGCCGCCCGCCTACCCCGTCGGGTCGGTCGACCCGGAGGCCGTCGTCGTCTCGCACGGCCACCTCGACCACGCGGGCGCGGTCCCCGCCCTCCTCTCGGGCCGCGACCGCCCCGGGGTCCACTGGACACCGCCGACCCGGGAACTGGCGCTGACGCTCGCGCGGGACACGCTGAAACTGCACGGCAACAGCCATCGGTGCCCGTTCACGGAGACCGACCTCAAGCGCGTGGGCGAGGTCGACCACCCCCACGGCTACGGCGAGCCGTTCGCGGCCGCCGGCTACGAGGTCACGTTCTTCGACGCCGGGCATATCCCCGGGAGCGCGCACGTCCTCGTGGACGACGGCGACACCCGGCTCCTCTACACCGGCGACTTCCACACCACCAGCCAGCGCGGGAGCGACGCTCCCGCGAGCCGCACGGATCGCCACGGGGAGTCGATCCGTGGACAGCGCCTCGTCGCGGGGACGACCGCGCGCCCCGAGGCCGACATCGTCGTCTGCGAGTCCACGTACTCGGACGTCCGGCACGAGCCCCGCCAGACGGTCGAGGAACGGTTCGCCGAGAGCGTCCGGACCACCCTGTACGAGGGGGGAACGGTCGTCGTCCCGGCGTTCGCCATCGGCCGGACCCAGGAGCTGCTCCTCGTCTGCGAGGCCCACGACATCCCCTGCTACGTCGACGGGATGGGCCAGGACGTGACCCGGATGCTCCGGCAGTACCCGGCGTACGTCCGCGACGCCGACGCACTCCGACGGGCCAAATCGCACGCCCGGTTCGTGACGGGCCGGGACGGACAGCGCGAGCGCATCGCCGACCAGAACGTCGCCATCGTCACCACGAGCGGGATGCTCTCGGGCGGCCCCGCGATGAGCTACATCCCCGAGATCCGGCGCAACCCGACGAACAAGATCACGATGACCGGCTACCAGGTCGAGGGGACGCCCGGCCGCGAGCTGCTGGAGACCGGCAGCGCCGAGATCGACGGGCGCGTGATGCCCGTCGCGGCGCGGGTCGAGCAGTACGACTTCTCCGCCCACGCCGACCGCGACGGCCTCCTGTCGTTCCTCGACAGCTATCGCGACGTGCCCGTCCTCGTCAACCACGGCGACCGTTGCGGGGCGTTCGCCGAGGAACTGCGGGCCGACGGCTACGAGGCGAGCGCGCCCGAGTTGGGAGCGACGGTGACGGTCTGAGACGGCGTGGCGGGCGGCGCCGGGTGCCCCCGCGAGCGTGCTGGCGCTTCAGGTGTGCCGTTCGATGATCTGCCGGAGGTCCCGCTCGACGGCGCCGGCGTCGGCGGTCTCGACGGCGAACGAGTCCGTGCGCTCGTCCGTGTCGGTCATCTCCGCGAGGAGGCCACCCCGGCGGTCCACCTCGACGGCGACCCGCAGGCTGTCGGGCCCGGGGTCGAAGATGAGTTCGATCTCGTCGAGGTCGCCGCGGAAGGGCCCGCCGCTGGGCGTGAACTCGAACTCCTGGACGAAGCGGTTGCTCCCCCAGCCCGCGACCTCCTCGTTCTTCGCGGTCCGGAGCGAGAGCCCCAGCGATTCGGCGGCGTCGAAGACGGCCTGCTGGCGGTCCGTCGGCCGCACGTCGAGGTAGTCCTCGTCCTCCGGGTCGATGCCGGTCACGTCGAGTTCCGTCTCCAGCCACACGTCGACGCCGCCCATCGTCAGCGGCGTCCCCCACGGGATCTCGACCTGCGTGTCGATGGTCCGGGACTCGTCGGGTTCGATGGTGAACCCGTCCGTCAGCCGGGCGGTGTCGACGGTCCCCTCCCGGCGGCCGTCCTCGGTGTGGTAGTACGTCTCGAACTCCAGGTCGATGTGGCGGACCTCCTGCTCTGCGTTGCCGCCCTCGACCCTGATCTCGGCGTCGACCGTCTCCCCCGGCTGGACCGTCTCCGAGGCGAGCACGGTGTCGACGGTGGCGTTCCCGATACCGACTGTCGCGAGGACCTTCTTCATAGGCACCGGGCCGTGCGGCCGCCTCCAGCAAGTGTTTTGCCCCCGCTGTGGTTCTCTCGGCCATCTAATTCTCGTACTGGGGGGATAATATATTTATTCTGCATAATGTCCATTTATATGCGTTTCAGGATGGTTGTATATGGTATATGGACATAATTCGAACCGTTCGGCGAGTGGTCGGGTCACGCGCTCGACCCGGCAGGCCCGCTCGGGCGTCGCGTACCGCGCCGGTCGCGGCGGCGTGCCGCCGTGGCGATGGACCTCGATATGCGGGTGGCCGCCCTCCAGTCCGGTCGAGGTCGCGGGTGCGTAGTGGACCACGTCGACGACCGGTGTATCGGTCCAGTCGGTGGCGGCGAGGGCCTCGCGCACCTGGGCGGGCCAGTCGCCCGTCACGGGCACCAGGCGGACGCGCCGCTCCCCCTCGTCGGTGACCGCGGTGGCGCCCCGGCCGTCGTGGCTGGGGTCGGCCATCCCTTCAGAAGGTGTGTTCGTCGCCCTCGTCGCTCATGTCCGCGGGGTCTTCGGCCGTGTCCCACATCTCGGAGGCGTACTCGTCGGCGAGGCCCGCCTCGGCGTCGTCCTCCTCGACGTTGTACGCGTCGAGCCCCATCCCGATGAGTTCCTCGTAGGCCTCCCCCTCGGAGATGAACTCGCTCTCGGCGATCCGCTGGAACCGCGCGTACAGGTCGTCCGGTAGCTGGACTTCGAAGGTTGGCATTGCCGGAAGTAGGGCACCCCCCCATTTCAGGCTTCGGCCCGCGCCCGGGACGCCCGTTCACAGGTAGGGGCCCTCCGTTCAGTTGGTGTCCTGTCCGTCCCTGGAGCTGCTGGCCTCCCCGTCGCTCCCGCTCTCGTAGCGCCGGATCTGGAACTCCGCGAACCCGCCCTCGGGGTCCTGCCGCCCGAACGCGACCTCGAGCGCGCCGAGCCACCAGTTCCACTTCGAGGCGAGTCCCTCGTCCGGGGCGTCCTCGAGGTTCGCTACGACCACCTCGGGGGTGAGGGCGTGGTCGGTCACCGTGCTGTAGCGGCCGGTCGCCGCGAGGTCGCAGGCCATCCGGGCCACGGCGCGCCGCTCCCCGTCCCCGGCATCGAAGGCGTCGGCCAGCGCCCGGTCGAGTTCGTCGACGTCCACGCCCCTCCTTCGGGCCGAGGGCCCTTAACGGGCCGTCGTGCGAGCCGACAGGTGCAAGGTTTATCCGGGCCGTGACCCTTCGCTGCGTACAGATGTCGCTGGGCATCCTCATCGTGGACGACTCCGACTACATGCGGAGCCGTCTGAAGAGCGCGCTCGGTGACGACGAGTACCACGTCGTCGCGGAGGCGCCCAACGGGGCGTGGGCGGTCAAGCACTACCAGGAGCACCGCGAGGACGTGGACCTGGTGCTGATGGACATCGTGATGGACACCGCCAACGGGGTGAAGGCGACCGCGGCGATCACGGAACTGGACGCGGACGCGAAGATCGTCATGTGCACCTCCGTCGGCCAGCACAAGAAGATGAAGCTCGCCCGCGAGGCCGGCGCGGACGGCTACGTGACGAAACCGTTCACCGACGAGGAGGTCGCGACGGCCATCAGCGAGGTGCTCGCCGACGGCGAGTCGGTCGGTGACGACGCCGACCCCGACGAGGACGACGACGCGGGGACGGAGGCGGGCGACACCGACACGGACTCGAACACGGGGGCCGGGTCGACCGCATGAGCGACCGCGACCCGGAGGCCAAACGAGCGGGTGAGCGCCACCGCGGCCGTGTACAGCCCCCCACCGAGGGCAGCCGCGAGAGCTGGACGCTCCCCATCGAGAAGCTCGCGGTGATGAACCGGCTCGGCGAGGTCGGCGCCGACGGCGTCGCCGACCGGGTCGACCGGCTCGGCATCGACGAGGTCGTCTCCGAACAGGTCAAGAGCGGCTACGTCACGCCCGAGGACGCCGCGATGCAGTTCAGCGACGAGGACCGCGTCGGCGTCCGCGTCCGGCTCCCGGGCGCGCCCGGCGGCTACGTCCTCGTCCTGTTCGACCCCGCCAGCGCCAACCGCGCCGCCGCGGCCATGCTCGAGGACGCCGACGAGGCTGTCGCCCAGGCCGACGAGGAACTGGCCTGGAGCACCATCCAGGAGCTGGGCTCCATCATGGCCAGCGGCTTCGTCGACAGCTGGGCCAATATGTTCGACGAGCGCATCGACATCGCCACCCCGGAGACGGTCCAGCACACCGAGGCCGAGATCGTCAGCGCGGCTGTGGAGGCGGGCGACGACCTCGGCGTCTACATCGCCAGCCAGCTCCACGTCCCGGCCTACGACATCGACGCGTCCGTGTACGTCCTCCCGGACACCCGGACCTTCCTGAAGATCCTCGGCCAGCTGGAGGTCGGCTCCATCCAGCGATGACGACCGACCACCCCGACTGGTTCGGCGCGGGCGAGAGCGGCTCCGGCGACCCGGACGACCGCCCGGCCACCGACTTCGACGCCGAGGGTGCGGACTGGTTCGACGATCTCGACCACGTCGACCCCACGCCCGAGGAGGCGCCGTGGAGCGGCTCCGGCCCGCCGTCGGCCGCCTCGACCGACGCCACCGCCAGTGCGGATGCCGAGGCTGCCGGCACGACCGGCGCGGCGTCGAGCGCCCGGGCCGGGGAGAACGGCGCCGCTGGCCAGGGGGCGGCCGGAACGCCCCACGAGACCGAATCCACGACCGGCGCCGGCAGCCGCGGCCGCCGCAGCCGCCGCCGGAGCCAGCAGGACGATTCCGGCGGGTTCCTCGTGTGGCTGAAGCGGCTCCTCGGATTGAACTGACGCCCGCGGTCACTCCTCGGCGGTCTCGTCCGGCGTCTCGTCCACGTCGTCCGGCCCCAGCGCCGTCACCGTCAGGCGCTCGGGGAGCGTGGCCAGCACCTCGTCGGGCCACTCCCAGTGCGCGAGCGTGAACGCGACCTCGGGGTTCGCCTCGACGAGCGCGGTCACGCCCCGGGCGGCCGCCGCGCGGGCGGCGCGGTCGGTCCGCTCGGGCACCTCCGCGGTGAGCGGGTACGTCTCCGAGAGTGACCGCGGGAAGGGGCCGAACGGCGGGACGACGCGCCAGGTCTCGTCGTAGGAGGCGTTCGCCCCCCCCTCCGAGAGCAGCACCTCGTCACCGTCGACGGGGACGCCCGTCAGCCGGTCGTGGTGGCGCCGGATCTCCGGGCGGCGGGCGCTCTCGGTCGAGAGATGGAAGAAGGTCTCCTTGCTGGCGTCGTCCGTCCGCTCGAGTTCGTCGGCGTGGTCGAGCAGCGCCCGATAGCCGTCCAGCACGGTCGGGTGCGAGCGCGCACGGGCCTCCACCAGCTCGAGGAGGTCGCCCGCGCGGATGGCCTGGCGGACCCGGCGCATCTCGGCGAACGAGACCTGCAGGTTGTGCTCGGCGAGCAGGCGCTCGCGCTCGGCGTCGGGAAGCGCCTGCAGCCCCTCGGCGCCGTGTTCGGTGCAGACCGGACACGAGCAGGGGAGGTACTCGAGGTCAGCGAGGTGCTCCGTGCTCCGGACGGTGAGGTAGCGGTCGTCGCGGGCGTACAGCGCGTACGCGGCCGAGTCGAACAGGTCACAGCCTGCGGCCGCCGCGAGCGCGAACATCATCGGGTGGCCCGCGCCGAACAGGTGGACCGGCGCGGCCGGGCCGAGCCCCCGTTTGGCGGCCAGCGACACCTCGACGGCCTCGGCGTAGCGGTAGTCGTTGAGCAGCGGGACGACCGCGCCGACCGGGAACACGTCGGCCCCCGTCGCGCGGGCGTCCGCACCCGCCCGCTCGCGGAGGTCCCCGTACGTCGACCCCTGGACGGGCGCGTTCAGCAGCATCTCGCCCAGGTCGAGGTCGGCGGCGAGTTCGAGGCGCTCCTGGGTCGTCCCGAGTTCGTCCTCGGCGCGCTCGCGGGCGGCGTCGGGCGGCGTGGGGATGTCCACCGGCGTCCCGATGTCAGAGCCGATGTCGCGCTGGAACTCGAGGATCTCGCGGGTGTCGATGTCGACCTCGTCGTCGCCGTACACCGAGAGCTGGAACGACCCCGAGTCCGTGACGATGGCGCCCGAGAAGTCGTACAGGTCGTGCAGCCCGCGTTCGAGCGCGTCCTCGCGGTAGTCGTCGCTCCCGTAGAGGATGTAGCCGTTCGTGATGAGCACCTGCGCGCCGAGTTCCTCCATCCGCGCCGGCGAGACGGTCCGCAGATGGGGGTTCACGACGGGCATCAGCGCCGGCGTCTCGACGGTCACGCCCGCGCGGGGCACGTCGAGACTTCCGAGACGGCCCGCGCCGTCCCAGCGACGGACCTCGAAGACGTCGGTCATTGGTCGTCGTCGGGTGGGCCGGGCGGTAAGGGTTGTGTGTCGGGAGAGGTCGAGAGGTCCTCGCTACGTCTCGGTCTCGATGCCCTCGTCGTCCTCGTCCTCCGGTTCCAGCGCCCGGAACGCGTCGAGGATGACCTGCTTCGTGATTGCGCCCCGCGTCGTCCAGTGGTGGGCGTAGTCGAGCATGTCGTCGTAGATGTCCGGCTTGCAGCCCGCGGCCTTCGGGTGGCCGCCGCCGTTGACCTGCGCGGCGACCTCGTGACAGCGCTCGAACCGGTCCGTGCCGCGGATGCTCGCGGACCCGGAGGGCTTGACGACGACGGAGGCGTCGGCGCCCTGCTCGCGGAAGGCCTCGGCGACCTCGTTCTGCGAGCAGCGGCCGTACGTCACCCCGACGGTCCAGCCGTTCACCTCCTCGATCTGCCCGCGCTCGACGGCCTGCTCGATGAGGGCCTCCTTCTCGACGCGGCGCTCGGCGAGGTACTCCTCGACCTCGGCGGGGAGGTCGGCGCCGTGCTCGCGGACCGTCTCGACGTACTCCTCGGGCTCGGACCAGTACGAGTAGTCCGCGAGGTCGTCGCTGCGGGGGTCCTCGCGGAGCCAGAGGTCGTGGTCGCGAGTGACGGCGGCGAGTTCGGCGAACCGGTCGGGGAAGTCGTACTCGAGCGCCTCCAGCGCCACGTCCGCGGTACACACCTCGTCCGAGGGGCCGACCACGAGGTCGACGCCCGCCTCCTCGACGAGCAGGGAGAGATCCTCGTGCCACTGGTGGTGGTCGAACCAGCGGACCTCGTGGGCCTCGGCCACCGCTGCGAGCGGTTCGATGTCGCGTTCGTCGTCCGGGCAGAGGTCACAGACCACGACGCGTGCGTCGGGGTCGGCGAACTCGGCGACGTACTCCAGCGAGTCGGCGATCTCGTGGGGGCCGGTGGGAACGAGCGCGGCCGCGCCGAACGCCTCGCGGCAGAGTGCGACGCAGGCCAGGCCGTCGGCGTCCGGGTCCGCGATCACGACGGTCGAGGCGCCGACGATGGCCTCGCGGGCCTCGGCCTCCTCGCGGGCCTCGTCGACCGAATCCGGCACGAAGAACCCCTCTCCCGGGAGGACCGACTTCCGCGAGAGCGAGAGCCGGTCGTCGTCGATGAGATAGTCGTCCATGCCCCTTCGAGCGGCCCGAGCGGTATCAAACAGGCGGTTGCGGTCCGTGGCGTCCCGGGAACGGCGAGGTCCGGGTGGGCCGTCCGGCCGCTGGCGGCACCCACGCGCCCGACGATTTACGACCCGTGGCTCCGTTCGGGGCGTATGGAGCACGTCGCTGCCGGAGACCGCGAAGCCGTCGAGGCCGTCGAGGGGGTCCATCTCACACAGCTCGCCGCGGGGGACCGGGCGAGCATCCAGCGGTTCCGCATCGAGCCCGGCGCCGAGGTGCCGGAGCACGACCACCACCACGAACAGACCGGCTACGTCGTCGAGGGGACGCTGACCTTCCTCGTCGGCGACGAGGCGTACGACGTGGGTCCGGGCGACTCGTTCACCATCCCGGGCGGCGAGCCCCACGCGGCCGTCAACCGGGGCGACGAGCCGGTCGTCGGCATCGACACGTTCGCGCCACCGCGGCCGAACCCGGACTGGGCACCCGGCCCGGACACCGAGTGACCGCCGACCCGGGCGGCGATACGTCGGCCGGGTCGCGGTCGATGTTCGCCGCCGTCGCGGTGGCGGTGCTGGTGGTGCTGGCCGGCTGCAGTGCCGGACTCGACGGGGACGGGCCGCCGCCGACGGAGTCGCTCACACCCGTCGACGTTCCCGGGGACCGCGAGGCGCGTGCGCCGGTCATCGCCCCCGGGCTGAGCGAGGAGGGCGTCTACGCGCCGCGCGCGCTGGAGCGGCGCTACCGGAACGCGCTCGCCGACCGGGGCTTCCGCCTCTATCGGTCGGCGACCGTCTACCCCCGCGGGGCCGTCCCGGCCCGGGTCGCACCGGGCAACGCCACAGCGGGCCGCTCGCCGCCGTCGACGGTGGCCCCCGCGTCGCGGTCGCCGGGCGCGACACCGACTCCCTCGGGGCCCGTGGCCACCACCGTCGTCGGGAGCGCGACCGATGCTGTCGTCGGGACCCCGACACGCGAGGCGCCCGCCCTCGACCGGAACGACTCGTACAATCGCATCGTCGTCCGGTCGGTGGTCGAGGACCTGGAGGGGCACTACAGCTTCAGCCGCATCGAGACCTCCGCGCCCGCCTACCGCACCTCCTCGCCGTTCGCGCGCATCGACGTCTGGTACAGCCAGCCGGTCGTCCGGAACCGGCTCATCGACACCGGCGGCGTGGTCCGCTACTGGGGCCGCAACGAGGTGCAGCCTGGCGGGCCGATCTCCGACCCGACCCGCGCGGAGTTCGTGGTCGGTGACCTCGCGGCGTTCGACCTCCGGGTCGTCGACGAGCGGGTCGTCGACGGGATGAACCGCTACCTGCTCACCGGTACGCTCCGCCCGGACCGCATCGACACGCCGACGCTCGTCTCCGACCCGCACGACGGGCGCATCGAGGCCGTCGTCACCAGCCGGGGACTGGTCCGGGGCTACCGGCTCTCCTACGACGCGACGTTCGAGGGGCGCCCGGTGACGGTCGTCAAGACCCACGCACTCGTCGACGTCGGCGCGACCCGGGTGCCAGACCCGGCGTGGCTCCCCGCCGCCAACGACAGCGTCGCGGACCGGTTCGACGCGGTCGGGAGGGCCGCGGGGTGACCGGCAGCCCTCTCCCGTCGGCCGCTCCCGTCAGCGTCGCGATGGCCGTCCTGCTGACCCTGGCTGGCTGCAGCGGCGTTCCCGGCGCCGGTGGCGCTTTCGGCGGTGGCGGTGCCACCGGGACCTCGACCCTGACGCCGGTCGATGTCCCGGCTGAGGGAGGCGCCGCGTCCGCCGGGGGCGAGGTGCGGGCCGTCGGCGGCCGCCGGCTGGCGCCCGGGCTCCGCACCGGTGGGGTCCGCGACCCCCCCGCGCTCGCGGCGACCCACCACGACCGGCTGGCCAACCGCTCGTTCACGCGGACCGACAGCCGGACCGTCGTCGACCGGAACGGGACGCTGCTGGCCACCCGGACCGAGCTCGAGGTGCGCCCGGGCGGGACACCGTTCCTGGTGTCCCGGAGCGCGGTGGCGGCGTCCCGGTACGACGGCTCGCGGCCGCCGACCGACGTGACGATCTACCACGACGGCCTCCGGGCGGCCTCGCGGGTCGTCGAGAACGGCAGCGTCGGCTACCGCATCGAGGACAACGTCCCGCCGGCGGCCGTCGAGCCCGACCGGACCGGCCGCCGGGTGGTCGGTCGGCTGCTCACCGCCTTCGAGTGGGAGGTGACCCGCGTCGAGATCGGCGGCGAGCCACACTACCAGCTCGCGTCGGACGGCCTCCTCGACCGGGGCGCGCTGTCGGACGTGGCGGGGCTGGACTCTCCCCGGGACCCGGAGGTGCGGATGCTCGTGGGTCCGGACGGGCGGGTCGAGCGCTACCGGCTGCAGTACGGCGCGACCGTCGCCGGCGCCCGGGTCGGCGTCACCGAGACGGCGCGCTGGTCGGCCGTCGACGAGACGCTGGTCGAGGTACCGGACTGGCTCGGACGGGCGCTACGCGAGCGCACCGGCGGCGCCCGTCCCGGGACCGCGACCGCCAGCCCGACCCCTGTCGAGTGACTGTGGGTGGTTATCAGATAATTACTGGGATAATCTCTGAAAGAACTTATTTATTCGACAGGGTAGCTGTATATCGAGAAGGTGGTCACGTCCGGGAGAAATTTCGACTACGACGCGTCGGCCTCGGCGACCCACTTCTCGGAGTAGGTCGTGCCGCAGTCACAGGCGGCGTAGGCGTGGACGACGTCGCCCTCGGCGTACTGGCCGCCGACCTCCGGGTTCTGTTCCTCGGCGAAGGCGAAGATGAAGCGGGCGCCGTGGTCGTCGCCGTCGCCCTCCGGGCAGTCGCCGCCGGTCAGGTCGCGGTGGACGGTCCCCTCGGTGTCCATCGCGCTCCCGGCGAACGACATCGGGTCCAGCCCCGTGGCGGACTCGAAGGCCTGCCGGCCCTCCGCGCCCGGGAGCACGAGGACCACACCGTCGGCGGTCCGCTCGCCGAGGTCGGCCAGCTCCTCGGGGTCAGCGATGCCGTCCTCGCGGAGGTAGATGCAGATGTCGTCCGGGCGCTCGCCGGCGAGGAAGGCCCGCCGGGCGTCGCCCATCGGGGTGTCGGCGTCGCCGTCCGGGCCGTCGGGTGCGTCGCTCACTGTCCGTCCTCCAGGTCGCGGGCGATGGCCGCGAGCCCATCGTCCGGCCGGTCGGGCACCTCGTAGACGGTCTCGTCGCTGGGCGCGCGGACGCCGTAGAAGAACCCCTCCTCGACCACGTCCACGAGCACCGAGCGGCCGAACTCGAGGTCGTGTTCGGCGACCCACGCCGGGAGGCGGTCCTCGCCGTCGCCCGTGCGCGCCTGCCGCGCGTTGTCGTAGCAGGCCCGTATCTCGAGCCCGTCGTCCAGCCCGCGGTGGACCCGGGCGTGGCGGGTCTTCCCGTTGAGCGACACGCGGACGACCTCGCCGACGGGGAAGGCGTCCCGTTCGGTATCGGGCAGGGCGATGCGGGGCCGGTCCGTGCGACCGACCCGTTCGAGGTTGGCCCGGACGGTCCGGACGGCGTCGTTGTCGTGGGCGATACGCTCCATCCGGACGAGCGTTACTCGTCGTCCTCGTCGCCCTCGCCGAGCAGCTCATCGATGGAGCTGTCGCCGCGGGAGACGATCTTGGCGTTGATCTGTCGGGTCTCGTCGCTGATCTCGCGGCCCCGAACCGTCACGCGACGGCGCTCGCCGTCGACCTGCGGCTCGTAGCCGACGCCACCCGTCAGGAGGAGCTGCTTCAGCTCTGTCCCGGGCACGTCGCCGCGCATCGGGCGGCCGGCGGTGTCGGAGCCACCGGTGATCTCCACCTCGTAGCCGTCGAGGCCGACGGCGCCGGCGTCGACGGCCTCGCCGATCTCTCGGCCCTGGAACCGGTTCGCGTCCTGTCCGTCGATCTCGAACTGGTAGGTCGCCCCGTCCTCGGGGTCCGCGACGACGACCTGGAAGTCTGCCATACCCCCAGCGAGTCGTGGAACCGGCAAAAGGGTATTGGGATGAGTTCGTGCCTGTGGACCGGCCACACGGCCGGTGCTCTCCCCGTTATCGCTGCCCCACGAACGCTGTCGGGTCCAGCACCGGGACCACCCGCCCGGCGTCGCAGACGACGGCGCCGTCGACGGTCGGCGCCGTGATATCCGCGAGCGGCGTCACCAGCGTCTCGTGCTCGCCGCGCAGAGCCCCACACCGGAGCGCGACGAGGTCCCGGTCGTCGCTCGCCCGGTCGCCACCGACCGCTGCGTCGCTCCCGACCAGCAGGTACGCCCGGCCGTTGCTGCCCGCCGCGCCGCCTGCCGCGCTGGTGGTCCCCAGCCCCGTCTCCGTCTCGCCCCTCGCTTCCGGCACGGAGAGCGCCGTCGCGAGGTCGACGACGGGGTACTCCAGCGTCTCGCCGAAGGCGGTCGTGGCCCCCATCGCGTCCCGCTCGAGCTCGTCGCCGGGCACCCGGAGGGTCCCGTCCCGCTCTGTCGCGTCGTCCCCCTCGACCACCTCCGCGACGGCGCCCCCGGGAACGGCGTACGTCTCCGGGCCCGCCGCGAGCAGGTGGACGCCCTCGACGGCGCCATCGACGGGAACCGACAGCCGGACGGTCGTCCCGGTGCCGGGCGTCGAGTCGACGGTCACGTCGCCGTCGAGGGCGTCCATCGCCCGCCCGACGACGTCCATCCCGACGCCCCGCCCGGAGAGGTCGCTGTCCGGGTCGGCCGTCGAGACGCCGGCCTCGAACAGCAGGTCCAGCACCGCGCCGTCGTCGGCCTCGGTCGCCCCCTCGATGCCGGCGGCGACGGCCGCCTCGCGGACGGCGTCCGGGTCGATGCCGCGCCCGTCGTCCGCGACGGTGACCACCAGCCGGTCGCCCTCGCGGCGGCCCCGGACCGCGACGGTCCCGGTCTCCTCCTTGCCGGCGGCGCCGCGCTCGCGCGGCGACTCGATGCCGTGGTCGACGGCGTTCCGCACGCAGTGGACCAGCGGCTCCGCCAGCCGGTCGACGACCGCCCGCTCGACGGCGACCGGCGCGACGGCCGCCTCGAACGCCACCGGCGTCTCGACGCTCTCGGCGGCCCGCTCGACCGCTCGCTCCAGTCGGGGGACGAGCGCGTCGACCCGGCGCAGGTCCGCGGCCGCCGCGGCCTCCAGGCGCTCGGTGGCCGCCCGCACCGACGCCAGCGCGTCCGCCGCCGGGCCGCCCGGATTGCGCTCGCCGCCGAGGTCGTTCGCCTCCGGTTCGTCGAGCGCCGCCGCGAGCCGTCGCTCCTCGACCGCGAGGCTCCGGACCGCGTCCAGCGCCACCGCCCCGCCTGCCGCAGCCGCCGTGGCGGTGTCCTCCGGCTCCGTCACGTCGAACGCCGCGGCGTCGAGCGAACTCGCCGCGATGGTCGCCGCTGCGTCCGTGACCCGCCCCACGCCCGGGATCGTGATGTTGCCGGCCGCCGCCGCGTCGGTCTCCGGGTCCGTCCGGGGGGCCACGTCCGGCGCCGGTGCCGGCTCCTCGGCGCCGCTCGCCGTCTCCGTCGTCGCCGGTGCGGCGGTGTCGACCGCCTCCGTAGCCTCGGTCTCGGCGCCCGTCGGTGCTTCCGCCCCGGCGTCGCCCGTGTCGGCGGTCTCGTCGTCGTCCGCATCCGGCGGGTCTGCCCCCTCCGCCGCCTCGGCCCGCTCGACCTCGTCGAACGAGCCGCCCCCCTCGAGGTCGGCGTACGCCGCGGCGTCGTCGTCCATCGCCTCGACCAGCGCGTCGAGGTCGTCGTACTCCCCGGCCGCCTCGAACGCCGCGCGGGCCTCCGGGTCCAGGTCGTCGAGGCCGGGGGCGGGCTCGTCCGTGTCGTCCGCGTCCGTGCTGTCCGTGTCCCCGTTCGCATCCGCGTCCGTGTCCTCCAGCTGGTCCCGGAGGCGGTCGGTCCACGCCTCGGCGTCGATGTCGGGGACATCGTCCCCTCCGATTCCGTCGAGGACGCGCTCGATGGCTTCGACGGCGGCCATCGCCTCGTCGGCCGCCGCCGCGTCGAGCGTCACATCCCCGGCCCGTACCGCCGCGAGGACGTCCTCGACGGCGTGTGCGACCGTGGCGGCGTCCTCCAGCCCCTCCATCTCGCAGTTGGCCTTCAGCGAGTGGGCCGCGCGGAACGCCGCGTCGACCGGCTCGCGACCCGAGTCGGTCCCTGCCTCCAGCGAGAGGAGCGACTCGCCCAGCGCCCGGATGTGCTGGCGGTTCTCGCGGACGAACCCGTCGGGGACGTCGTCGGTGGGCTGTTCGGTCTCGCTCACTCCCGGCCACCTCCGCGCCGCCCGCCGTCCGTGCTCGCGTTCACACCGGCGCCCGTGCCCCTCGCGAGCGCGGTCACACCCGCCGGTGCGAGGACGTACGCTTGCCCCGCGTCCGCGGCCACGACCGCCCGGAACAGCGGGTCCGTCGCGGCGTCCCCGAGGAAGAAGTCCTCGGCCGCGTCCGCCGGCGTGACCGCCTCGACCGGCGCCGTCACGAGTTCGCTCCCGCCGTCGGTCAGAAGGCCCACTGCCGGGGTCCGCTCCCCGGCGACCACCACGACCCGGCGGTCCTCGCCCTCCGGTTCGACGTCGAGTCGCCCGGCCAGCGAGACGAGCACCGTCGGGCGCCCGCCGACGTAGCCCAGGCCCGTCACGGTCGCGGGCGCGCCCGGGAGCCGCGTCTGCTCGGGGGCCGGCGCCACCCGGGCGACGTGGCCGGCCTCCAGCGCGAGCGGGAAGCCGCCCAGCCGGAACCGGACGAACGCGACGCTGTCGAGCGCCCCGGAGCCATCCGCTCGGCGGGTGTCCGCCACCTGCATGGCCCACCCGAGGGACGGCGGTGCAAAGAGCGTTTCCCGGCGGCTTCGGGGCGGACGCCGCCGGCGCCGTTCCACGTGCGCCCGTGCTGGCCACTCCACCGGCGCCCATCGACGGGTTTCAAGTCCGGCGCGCGCCGACCACCGGGCATGAACCCAGGGGACCGCGTCCGCGTCGACCGCGGCGGGACGACCTACCAGGGCGTCCTCATGCCGTCGACCACGGCCGACCGACTCGTCGTCAAACTCGACGGCGGCTACAACGTCGGCATCGACCGCGCGGACGCCGAGACCGAACTGCTCGAATCGGACGTCTACGACGTCGAGAGCGCACAGGACACCGACGAGGGCGCCTCGGAGATCCAGTTCGACGAGGACCTGCCCACCATCTCGCTCATCTCTACGGGGGGGACCATCGCCTCCACCGTCGACTACCGGACCGGCGCCGTCACCGCCCAGTTCGACGCCGAGGACGTGCTCCGCGCCGTGCCGGACCTCGCGGGGCGGGCGAACTACCGCGGGCGCGTCGTCGCCAACATCCTCTCGGAGAACATGACGGCCGACATCTGGCAGGACCTCGCCCACGCGGTCCACGAGGAGGTCGAGGCAGGCGCCGACGGCGTGGTCGTGATGCACGGCACCGACACGATGCAGTTCACCGCATCGGCGCTCGCGTTCATGCTCGACACCCCCGTTCCCATCGTGTTCACGGGGAGCCAGCGCTCGGCCGACCGCCCCTCCTCGGACAACGTGATGAACGCGGTCTGCGCCGTCGAGGCCGCCAAAGCCGACTGCGCGGAGGTGCTCGTGTGTATGCACGCCACCGAGTCCGACGACCGCTGTGCGCTCCATCGGGGCACCCGCGTCCGGAAGAACCACACCTCCCGCCGGGACGCCTTCGAGACGGTCGGCGCCCAGCCGCTCGGCTCCGTCGACTACGACACGGAGGACGTGACCTTCCGCCGAGAGTACGCCGAGCGCGACGGCGTCGACCTCGACATCCGCCCGGACCTGGAGACGGACGTCGAACTCGTGAAGTTCACGCCCGGGATGGACCCCTCGCGCATCGAGCGGCTCTCCGATGCGGCGGGCCTCGTCGTCGAGGGGACCGGCCTCGGGCACGTTCACACGGACCTCATCCCGACGTTCGAGTCGATGGTCGACTCCGGGACGCCGGTCGTGATGACCAGCCAGTGCATCGAGGGCCGGGTCTGCGACCGCGTCTACGACACGGGCCGGGACCTGCTCGACGCCGGGGTCGTCGAGGCCGAGGACACCCTCCCCGGGACGGCGAAGGTGAAGCTGATGTGGGCGCTGGCGAACGTGGACGACGAGTCGGTGGCGGCGACGATGCGTCGGTCCGTCGCGGGCGAGATCCAGGACCGCTCGACGCCGTGGCAGTAGCCCGATGTCGGACCAGGAGCTGACCGTCCGCCAGGCCCGGGCCGCCGACCGCGAGGCCGTCGTCGCGTTCACCGAGTCGACGTGGCCCGAGCGCGGCGACGACTACATCCCTCGCGTCTTCGAGGAGTGGGTCGCGACCGACGGCCCGACCCAGCGGACGTTCGTCCTCGACGCCGGCGACGACATCGCGGGTATCTGCCAGGGCGTCCTGCTCTCCGACCACGAGGCCTGGGCCCAGGGGATGCGCGTCAACCCCTCATACCGCGGCCGGAGGGCGAGTCCCCGGCTCACCAGCGCCGTCTTCGACTGGGCCCGCGAGCAGGGGGCGACGGTCTGCCGGAACATGGTCTTCTCGTGGAACGCCGCGGGCCTCGGCCAGTCGCGGTCGGTCGGCTTCGACCCCCGGACGGAGTTCCGGTGGGCGACGCCGGACCCGGACGCCGACGCCGCGGGACCGGACGGGTTGCGCGTCGTCGCAGATCCAGACACGGCGTGGACCGCGTGGCACCGCTCGACGGGCCGGGACCACCTCGTGGGGCTGGCGCTCGCCAGCGGCGAGTCGTGGGCGCTCTCGGAGTTGACGCTCGAGCGCCTCCACGAGGCGGCCGCGGACGAGCGAGCGCTGGCGATCGTCGATGGCGACGGCGTCCGCGGGATGACGTTCCGGGTGCGCACGGGCGAACACGAGACCGAGGAGGGGCCCGAGCGTTTCGCCGAGTACGGCGTCGGCGTCTGGGACGATGCCGCGGCGGCGCGGGCGCTGTTCGCGGCGGTCTCGCGGGACGCGGCGGAACTCGGCGTCGACCGGACGCGGGTGCTGATTCCGGAGACGGTCCGGCACGTCTCGGACGTGGCGGCGGCGCGGGTCGGGTTCAGCGACGAACCGGACTTCGTGCTGGAGGCCGACCTGAGCGGCGAGTAGCGGGTGACGAACGAGATGCGGAACGGGCCTGCAATCGCGTAATCTCTGTTATTCTGCGCTTATCTGTCGAACAACGTGGTTTTCTGAATCCTATCGGCATTGTCGATCATAGTACGCCACAATCGTAGCCGTCCGGTGGGTCCGCGGTGTAGACGAACACCTGGTCGGTGACCCGGGCGTAGGTCGGGTAGTACTCGTCCTCGAAGCGGAGGTAGCCCGACTCCAGGCTCCCGCTGAACCGGGTCGCGAGGCTCCGGAGCGGTTCTCCGACATCGCAGGTGTGGTACGCACCCTCCGACACTGCCGTCTGGGCGATGCGGTACTGTGGGTCGGGGAGGTCGGCAGCCACGACGACGGTGACCGGTCCGTCGTTCCCGTCCGCCGGCGTCGGGGTGCCACGGGGCGCCTCGGCCGGCGGGTCGACGGCGAACAGGCCATCGCGCTGTGTCTCGGAGCAGCCGGCCAGCCCGGCCGCCAGCCCGGCGGCACCGGCCCGGAGGAGGTGTCGTCTGTCGATCCCGGCCATGGCTTCGCCTCGAACGATGCCCGGCAAGTGTTTTCTGCTCCTATCCGCCGCTCACCGGCGGGAACAGCGCCAGGTCGTCGCCCTCCTCCAGCACCGTGTCGTAGCCGTCGTCGACGACGAACGGGTTGCTGTCGTTGCGGAGCACCCGGATGTGGTCCCGGATGTCGCCGTCCTCGTCGAGGATCTCGTCCTCGAGTTCGGGGTGGGCGTCCAGCAACTGCTCGAACGCGTCCCGGAAGGTGTCGCCCGGCTCCGCCTCGACCGCGACGCGTTTCGTGCCCGCGGTCTCGGCGAGGTTGGCGAACAGTCTCCACTCCATACCGGGCGTGGGTCGGCGGCGCGTTTAGGGGTTTGGCTCTCGGGGAACGGAGTTGATGACGGCCTTGTTTCGGGTGGAGCCAGCTCACTCGCCATGGGTGTATTCGCACACACCATCGTTTCGTGTCGAACCGGCTCGCCCGGAAGATGAATTCGGGTGGGAATGAAAGGGGCCGCCGGCTGCGGGAAGCACGGGGAAGTAAGCACTGGACTGCATGCCCGGAACGGTGTCCGACCGGAGGGAGGACACCGCATGCCCGGAACAGGAAGCGCGCAGCGACTCGCGCGACCGCAGCCGGCGGGGGCTTTCTACTGGTTCCGGTCGTCTGCTGCTGCGAGACACAATCAGTTGTAGAAAGCCCCCGCTCGCTCGACCGTCCGGGCCTCGCTGTCGTTCGAAAGGCGGCGGAGCCGCCTTTCGTGATGACGAGAGAGCGAAGCTCTCTCGAACCACGGTCCTCGGTCGCTCGCGCTGCTCGCTCCCTGCGGTCCTTGCGTCGTCCGGGACGGGTCGAGCGAGCGGCCCCTTTCATTCCCACCCGAGTTCACGAGCCGGCGGGCGGGCCGAATCCGGAACGACGACGGTACGAACCGCGCTTGTCGGTCCGGAAACCGGTCCCGTCTAGCTACCCGAACCCCTAAACCCGGGCGTGACCCACCCACGGGCAATGAGTCTGGACGTCTCGGTCGTCGGGAGTGGCTACGTGGGAACCACGCTCGCGGCCTGTCTCGCGGACCTGGGTCACGACGTGACCGCCATCGACATCGACGAGGCCATCGTCGAGCAGTTGAACGCCGGGGAGTCGCCCATCCACGAGCCGGGGCTGGACCCGCTGCTGACGGCGTACGCGGGGAACTCGCTTCGCGCGAGCACCACGCACGACAGCGTGCCCGACTCGGACGTGGTCTTCCTGACCATCCAGACGCCCGCCCGCGAGGACGGGAGCATCGATATCGGGCCGCTGCGGGCGGCCGCCGAGGACGTGGGCGAGGCGCTCGCGGACGGGCCCGGCGACGGGGATGCAGACGGGTACACGCTCGTCGTCGTGAAATCGACCGTCATCCCCGGGATGACCGAGGAGGAGCTGATTCCGGTGCTGGAGGACGCCTCCGGGAAGACCGAGGGCGAGGACTTCGGCGTCGCCGTGAACCCGGAGTTCCAGTCGCAGGGCTCGGCCGTGGACGACTTCATGAGCCCCGACAAGATCGTCCTCGGAACCGACGGCGACGAGCGGGTGCTGGACCTGTTCGCCGAGCTGTACGAGCCGCTCGTCGCGCAGTGGGAGGCGCCGGTCGTCGAGACGGGCCGGCGCGAGGCCGCGATGGTCAAGTACGCCAACAACGTCTTCCTCGCGGCGAAGATCTCGCTCATCAACGAACTCGGGAACATCTGCAAGGAGTACGGCGTCGACTCCTACGACGTGGCCGACGCCATCGGCATGGACGAGCGCATCGGCGCGAAGTTCCTCCGGAGCGGCGTCGGGTGGGGCGGAAGCTGCTTCCCCAAAGATACCGCCGCCATCATGGCCGCCGCCCGGCAGGCCGACTACGACCCCGACCTGCTGGAGTCGGTCGTCGGCGTGAACGAGAAGCAGCCCCGGCGGATGCTCGGCCTGCTCGACGAGCACGTCGACGTCGCCGGGAAACAGGTCGCGGTGCTGGGGCTGGCGTTCAAGCCCGGCACCGACGACATCCGCGGCTCGCGGGCGAAACCGATCATCGAGGAGCTGGCCGAGCGCGGCGCTGACGTGGTGGCGTACGACCCGCTCGCGAACGATGCGATGGCCGCCGAGTACCCCGACGTGGAGTACGTCGAGAGCGCGGCCGCCGCGCTGGAGGGGGCCCACGGCGCGCTCGTCGTGACCGACTGGGACGAGTTCGCGGCGCTGGACGACGAGTTCGACGCGATGGCCGAGCGCGTGGTCGTCGACGGCCGGCGCGTCGTCTCGCGGCGCGAGGGGCTGACCTACGAGGGGTTGACCTGGTAGGTCGGGCGGCCGAGGCGTGACTGGTTCCCGCTCGTCGTGCCCGACGCGTCGGTGGTGTCGAGGGTGCCGGCGTCGACGCGCTCGCCGTTCTCCACGGACGACTCGGGGACGGTGACGGTCGTCGTGGCGTTGCTGTCCGGGAGGATGACCTCGTACTCGCCGGGGTAGGCCACGCGGACGTGATAGCGCCCGTCGTCATCGGTGAACGCGCGCCGGACGTACGGGTTGGTGTAGCCGCTGATGTCGTTCTGTGTCTGCAGGTACACCGTCGCGTTCGCACTGGGGTCGCTCGCGTCCGTGAGCCGCCCGGTCACGTTCGCCCCTGGAACGAGCTGGTGGACCTGGTGGCTCTCGGTGATGTGGACGGCCCGGTAGTGGCCGCTGCCGTTGTACTCCTTGTAGCGGCTCCCGAACGCCCCGGTGAGGCGGTTGTAGATGGTCGCCTCGTCGCCACCCGACCGGACGAACACGACGAACCCGACCCTGTCGCGGAGGCGCTCGTACCAGACGTCCGGGCGTGCGGAGGCAGCGAACGCCTGGTAGTTCTCGAACGCGTAGCCGTACGATTCGGACTCCCCGCTCACGAAGTAGTTGTACATCCGGTTCTCCCCCCAGGGGGTGAAGACGTAGTTCTCCGGATACGTGAGCCCCTCCTGTTCGGCGTAGCCGTCGATCCAGACCGCGGTCTGGTACGACCGGTCGTCGGTCGTGATCTGGTTCGCCTTCACCGGCGCCTGGGCGATACTCAGCCCGCTCACCAGGAGGAAGAGGAACAGCAGTGCGACCGCGTCCCGGGGCGCGGGGAGTTCGAACGCCGGCTCCCGGTCGCCGCCGTCCCCGCGGACGGGCTGGGCCTCCCGGAACGGCATCGGCGCGCGCGCCAGGTCGACCCGTTCGGCGACGTGGACGAACCCGAGTCCCGCGAAGACCGCGAGGAAGTGCGACAGCTCACCGGCGAACCGCATCTGGAACGTCGCGAGGACGAGGAAGAACCAGGCGTACACGCCGGCGAGCAGCCAGCCGTGGCGCTCCTCGCCCCTGGTCGCCCGGACGAGCGCCCACCCCATGTACGGGATGCCGAGGAACAGCAACAGGCCGAACAGGAACAGCCAGCCGAACGTGTCCGCGGCGAACAGCGAGTTCCCCTCCACGATGCCCTGGCGGGTTCCGATGCGGCCGAGCTCCCCGAACAGGCGGTCACCGTACGTCGAGAGGACCGTCGAGAGCAGCCCGAATACGACGAGGACGCCGACCGCTTCGACCGCAGCCAGCGCCCGTGCCCGCGAGACGGGCAGCTCGTCCACTCGACGGATCGCCTCGCCGACGGCCGCCACGCCGGCAGTCCCCGCCAGCAGGAACAACGGTGCGGACGCGACCACGGTGGTCTGCCAGTCGAGGGCCAGGTGGACGCCCCCGATCAGGAGTCCCGCGACGGCGAACCCCGCCCCCAGCGGGGCGAGCGTCAGGGTCGGGGAGTCGCCGCGGTCCACCGCCACCAGTCCCGCCAGCGGAACGTACAGGACGAACGGGAACAGGAGGAGCGGGCCGGCATCCCACGCCAGCAGCTGCCCGGCGATGGCGACGCCCATCACGGCCGCCCAGGCCGCGGTCCGGCCGCGCGTCACCGCCGCCCGCGTCGCGGGCGTCCGGACCAGCCGGACCGCCGCGGCGGCGGTCATCGCCAGCCAGACGTAGTCGAACGCGTGGTGGTCGGGATAGCCGAGCGCGGAGCGGTACGCCAGAACCGGCATCACCGCGAGCATGACCACCGACGCGATACCGACCCGCCGGTCGTCGGTCAGGCCCGTCGCGAACAGGTAGACGAACACGCCGGACAGGACCCCCGCGACCACGGGGTACCACGCGAGGACGAGCGGCGCCTGCTCGATGCCGCCGGCGAGTTCCGTGACCACCCACAGGACGGCCACGAGCAGCGGCTCGCCCTTCAGCAATCCGAACGAGCCCGCGGTCAGGGCACTGAGGTCGAGGATGCCGTTCGACTGCCGGCTCAACTCCTCCGTCCAGTAGAGGTAGTAGTACGGATCGTTCCCCGACAGGACGACCCGACCACCACGGAAGATGGCGTCGAACGCGAGGACGCGGAAGGCGAACACCAGCACCAGCGCGCCGGCGAGGGCGCCGGCGACCCGCCGGTCGATCTCCACCGACGGCAGCGAGAGCGATACGCCTGCGCCGCCCGCTTCCGTCCCGACCTCGCCCGCGAGCGCCCGCTCGACCGCGTCGGGGTCGGCCAGCCGGTACTCGCCGTCGACCTTCTCCACGACGCCCTCGGAGACGAGTTCGCCGAACGTGCCCGAATCGAGCCCGGTGTCGTCGAACGTCCAGGTCTCGTGGGCCTCGTCGGTCTCCAGGAGGGACTCGAGCGCGGGTTCGAGGTTCGGGCGATCGTCGAGCAGCGCCCGGACCTCGCGCGCGTCAGTCATGGACGGCGTTCGGCCGTCGGCGCGAATAAACCCACCGCTACCGTGGGATGGGGCCCGAACGCCGGAGACCGGTCGCCTCCCGGTGCGAACCGGCTTTGTGGCCTCCCCGCGTCCGACCGGTATGCGCGACTTCGTCTGCCTCGCCCACGAGGTGCCCGTCGACGGGCCCGTCTCGCTGGACGACCTGCCCGGCGCCGGGCGACTCGACCTCCTCTGCCGCTTCGTCACGAGCGCCCTGCTCACCTCCCACGGCGTCCGCGAGGACGCGGCCGCCCACCTCGTCGTCGACGACGCGTTCACGGTCCGGGTCGACGGCGCCACGGTCCGGAACCTCCGCCCGGACGAGCGCTCGACCGCGGCCCGCCTCCGGGATGCGCTCGCCGCGACCGACGCGGCCATCGGCCACCAGGAGGCCGAGCCCTCTCCGGGCGTCCACGTCGGCCGGTTCGACCTCGCCGCCACGCTCGACCGCCTCGACGGCCCGCTCGTCCACCTGCACGAGGACGGCACGCCGCTGCCCGACCAGCCGGTCCCCGAGGACCCGACGTTCGTGCTGTCGGACCACCGCGACTTCACCGACGCCGAGGCCGACCTGCTGGCCGAGCGCGCCGACGCCCGCGTCAGCGTGAGCCCCGAGCGCCTCCACGCCGACCAGACCGTGACCGTCGCGCACAACTGGCTCGACACCGACGGCTACCGGTCGTACTGAGCGGGGCCGACGGGGTCCGCAACGGTTTTACCCGGCAGGTGTCTTGACTCGACTGCGGGCCGGTGGGGTAGCTTGGTATCCTTCGAGGATCGGGTCCTCGGTACCTCGGTTCAAATCCGGGCCGGCCCACTTCTACGCACGTTCTGCCGCTCTGGGACCTGCTGGTCCACTTCACTGGGTGGGGTCGGTGGGTGGGGAATCCCTGACCGAACATTTACCTTTCCTTACCCCGCGACAGTATGGTATGGGGGGTTGGTACGAGGTAACAATCGGGTGGCTGGTCTGCCGGTCGCGAGAGCTCACGGCAGACAGGGGCCAGTCACAGGTGATCGGCGCGATACTGATATTCGGGTTCGTCATCGCTGGACTGGGACTGTATCAGGTGACGGTCGTTCCGCAGCAGACCAGCGAGGTCGAGCTCGACCACTCGACACAGGTGAAAGAGGATTTCGCGGAGATACATACCGCGATTACCAACGCCGGTGGAACGAACGACCTGCGGTCGGCCAGTATCAAACTGGGCACCCGGTATCCACCCCGGGCGCTGACGCTCAATCCAGCCCCAGCCAGCGGTCGGGTTGCGACCGAAGACTTCAGCTCTGCAATAAGCATATCGAATGCTGGGTTCACAGCAACTGATATATGTGGAACAATGGGTAATTCGAAGTCTTTGACGTACAAAGCAGATTACAATCGCTTAACAGATGCTGGCGACTTTGGTTACGAGACGAGCGTCACCTATCAGAAAGCGAACGGGAAAATCATAGACAGCACACAGGTACTCATCCAGGGGAACACGATCCGGCTCCTGCC
The DNA here is from genome assembly GCF_029338515.1 of Haloglomus litoreum. GTDB lineage: Archaea > Halobacteriota > Halobacteria > Halobacteriales > Haloarculaceae > Haloglomus > Haloglomus litoreum. The sequence goes on along the minus strand of NZ_CP119988.1, from coordinate 4,570,851 downwards.
ACTGACTGCGGGTTCGGTATCGACGACTGGCATCGACGCGGAGACGCTCGAATTCGTCGGTGGACAGACGGGGGGGTCTTCGGCGAGTTCCAACCTGATACTGACGCTGCCCACAAAACTGAGCGAAGACCAGTGGGAGACCGTCCTGGCGGACGCGGAGAATGTGGACAGTATCACGAAACCGACCAGTGACACCGTGCGAATCGAACTCCAGAGCGGCACCTACTCGGTCCGTTGCACGGCTATCGGAGAGGGAAAGGCACCGGGAACCACTCCGTCGCTGACCCCGGGTAGCTCTTCTACTGCTAGCCCCGGTTCTATCAACCCGAGTGGTCCCGGTACTGTGGCATACAAATCTGCCACGATGACTGGGAGCAATATGAACGAAGTCACAATCACGTTTGAGAATTTAGATGATGAAGAACGGACGATCAAGGAGGCTAGGGTCCCGTTCTACTCTGCCGACGGACAGGGGGGGACGGGCGGTAGCGCCGGCCAGTGGGTGGACATCAAGCAGGACGAGTCCACACCCTTGGAACGCGTTGGTGGTCCGTATGAGGAACGGCCGGACGTTACATTAGCACCGGAAGGTGACAGTGACGGCGACGATGAAAAGGATCTCACAGTCACGTTCTTTTGCAGTGATGATACGGATGATACTTTCCCTGTCGGACAGGGGGACTACTTTGTGATGAGTCTAAAATTCGATAATGGGGAGACAAATAATTACTTCATCAATCCTCCGGGTAATAACACTCCCGCCAGTAATCCCTGCTGAAGTTTTTGATAGACTCCATGCCTCTCCGAGAGATGCGAGCTTCGCAGAGGCAACCAATGCGACATCGTAGCCACCCTTGTCTTTATTCAGAAGGCCCGAACAACTCCCGATTTTCGACTGAAAGGTCTCCCATGGCTCCCCTCACAACCCCCGACTCAGAATATTCCACAACCTGTTCTGCCGCTTCCGGATGACCGTCACCGGCGACGCCACCTCGTACCGGCCCTCGTCGTCGCGCTCGGCGAGGCCCTCCATCTCGAAGTCGCCGAGCGTCTCCTCGACGGTCTCCTCGGTGAACAGCGTCTGGCTCGCGACCGCTGCGGGCGTGGTCGGCTGCTGGCGGAACGCCGTGAGGTAGACGGTCACGCGCTGCGGTGACTCGAGGATGTCGACCAGGAGTTCCTCGACGAGGCTGCCGCCGGGCTCGGCGTTCTCGGCGGTGTACTCGATGTCGCGGTCCTCGGGGGCGGCCTCGCGGGCCGCCTCCAGACGCTCCTCGATGGCGGCGACGGCGGTCTTGCGGGCCTTGCCCTCGCGCTCGCGCTCCAGCAGCCGTTCGAGTTCGACCGGCTCGCGGAGGTCTGCGACCAGGGCCTCCAGCTCGGCGACCGTGAACTCGGCCGGGTCGACGTCGAGGAGGTCCGCCTCGGTGGCGTCGTCGTCCGTCTCGAAGCTGACCATCCCGAAACCCTCGATGTCCATCTCGATGCCGAGGGTGTGGGTGCCCAGGCGGAGCCGCGGGGCGTCGATGACGACCTGGACGGTCTCGGCGAGGTCGAACGGGACGGGGTCGTCGGCCGAGACCGCCGCGGCGTCGAGCAGCGTGCCGTCCGACAGCTCCAGCCTGATATCCGTCGGGGGGATCTCCTCGCCGTCCAGCGTTGCGCCCCCGATGTCGTGGAGTTCCCCCTCGACGAGGCGGTTCTTCAGCTCGAACTCCACCCCGCGGTCCGTGTTCTCGAGGCTCTCCCAGGTGAACAGGCGTTCGAGGTACTGCTGGACGGACATGGCCGGCGCGATGCGCTCCGGTCACTTCGTTCTTGTTACCCCTGTCCCGTGTCGCCAGCGGAGTTAAGCCCCGCGCGCTCGCGCTCCCGGTATGAGTCTGGGGTCGGAGCTTCGGGACGGGTTCGTCACGGGCATCCTGATCGTCGCACCGCTCGCGGTCACCGTCTTCGTCGTGCAGTTCGTCGTCCGGCGGCTGTCGGGCGTGCTGGACCCGGTCGTGGCGGCGCTCCGGCTCGGGCGGGTGGTGAACGACGCCATCGCGGCGCGGGGCCTCGCGCTGGTCGTCCTCGTCGTGGGGGTCACCCTGCTCGGCCTGCTCGCCAGCTACGGGACCGGGCGCCGGCTGGTCAACGGCATCGACCGCGCAGTGAGCCTGGTCCCGCTGGTGAGCGTCGTCTACACCGGGGTCCGGCAGGTGAGCAACGCGCTCTCGGAGGGCGACACCCGCTTCCGGCGTGTCGTCGTCGTCGAGTACCCCCGGCTGGATGTCTACTCGATGGGGTTCGTCACCGCCGACGCGCCGGCGGCGGCCGACGCGGCCGCCGGCGAGGAGACGTCGACGGTCATCGTCCCGCACAGTCCGAACCCGACCGCCGGCCACCTCATCTTCGTGCCCGACGACCGGCTCCACGAGACGGACCTGTCGGTCTCGCAGGCCGTCCGCCTGCTCGTCACGACCGGCGTCGCCGAGAGCGAGGAGGAGTTCGAGGAGATGCGGGAGGACCTGGAGGGTGAACACCCCTCGATCGCCGACTGACTGGGCGACTGCGTGCCGCGCGCTGCACCACGCACGGCCCACGCTGCGTCGCCCTTTTCCGCGTGCCCGTCCCGGGACCGGGTATGACCGACGATGCCGACGGTGGCGACCGTGATGCCGACGCCGACACGGATGCCGGCGAGGTGGCGACCGAGGCGACGCCGGGTGCCACCGATCCGCTGGCGTGGGAGACGCTCGATTCGACCACCGACTACGACTGTCCGGGCTTCACCGTGCGACGTGACGCGGTCCGCCTCCCGGACGGGACCGAGACCGACTTCCACAGCGTCGAGAACGGTGCCTCCGTCATCGTCCTCCCGTTCACCGAGGGGGGCGACGTGGTGCTGGTCGAGGAGTGGCGCCAGGCGGTCGGTCGTGTCAACCGCGGCCTCCCCGCGGGCAACGTCGAGGGCGACGAGGCGCTCGCCGACGCGGCGCGACGGGAGCTGACCGAGGAGACCGGCTACGAGGCCGCCGCCGTCGAGTTCCTCGTCGCGCACGAGCCCTCGAACGGGCTGCTGGACGCGACCTTCCACTACTTCGTCGCGCACGGCTGCGAGCCGACGGGCGAGCAGAACCTGGACGACAACGAGTCCATCCGCGTCACGACGGCGAGTTTCGACGAGTTGCGCGACGCCGCACTCGGCGGCGGGATGCGCGACGGCCGCTCGGCGCTCGGCGTCCTGCAGTACGCGCTGCGGACCGACTAGGTCAGCTCCGATGCGTGCGGCGGCGGCTTCCTACTTCACGTACTCGACCTCGGCGCCGAGGTTCTCGATGACGCCCTGGACCTGGTCCCGGAGGTCCTCGCCGCGGTACTCCCTCCACCCGGACGCGTCCAGTCCCGCCTCGGTCTCGACGGGGACGACCTCGCCCATGCCGTCGTCGACCTCCTCGACGAGCATCGCGATGGCGCCGTCGTCGCCGTCGTAGGACGCGTCGCTCGTCTCCAGGTCGATGGTCCCGACCCGCTCACCCTCCTCGTAGATGTGGAGTTCCGCCATACCGTCACGGGGCGGTATCCGGACATAACTCTCCGGGCGACCGGCGGCGCGCCGGCCCGCCCCTGCCGCGACCGACGCCCTTTGGCGGCTGGCCCTCGCAGTCGGGGTATGAGCCGTCGCGTGCCGGAGGCCGCCGTCCTCGTGGGGGTGGTGCTGTCGGTCTCGTTCGCGCTGTACGTCGTCCTGTTCGGTGAGCTCCTCTCGACGGCGCTGGTGAGCGTCCTCGTCCTCTACGCCTTCGTCGGCTACGCCGTCGGGGTCGACGACGACCCCGCGGCGACCCTGCTGCCGGACCCGACGCTGGCGGTCGCCGCCGTGGCGGGCTCGCTCGTCCTCGCGTACGGGCTGGCGACGCTCCGACCCTTCCTCGGCCTGCTGGTCGCGCTCGTGCTGGTGGTGCCGGCGGCGCTGTTCCACGCGACCCACGCCGAGTCGGTCAACCCGCTGTCCCCCGATGCGACGCTGGCGCTGGCGGCCGCGGCCGGCGTCCTCGTGTTGCTCGCGGGTGTCGGCTTCGGCCGCGTCACGGGCGACCTCGCCGGAACCGTCAGCACCGCCGCGTTCGCCGCCGGACTGCTCGTCCTCGGGGCTGCCGAGTACCACACCCGGCGCGCGGCCGGCCGTATCCCCCGCCGCGCGGAGCAGGCCGCGGTCCTCCTGACGCTCGCGGGTGCCGCAGTCGCGATGGGCTACTTCGCCCTCGTCGCCGGCGAGGCGCTCACGGGGCTGGCGGTCGCGGTCACGATGCTCGTGGTCGGCGCCTACTTCGCCCTGGTGGACGAGCGACGGGAGCGCGCCCGGCGGCGGCGCCGCAGGCGGCGGAAGGGTGGCGGCGGCTGGTTCTGAAGCAGTCGGGAGGAAGGCGGAGCCGTGAGAGCCGTGGGGCCCCGGCTAGCCCGTGTCCGGCGTCGTCTGGATGTTGAACGTCTTCCGGATGACCTGGGTGAACCCCATCGAGCAGAGGAAGTACCAGACGATCCACACCTGGATGGGCCCGGCGACGCCGGCGGTCCACTCGCGCTCGCCGACCAGCGGGATGACCATGCTCCCCAGCTCGCCGGGGTGCTCGAGGATCATCCAGTACATCCACAGGAACACCGGGATGGTCAGCAGCATGATCCAGACCATCGGGCGGAACTGCTCCTTGAACATACCGAGGTTGTCGCCCATGGCCTCCATCTTCTCCTCCTGGATGCGGTCGAGCGCCTCCTCGTCGTCGCGCTCCTTTGCCTCCTTCTCGCGCTCCTGGATCTCCTGCAGCCGCTCCTGGTACTTCGCCATCTTCGAGGTGTCCATCAGGTTGTCCTGCAGGATGGTTGAGTACAGGCCCGTGAACAGCGCGAGCACGAGGATGACCGCGTAGAACGGGAGCGCCTGCTCCAGCGGGCCCAGCCCGATGTCGAGGGCGCTCGCGATGGCGTTGCGGATGTTCGGGAGCGAGTAGCCCGCGAACAGGCCCAGCGCGCCGACCGCGGCCATCTTGTCGTACACCGACCACGAGGAGTCCTCGTCGTCGATGTCGACGTCGGAGGAGGTGGACGTGTCCGTCGCGCTCGCGGTGGTCGTGCCGCCGTCCGCGACGCTGGCGGCGCTTGCGCCGCCGACCACGGCGGCCACGTCGCCCGGATCGTTGATCTCACAACCCTCACCGTCGGTCTTCTCGAGGACGCCCCGCTCGATGAGCCGGCCCCACTGCCCGCTCGTGAGGTCGTCGCTCACGTCGCCCCACGCCACCCGGCCGTCCTCGGCCCGGTCGAGGACCGTCCGGAGCGCGTCGCGCATATCCGGGTCCTCGTCGATGAGGTCCTCAACTCGCTGTGCGGTCCGTGCCATTGGCCGCTCATAGCAAGCGACCGCTAATCAACCTTTTACTCCGCGTGTCGAGGTCGCACGACCAGCCGGCGGGCCCGCAGCTGCCACCCGCGTTCTCGTCCTGCCCACCTCGCCAGTCTCGCCGCCGGACTGGTCGGTGGGGCCGGCGGGGAGGCGGGTTCTTCGACAGGAACCAGCTGCTCGATCGAGATGCCGATGTCTGATGAATATGTCCGTATTATCTAGTCTGTAGCGATCATATCTTGATTATTCGTGCCGGATGATGCCCTCGAACAGCCCGGCCATGACGACCGTCCCGTCGTCGGTGCGGGTCGCCTCGAAGTCGGCCAGGACCGAGACCCGCTCGTCGCCGTGCTCGACCTCCGTGAACGTCACCTCGCACGAGACGTGCTGGCCGGTGTAGACGGGCCGCCGGAACTCGTACTCCATCCGCGAGGCCAGGACGTTCAGGTCGCCGCCGACCTTCGTCGGAAGCGTCGCCGTCAGGAGTCCCTGGACGAGGAGGCGGCCCTCGTCGTCGGTCTCGACGTGGTGGTCGCCCTCGTCGCCGGAGACGGTCGTGAACGTGCGGACGTCCTCGGGGGTGAACGTCCGCTCGTGGACGACGGTCGTTCCCTCGGAGAGGTCGTCGGGCGTGAGGTCGGTCATGTCGTCGGCTCACGAGCGGCGAGGTGATTAGCGGTCGGGTGCCGGCGGCTGGTGCCCTACTTCTCCTTCGAGTGCCGGACCTGCACGACGACGCCCCGTGTCGAGTCGACCATCGCGCGGCCGTGGGCCTGTGCGCGCCCGACGGCGAACGCCTTCGGCCCCTCCACGACGACCTCGTCGCCGACGCGGATGTCCTCGTCGGCGTCGACGACGCCCGGCGCGAGCACACTGCCCTGGGGCACGAACGCGTCGATCGCCACGCGCTTCGTCGGCACGTCGCTGGCGGCCCAGCGCCGTGCGCCCGCGAGCGTGAGCGAGAGCGTACCGTAGTTGGGGACCATCGTGGCGACGTGGACCGCGCCGTCGTCGTCGGTGTCGTCGCCCGGCCGGGCCTCGATGCCCGCGTCCATCGCCCGCAGTTTGGGGTAGCGGCTCCCCGTCCGGAGGTCCTCGAAGAACGCCTCGCCGGCGCCCTCGCCGAAGACGTAGTCCGCGAGCGCGCGGACGGTGTGGTGCTCGCGCTCGCGCTTGCTGAAGCGGTCCTCCCCCTCCAGCGCGCCCGCGAGGGCCGCCAGCGAGTCGTCCGTCGTCGGGTGGTCGTCGACCGTGAACTCCACCGGCGGCGCGTCCTCGACCCGGTCGAGCGCGCGCTCGACGATGGGCCGATAATCGTCGGGCAGGTGGGCCACGACGCGGGGGTAGTCCGCGCGGTCGAGATAGCGCCGGAGGACCGCCGCGACGAACTCGTACTCCGTCTCCGACCACCGGCCCGTGACGACGGAGTCGTAGTGCTGGGCTGGGTAGGTGGTCTCTAACTCCTGCGGGACGACCCCGATGGGCGAGGTCATCGACACCGTGTGCGCCCGGTAGTCGATGGCGCGGTGGAACTGCGCGTGGCTCTGGGACTCGCTGTACGGTTTCGTCGCGGAGCAGGGCACCAGCAGCAGCGGCAGGTCGTCGAACCGCGGGACGTAGCGGCTCGTCACGCGGTCGGCGAAGCGCTGGATCTCCGGTCGCCGGAGCGTGTCCTCGGTCGCCGAGAGCATCGACTCCCGGCGGAAGAGGGGTGCGCGCTCCTCGACGTACGCGTACTCCTGATCGAGGCGGCGCAGCACCGAGGTCGGGAACGACTCGTGGCGGCCCTGGCCCTCCAGGTAGTCGCGCAGGCGGCCGTCACGGACCCGCGTGCGGACGGTCGCCAGCGCCGTCTCCAGCGCGTGGACGTTGTGTTCGGCGCAGTCCTGGCGGTCGAAGTCCCCGCGCCCGGCCCGGCAGGCCGGACACGCGCAGGGCAGTTCCTCCAGGTCCTCGAGGAAGTACTCCCCGTCGGTCGTCAGGTAGAACCCCTCCGTCCCGCGGACGTACGCGCGGTCGGCGTCCACGAGGTCGACACCGGCGTAGACGAGCGCCGCGACGTTCGCCGGGGTGGCGCCCCCCGCGAGATACAGGGCGCTGTCGTCCGGAATCGCGCGGCGGACGCCCGTGACGGCCTCGACGAACGCCGCCGCGTGGCCGACGAGCGAGGGCCCGCCCGAGAGCACGTACGCGTCGGCGCCGTGGTCGGCGGCCGTGTCGGGCCCCACGACCACGGCGGTCGGGAATTCGAGGTCGGCGGCGTTCGGGGCGTCGGTGCCTGCGGCCACGCCGTCCTCGGGCGTCGGCGAGTCGCCGGTGGCGGCGTTCCCGGCCCCACCGAACGTCTCCCGGACGTTGTCGGGCGTCCCCGGCGGTAGCGCGCGGTGTGGGAGCACCGTCAGCGCGTCCGGGCTCCCCTCGGGCGTCTCGCGGGCGGCGGCCCACTCGCTCCCGGCGTCCCGGAGCCGGTCTCCCACCAGCCCCGGCGTCCGGAGCGGGTTCGGGAGGCGGACCTCGCCGATGCGGGCCGGCCCGTCCCGCGCGTGGACCTCGAAGTGGTCGGTCATATCACTGCTCGCGGGCCGTGCGTCAACCCTCTTGCGTTCCGTGGGTGGACTGCCGGGGACCCCGGTGTGTCCGTCCCCGGCACGCCTTTGCCCGCCGGCCTCGTCGCGGGAGTCGTGCGCCGGTTCAACCCCATCCCGCGTCGGTACGCCCGCGAGTACCTGGAGGCGGCGCCGACGCTGGTCTGGCTCGTCTTCGGGACGCTCGCCATCGGCGTCATCGGCCTGCGCTGGTACGTCGACCGTGGGCTGGCGGGGGTGTCGACGTTCCTCTGGCCGCTGTTCGCGGACTCGCCCGCGGCCACGTTCCTCGGGTCGCTGGCCTTCGCCACGCTCCTGCCGGCGCTGGGGCGGCCGCTGGAGGAGTTCCCGGGCAATCGTCCGCTCGCGTACCTGCACACGCTGGCGTTCGTCTGGCTCGTCGAGACGGGCCTCTGGACGCTCCTCGCGCTCAACCTCGGCTTCGGGGCCTACTTCCCGGACCCGTTCGCCTACTTCGGCGTCATCGGGAGCCATCTGGCGTTCGTCGCCGCGGCCTACCTGCTCCCGCACGCGGCGCGCACGACCCGCGGCGCGCTCGCGTTCGCGCTCGGCTGTGCGCTCGTGAACGACCTCGTGGACTACGGGTTCGGGCTGCATCCGCCGCTGCGGTACGACCCTGGGGTGGGCCTGGCGGTCGCGTCGGTCTGCACGTCGTTCGCGGCGGTCGGCCTCGCCGCGCTCGCGTTCGCGCGGATGGCGGGTGACGCGTGAGCGGGCGCTGAACAGGCGCGATAAACGGTCTCGGGGGCGTTAAACGACTCGTTTCCGCCCGTGTTCATACCGTTCACGCGCCCACCCGCCCGTGAACCGTTCGAACGACTGGTCGGGTTTTAGCCGGTGTAGCCGGTAGAGGGTGGTGATGAGACGAGCGTCGATACTGGTCGCGGTCGCCGTGGTCCTCGCCGCCGTGGGTACCGGCGCGGTCGCCGGCGCCACCGGGGGGGTCGCCGCCGTCGCCACACAGGACGGCAGTGCGACGGCCACTCCGACGCCCACGCCGACGGCGTCACCCACGCCGACCGCCGACGGCAACACCTCCAGTGCCGACGGGGCGAACACCACGACGGACGAGAACCGGAGCGAGAACGCCTCATTCGGCCTGACGGTGGCCTCCTTCGCCCAGGCCAGCGTTGCCGAGGCCGAGGGTGAGGTCCAGCACGGGATGTTCACCGCCGCCGTCAACCGGACGGACGGGCAGGCCCGGGCTGCCGTGGTCCAGCAGCGGACGACCCAGCTGAGCGACCGGGTGGCCGAGCTCCGCGCGGAGCGCGCTCGACTGCTCAACGAGTCCAACCTGACGTTCGCCGAGCGCGCCCGGGCCGCCCGGCTCGCGACCCGGGCCGACCAGCTCGCACGGAACGCCAACCGGACCGGCGCGGTCGCCGAGCGCGTCGGCGTCAACTCGACCCGCCTCGACCGCCTCCGGTCCGAGGCGGCCGAGCTCTCGGGACCCGAGGTCGCCGAGGTCGCCCGCGGCCTGGCCGGGATGCCCGACGGAGTGCCCGGCCGCGCTGAGGGTACCGGCGAGCGCGGCCCGCCGGGCGAGCGCGGGAACGGGAACGATGGGGCCGGTGAGCGCGGGAACGAAAACGATGGGGCCGGCGAGCGGGGAAACAGGAACGATGAGGCCGGCGAGCGCGGCCCGCCGGGCGAGCGCGGGAACGTGACCGCCGGCGAGCGCGGTCCCCCCGGCGAGCGGGGCGGCGGTGGCGACGACGCCCGTGGTGGCGCGAACGATGACCCGACGGGCGATTCCAGCGAGCCGGGCGGCTCGGCGGATGCCTCCGCCGCCGACGATGAGGACCCGGCCGACGACGACTCGAGTGACGATGACGGTTCCGGAGCTCCCGACGACGGGGAACGGTAGACACGCTTTTTCGTCTCGGCGCCATCCTTCCGGGTAATGGACTCGGCGGCGCTGCTCGATCTGCTCGGGAACGAGAACCGGCGGCGCATCCTCCGACTACTGGCGCGCAAGCCCTGCTACGTCACGGAGATCTCCGAGTACCTCGGGGTGAGTCCGAAGGCCGTCATCGACCACCTCCGGAAGCTGGAGGAGGCGGGCCTCGTCGAGTCACGGGTCGACAGCCAGCGGCGCAAGTACTTCTCCATCGCCAGGAACCTCCGGCTGGAGGTATCGGTGTCGCCGTACGGTTTCGGGACGAAGTCGGCCTACCCCGCGAGCCGTGGCTTCGACATGTCGCGGTGTCGCTACCTCTCGCTCGACGTCGGCACGAGCCCGGACGCCGACCCGGATAGCACGGACGCGAGCGGGGCCTCCGACGGCGACGTCGCGTCGCTCGCTGGCGAACTGGGCCGGCTGGAGGCCCTCGAGAACGAGCTCTCGATGGCCCAGCGCTGGGTCCAGGGCCGCCTGACCGACGTGATGGACGGCCTCAGCGAGCGGTTCGACGACCTCGGCGGGATGGACGGACGGTTCTACGCCGAGGTGGCCGCCGCGGTCGCCGACGGGGCGTCCGTCCCCGAGCGCATCGCCCGGCAGGTGGACGCCTCGCCCGAGGCCGTCGACGATGCCCTCCGGCTGCTCGCCGAACACGGCGTCCTCGAGCGCGGCGACGACGGCTGGCTGATCGCTGGGGAGTGACCCCGGACCCCCCCGTCGGACCGTTCTGGCGGCGCTTCGGACCGGTCGTCTCATCCGCCCAGCTCCGCCGAGCGCCTCACACGCCCCGCGTCAGCCCGTCCCGCAGGTCGCGGCCGAAGTAGCACCCGACGACCGCCGCGAACAGGCCGGCCGTTCCGCCGACGACCGTCAGCGGCACGGCGATGTCGGCGACCGCCGCGAGCAGTAGCTGGTCCAGCAGCGCCCCCACGGCCGCCGTCCCTGCGCCCGCCACCGCGAGTTCGAGGTAGTGCCCGCGCCCGACGAGGCCCAGCGCGAACGCGGCGACGAACACCCCGACGAGTCCCGCTAACCCGCCCAGCGGGATGACGAAGCCCGCCCCGAGGAAGGCCGCCACGCAGACGACCAGCGACAGTCCCAGCCCGCGCAGCGTGAACCGCGGCAGCGGCAGGGATGGAAGCGAGGGCGAGGGAAGCCGCGACCGGAGCCCACCGCCCCGTTCCGTGGCCCGCTCCTCGTCCGGTTCTGCGGCCCGTCCGTCGTCCGAGTCCTGCCGGTCGGCGGCCGGCTCGTCGGCCAGCAGCCCCTCGATGTCCACCTCCGAGTCGTACTCCGTCTCGCCGGACCGGCTCATGCGCCCCCGTTGGCGGGCGGCACGTATCGGTCTTTCCTCGCACTAGACCTATCGGGACGGCAGACTCCGTCACGGAGTCCCCGCGCTTTCTCACGGTTCTGCTGACGACGAGGGAGACGCCTACGAAGCCCTCGCGCTCTCGACTCGGGGGCCTCGCTGCGCGCCTCGCATTCCGGGCGTGCGGCGCTCGCTTCGCTCGCGCCGTTCCGGGCGTGTGCTGCGGTGCTTGCGTCGTCCGCCTTCGTCGAGAGCGCTCGCCTTCCGTCAGAGCAAGCTCTGACGACCTTCGCCTCACTTCGTCCGGCTCAGCTTCGAGTCCGCCAGGGTTCGGCAGTTCCACGGGCGCGGTGGCCCTGCCTTTCCCCAGGTCGCGCGGGCCTCGCATTCGCTCGGCCACGCGCTCCCGGCCGGAGAGCGGTTGGTCGGCCGGCCGGTTCCGGGACCAGGAAGCGCGCTCGCGCCATCCCTGTGGAGGCCGCGAGCGGAGCGAGCGTGCCGGAACACGCCCGGCGCGAGCGCGGGGAGGTGTGGGGCCACTAGCACTCCGCTGGAACCACCCCCCCCCGAACGCTCGGCGGAACAAGCAACAGGGCGGGACTGAAAGGGGCCGCCCGCTCGACCCGGCCCCGACGAAGGAAGGACCGCAGGGCGGCTCCGCCGCCCGAGGACCGCAGCGAGTCGCGGACGGTCGAGCGGGCGGGGGCTTTCTACCCGGTTCTGTCGTCGTCGGACATATCACAGAGAGAGTGAGCGGGGGCTTTCGTCGTGGCCCCAATTTGGCCGCCCTTCACACTGAAATAGTGGCATTAATAGAAAATTCTGGAAATAAACTGTGGAAATAACAGGTAATGTACTTATCTCAGTCCTTCAGGTCCTTCAGCCGGATCCCGTCGTCCACGAGCCGTCGGTTGCCCTCCTGTTCGAGGCGGTCGGCCAGCCCCTCGTGGCTGGTCAGCTGTCGGACGAGGTCGGCGTACAGGTCCCGCCACGCGATGGCGTAGGCGGGCGACTGGCCCCAGGCCCGGAGTTCGGGGACGAACTCGTCGTAGGTCTCGATGCGCGCCTGGAGGTGTTCGACCACGTCCATCACCTCGGCGGCGACCTCGGCCTCGTCGTCGGCGGTCTCGATGGTCGCGTTGACGTGGCGCTCGAAGCCCGCCACCGCGCGCTCCATGTCGCGTGCGGCGTTCTCGCCGTCGGCCGGCAGCAGGTCCACGACGGTCTCCGGGATCGTCAACTCGACCTCGTCGATATCCATACCGGGCCTACGGCTCCCGGGCAGGTAAAGCCTCGTCGGGGCGGCGGCGAAAGAATGGGTATCGGACGACCCGGCGGTGGCCCCACGGCTGCGACCCGGGCAAAGTCGAGCGTGTCCCACCGCCGGCCGGCGGGTGTTGCGGGCTACCGCACATAACGGTACCGCCTACTCCGTTCGGATGGGCCCGCTCAGCGGCGGCTCCGGGCGCCGGGGGCGCCTACGTCTCGGCCTCGATGGCGGCGTGGAGCGCCTCCCAGACCTCGTCGGGCGTGCCCTCGCCGTCGACGCGGACGAGGTCATCGCGGATGTCGTAGTGGTCGATGACGGGCTGGGTGTTCTCGTCGAAGACGCCGAGGCGCTCGCGCACCGTCTCCTCGGTGTCGTCGTCGCGCTGGACCAGGTCACCGCCGCACTCGTCGCAGACGCCCTCGGTCTCCGGCGGGTTGAAGTCGACGTGGTAGTTGGTGCCACACTCGTCACAGACCCGGCGGCCGGTCAGGCGCTCGACGAGTTCCTCGCGGGGCACCTCCAGCAGCGCCACCACGTCCAGGTCGGTGATCTCGTCGAGGTACTTCGCCTGGTCGAGGTTGCGCGGGTAGCCGTCCAGCACGTAGCCGTCGGCGTCCTGGAGCGCGGTCTTGACAATCTCGTTGACGACCTCGTCCGGGACGAGTTCGCCGGCGTCCATGAAGCCGCCCGGCGTGTCGTACGCCACGTCCAGGTCCGAGATGTCCATCCCCTTGTTCGCGCGGAGCGCGTCCCCGGTGGTGACGTGCTCGACGCCGTACGCCTCGACGATGTTGCTCGACTGCGTCCCCTTGCCCGCGCCCGGCGGCCCGAGCAGCAGGATGTTCGGCTGGCTCATGACCGCGCGTTCGGACCACCGGGTTAAAACCTTGCAGAAACGGAGCCGTGACCCGTGAGCCCGCCACCTGCTGACCGCGAGTCCGACAGGGACGACGACCGGAACCGGGGGACTGCGGCCGGCTCGACCCTGGACGAGGCCGTCGCCCGCACCCGCGAGACCTACGAGCGCATCGCCGACGACTACCGCGAGCGCAACGCCGCCGTCGACCCGGTCGAGCCCCTGCTGGAGCGGTTCCGCGACGTGCTTCCGACCGACGGCGCGCCCGGCGACCCGGGCGGCACGGCCGAGGGCCCTCGCGTGCTCGACGCGGGCTGTGGCCACGGGCGGGACGCCGCGTGGCTCGCTGCCCGGGGCTGTCGTGTTGTCGGGCTGGACTTCGCCGCCGCGCAGCTCGGGCACGCCCGGGAGGTCGCCCCGGCCGCCGCGCTCGTCCGGGGTGACCTCCGCCGGCTCCCGCTCGCCCCCGGGACGTTCGACGGCGCCCTCGCGATGGCGTCGCTGCTGCACCTCCCCCGCGAGGACCTCCCGGACGCGCTCGACGGGCTCCGCCGGGTCCTCCGGCCGGGCGGTGTCCTCTGCGTCTCCGTCCAGCGACGGCTCGGCGACGGAAGCGAGGGGAGCGATGCGCCGCCGACCGAGGCGTACGGCCGCGAGGGCCGCTACTTCGTCACCCACGGGCCGGACGCGCTCCGTGCCCGGGTCGACGACGCCGGCCTCTCGGTCATCGAGGTGGACCCGGACGAACGGTGGGTGTGGGCGCTGGCCCGGCGGCCGCGCTGAGCCTACTCCTGGTCGATGCCGAAGAGGCGCTCGCGGAGCGAGCGCTTGCGGGCCTTCTCGGCGAGCAGCACCGAGCAGTCGACGTCCTCGACGACATCCATGATGAGCGAGCCGCCGATGAGCCGGGAGAGCAGCCCCTCCTCGGTCGCCCCGATGACGACCATCGAGGCGTCCTGCGCGGCCCGTTCGATGGCGGCCTCCACGTCGCCGCTCTCGACGCGCAACTCGGCGTCCATCAGGCCGTTGGCGCTGGCCCACTCCTCGAGGAACTCCTCGCCGGCCGCCCGGTCGTCGTCGACGTGCAGGAGCGTCACGGTCGAGCCGTACTCGTCGGCGAGGTGCCGGGCGACCATCGCACTCAGCTCCGAGTCCGGGCCGCCCGCCGTCGGGACGAGGATGCGCTCGGGGTCGAACCCGCGGTCCTTGAGGACGAGGAAGTCACACGGGATGGAGTCGGTGACCTCGTCGAGCCCCATCTCGATGCGCGAGCGCTCCGTCTCACCCCAGCCGATGATGGACAGGTCGATGTCGTAGGTCCCCGCGGCGTCGAACACCTCCTCGAACCCCTTGTGCGAGACGACGGTGTGGGTCTCGACGTCGACGCCGAACGTCTCGGCGTCCTCGCGGGCGCTGTCGATGAGGTCCTTCGCGCCGGGGTCGATCTGGTCGATGCGCTCTGCGCCCTCCTCCAGCGAGGTCTGGTCGGGGACGTAGACGTTGTGGACCGCGACGAGCGTGCCGTCGCGCTGTTTCGCGATGGCCGCGCCCAGCGAGATGAGGTCGTGCTCGCTCTCGGGATTGGCCAGGGCTACCATCACCCGGTAGTCGCCGCCGTCGGGCTGGACCGACACCGCGGCGTCGACGACCTCGTCGGGCATCTCGTCGGCCCGGTTCAGGATGAAGTCCGTCAGCGCGCCCTGCTGGGTGGTCCGCGAGCGCGCGTAGAACAGGTACCACGCGGCAGCGAAGGCGACGAAGCCGCCGCCGATGAGGACGACGAACGGCTCGATGAAGACGATGAGCGCCAGCGACGTCAGCGCGCCCACGATGGGCGTGATCGGGTAGAGCGGCACCCGGTAGGAGGGCTCGTAGTCCGGCACGTCGGCCTCGCGCATCACGATGAGCGCGACGTTCAACAGCGCGTAGATGACGAGGTGCAGGACGCTGCCCAGCGTCGCCAGCGTGTTCACGTCCGCCAGCACGATGAACGCGAGGATACAGAGGCCGGTGATGCCGATGGCCCGGTACGGCGTGCCGAAGCGCGGGTGGATCTCGTTCAGGTCGGGCGTGACGATGCGGTCCCGGCCCATCGCGAAGTTGATGCGCGAGGACGCGAGGATGGAGGCGTTCGCCGACGATGCGGTGGCGAGCAGTCCGCCGAAGAGGAGCGCGATGCCCATCAGCGGGCCCAGGATCTCCACGCCGACCTGGACGACGGCGATCTCGCCATCCGGGAGGCCCGCGATGAACCCCTGCGGGACGGCCGCGCTCATCACCACGAGCACGAGCGCGTAGATGACCGTCACCAGCAGGACGCTCCCGATGACCGCGCGGGGCAGGTTCTTCCCCGGTTTCTTGATCTCCTCGGCGACGCTCGTGATCTGGACGAACCCCAGGTAGGAGACGAAGATGAGGCCCGTCGTCGTCATCATCTGGCTGACGCCCTTCGCGGCGGGCAGGTTCGACACGTCGGACTGGAGCGACCCGAACACGGTGAACACCGCGAGGATGGCGACGAGGAGGACGACGATGACGTTCTGGAGGCGGCCGGTCTCCTTCGCGCCGACGTAGTTGACCATGACGAACAGCGCGGCCGCCGCGAGCCCGACGACCTTCACGTACGGGAAGGTGACGACGACGAGGTCGATGCCGCCGGAGAAGCCGGCGATGTTGGCGACGTAGCGGCCGAAGCCGACCATGTAGAACGCCGACGCGAACGCGAGCCCCATCCAGTTCGCCCAGCCCGCGATGGAGCCGAACAGCGGTCCGAGCGCCTGGTTGACGTAGTAGTACGCGCCGCCGGATTTCGGCATCGCCGTCCCCAGTTCGGAGGCGGAGAAGGCCGTCAGCAGTGCGATACCACCCCCCAGCACGAACGAGAGGACGGCGAACGAGCCGGCGTCGCTGATGGCGTCGCCGGGCAGGACGAAGATGCCGGCGCCGATCATCGTCCCGACGCCGATGGTGAGCGCCGCGAGCGGGCCGAGGTCCTTCGCGAGCTCCTCGTCGCCGCTCATGTCTCCTCCGTGTCGGCGCCGGCCTCGCCATCCCCGGTCCCGCCGCCTTCGTCACCGTCCGGTGCCGGCAGCGAGACGACCGGCAGGGGGTTCTCCGTGACGAGGCGCTCCGTCCGGTTCCCCGTCAGCAGCCCCAGCAGGGTCCCGCCCCCTCGCGGGACGAACGCGACGGTCGTCGCATCGATCTCGGTCGCGGCGTCGAAGACGCCGTCGACGACGTCCGTGTCGTAGTGGATGTCGGTCTCCACGTCCGCCGGAATCGCGGCGGTGTCGAGCTCCGCCTCGAAGGCCTCGAAGGCCTCCTCGGCGGCCAGTTCGCGCTGTTCGACGCCGGCCTTGTCCATCGCCCCGCCGGCCTTCTCGACCACGTAGACGAGGAACACCGTCGCCGTCCCGTCGAGGTGCGGCGCGAGTGCCTGTGCCGTCACACGTGCGTCCTCGTCGTCCGCGACCGGCACGACCGGCCGGGTGAGCAGGTCGCTCACCGGGACCACCTCCGATTCCGACGCTGGTGGCCCCTGTGCGTGCCGTGGCGGTGGCTCCGCGAACGCCCGTTCATACCCGGTCCGACACACCCATCCCGTTTAGCGGTTCGGGTCGGGTTCCATCCACGTCACTCAGTTCCGTGGACGAACGGTCGGAAACCGTCCGCTCGCTACCGGGGGGTCACCGGAACGTCCGGCTCCCTCCGCCGCTGTCGTCGGAGGTACTCGCCGGCGGCGAGCGGCGAGAGGACCGCGAGCGCGAGCAGGCCCCAGACCCCGCGTTCGACCATCGGCGGCAACTCGTTCGGGGCCGGCGGGTCGCCGACCACGATGGCCCCCCGCATCCCGGCCTCCCCGAGCGCGGAGCAGGCGTATCGGCTGATGCCCTCGCCCTCGAACCGCCGGCTGAACGTCTCGCCGGCCGCACCGTAGCGGGGACTCGCGTAGCCCAACTTCTCGTCCACCACGTCGTGGTCGCCCTCGCCGGTCCACTCCCAGACGACGGTCGTCCCGGAGTCGATCTTCAGGGCCGGCGGGTCGAAGGCGTTCATCCCGCCGTTGCCCTCGGCGCCGACGGCGATGCGGACCTCCTCGCGTCCCGTCATGTCGACCGTCCCCTCGTAGTTGCTCACGTCGTCGAGCCAGTGGCCGTAGATGGGTTCCTCGGCGACCAGTTGTGCCGAGCCGACGGCGAGGTCGCCGACGACGACGGCACCCTTCATGCCCATCTGCTCGTGGGGTGCACAGACGTAGTAGTGGACGCCCTCGGTCTCGACGGCCTGCTCGAAGGTGTGGCCGCCCTCGTCGGTCAGGTCGCTCTCGAAGGCGCCCTCCGTCTCGGCGACGTTGTGGAGGCCGCCCTCGCCGGTCCACTCCCAGACGACCGTCGCCCCGGGGTCGACCTGGACGGCGGCCGGGCCGAAGCCGAACGCGCCACCGTTCGCGGGAGCCCCCACGCTCACGCGGACCTCCGCCTGCCCGCGGTAGTCAGCGACGCCGTCGTAGTTGTCCACGTTCGAGAACCAGGCCTCGAACCCCTCGTCTGCTGCCGCCGCGGCGCTGCCAGCGCCCGCGCCGATTCCGGTCGCAGCGACGGTCCCCGCCATCGCCGCCGTCCGGAGGAAGTGCCGCCGCGGCATCGCGGTGGGTGTACTGTCGATCATACTCTCACTTCGGCGCTCCCGGCGGTAAACGGGCACCTACGATTCTCGACCTATAGGAATCAGTATGTGTATATATTCTGATCTGGTCGCTATCTGAGGTCGTAATCATGAGGCAACCGAACACCACACGACGACGGATGCTGCAGGGGATGGGGGTCGGCGGTGCCGCCATGCTCGCCGGCTGCTCCGGGCGCCCCGACCTCCGCGCCGTCGAACCGACACCCGACGTTGCCCCCGACGAGCCGGCCGAGCTGGAGCCGGCGAAGCCGGTCGATGTCGACCGCATTGCGGCCGACCCGCGCGACCTTCCACCGCCCATCACGCGCGACGAACCCGCGACCGTGCCGGTGACGCTGGAGACCGAGGAACTGGTCGCCGAGATCGAACCCGGCGTCACGTTCACGTACATGACGTTCAACGGACAGATTCCGGGTCCGTTTATCCGGACCCGTGTCGGCGACACCGTCGACCTGACCTTCCGGAACAAGACGTCGAGCACGATGGCGCACAACGTGGACTTCCACGCGTGCCGTGGTCCCGGTGGCGGCGCCGAGGCGACCACGGTCGCGCCGGGTGAGGAGACGAGCCTGCGGTTCAAGGTCACCTACCCGGGCGCGTTCATCTACCACTGCGCGGTCGCGAACGTCGACTACCACATCTCCAGCGGGATGTTCGGCATCATCCTCGTCGAGCCCGAGGAGGGGCTGCCCGAGGTCGACCACGAGTTCTACCTCGGCCAGCACGAGGTGTACACGAACGGCGAGACGGGCCAGAAGGGCCACCACCAGTTCGACTTCGCGAGCATGGCGGCGGAGAACCCCACCTACTCGCTCATCAACGGCGAGAAGTACGCCATCACGCCCGGCAAGTACGCCGAGATGAACGTGAAGACGGACGAGACCGTCCGCATCTTCTACGGGGTCGGCGGCCCCAACCAGTTCAGCTCCTTCCACGCCATCGGCTCGGTGTGGGACGAGGTCTGGAGCCAGGGGGCCATCGCCTCCGAGCCACAGCGCTACGTCCAGACGACGCCCGTTCTCCCGGGGAGCACGGCCATCGTGACGATGCACTCGCCGGTGCCGGGCGGCTACAAACTGGTCGACCACGCCCTCTCGCGGGTCGCCCGCAAGGGCGCGCTCGCGGTCGTGAACGTCGAGGGCCCGGAGAACCCCGAGGTCTTCGACCCCGCCGAGTAGGTTCCGGCGCCGGGTCCCCGCGTCCCCCACGCACACCACCGCCGCGCATTTATCCACGTCCGCCCTACGGAGGCGTGATGCCGAACCTCGAACTGTACGAACTGGAGGGCTGTCCCTACTGTGCGAAGGTCATCGACAAGCTCGACGAGCTCGGGCTGGAGTACGAGTCCCACATGGTCCCGCGCTCGCACGACGAGCGGACCGAGGTGAAGGAGGTCTCCGGGCAGACCGGCGTCCCCGTGCTGGTCGACCCCGACCACGGCGTCGAGGGGATGCCCGAGTCCGACGACATCGTCGAGTACCTCGAGGAGACGTACGGCAGCGGCGCGGCCTGAGACCGGTCCCTTCCTCCCGCTACTTCCCTGGCGCCGTCCGCGAGCGGCGCCTACCGTCGCCACGGACGGAGGGTCCCTCCGCCGAGCCGGACACCGAGGAGCAGCCCGATGCCGATGACGGCGATCGGGGCAGCTCGCGAGACGCTCCCGCCCAGGCCCAGGAGCGCACCTGCGGCCTCGGCCAGCGCGTAGCCCAGCGCCAGCCACCCGGCCCACGCCGCGGTCGCGACCCCGTGGGTCGGCCACACGACCTCGCCGTCGCGCTCCCCGGGGTCCTCCTCGAACACGCCTGGTGGGTCGTCCCACTCGCGCTCGTCGTCCGGGGGTGCCATCGCCCTACAGGCACTCCCGGTACGCGTCCAGCGTGCGCTCGACGTCGGCCTCGGTGTGGCCGTCGGAGACGAAGTTGGTCTCGTACTGGTTCTGCGAGACGAGGACGCCCTCGTCGAGCATCTTCGGGCGGAACACCCGGGCGTAGCGGTCCGTCGCGGCGTCGTCGGTGTCCGTGCCGCGCTTCGGGCAGGCGTCGTAGCGGTCACACGTGGGGTCCTGCCGGCAGCCGTTCGCGCAGCACTCGCTCTGTGGGGGGCCGTCCGCGCGCGTGAAGATGACCTTGAACATCGAGTCCAGCCCCGTCACCGTGTAGGCGGGCGCCTGGTCCGCGACGACTTCGGTGAGCCCTTCCCGGAGCTGCCGGCCGAGGTCGTTCACGTGCTCGTACACGTCGTTCTCGGCACAGTAGCGCAGCGTCTCCAGCCCGGCCGCCATCGTGACCGGGTGGCCGGAGAAGGTGCCGGCCTGGAACACGTCGCCGGAGGGGGTGAACTGCTCGATGTACTCGGTCTTGCCGCCGATGGCCCCGACCGGGTAGCCGCCGCCGATGATCTTCCCGAACGTCGTGAGGTCCGGGTCGATGCCGTACTTCCCCTGTGCGCACTGGAGCCCGCCGACCCGGAAGCCCGTGATGACCTCGTCCCAGACCAGCAGCGCACCGTGGTCCTCACAGAGGTCCGCGACGGCCTCGTGGTAGCCCTCCTCGGGCGTGACGATGCCCATGTTCGCCTGCACCGGCTCGATGAGCACGCCCGCGATGTCG
The DNA here is from genome assembly GCF_029338515.1 of Haloglomus litoreum. Classification (GTDB taxonomy): domain Archaea; phylum Halobacteriota; class Halobacteria; order Halobacteriales; family Haloarculaceae; genus Haloglomus; species Haloglomus litoreum. The sequence continues at coordinate 4,550,226 of NZ_CP119988.1, read as the reverse complement.
TCGCCGTGTTCCTCGAACACCTCGGCCATCGCCGTCTCGTCGTTGAACGGCACCGGGAGCGTGTGCTTCGAGAACGACTGCGGGATGCCCGACGTGGAGGGCCGGGGATGCTCGGCGTCGCCCTCGACGAGCGTGGACTCCTGGGCGCCGTGGTAGCCGCCCTGCATCACGACGATCTTGTTGCGGCCCGTGATGCCGCGCGCGAGGCGCACCGCCGACACCGTGGCCTCCGTGCCGCTGTTGACGAAGCGGAGCATCTCCACGCTCGGGACGTGCCGGCAGACGAACTCCGCGTGCTCGACCTCGACCTCGGTGGGCATCCCGTACATCGGGCCCTCGCTGGCCCGCTGCTGGACCGCAGCCTGCACGGGCTCGGGCATATCGTGGCCCAGCAGCATCGGGCCCAGTCCCATCACCCAGTCGACCAGCCGGTTGCCGTCGGCGTCGACGACGTGGCCGCCGTCGCCATGCTCGACGAACGTGGGGTAGGGAAGGGGCGCGGCCCGCACCGCGCTGTTGACGCCGCCCGGCAGCACGGACAGCGCACGGTCGTAGAGGTCCCGCGAGCGTTCGCGATTCATATCCCGACCTAGCGCCGGGGGGCGAAAGTAGCTTGCTCACCCGGCCGGGCGCCGCCGCGTTCCGGGTGTGGTCGTTCGGCGACGGCGGCTGTCGATGCGTGGGATGACAATCTAGCTCGAATCCAGATATTTGGTTAGGGAATGTCCAGATGTGTCTTGGAGAAGTGTATGACTTGCCGGCGTTGTGGGGTATTATAACCAATCAACGTATAGGGGTGGATGCGAAGCACGAGAGAGAAACCCAAGGTAAGCAAGACCGGCAACAACCTCCAAAGCGGTGTCGTATCGGCAATCGGTTCGATGCCGGGCGAACCACGGCTGGTGCCACGCGTCGTGCGTCGTGTGGCTGTTCCTTCGTTCGCGACCCCGGCCCGGCCGACCGCTCCCACCGCGGTCGGTCCCGTTCCTGCAGCTGGCGGGCCCCGCCCGCCTACCATGCGCCGGCTCGCAGCCTCCCTGGGCTACGGGCCCTTACCGTATTATTGAGTAGAAATGGCGATTAAGAGGTTGTGGGGTTATTTATCTGGTAATATTTCGAATTCTATATGAATGACTGGGTTTCGATAGCAGTCTTGGAAACTGTCGTCGCCGAAGGCCTCCGTCCGCTCTCGCTGTGATATGTCCGACGATGACAGCGGCAACAGAACCGGATAGAAAGCCCCCGCCCGCTCGACGTTCCGGGGCTCGCTGCGCTCCTCGGCCTCACTTCGTTCGGCCTGTGGTGCTTGTTCCGGAAGACGTTCCTGCTCGGTCGCTTCGCTCCCTGCGCGGGCTGCGACTTCCGTCGTTCGGCCTCCGGCCTCACCGTCGCCCGGGAACGGTCGAGTCGGACGGCCCCTTTCAGTCCCGCCCTGTTGCCTGTCGCACGGAGCGTTCGGGCTGGTGGTTCCAGCGGAGTGCTAGTGTCCCCACACCTCCCCGCGCGAGCGCCGGGGCGGCTCCCCACGCTCCCTTCGGTCGCGGGTTCGCCAGGGTGGCGCTCGCGCGCTTCCTTTGCTCGGAACCGGCCGGCCGACCAACCGCTCTCAGGCCGGGAGCGCGGGGCGCCACGCGCCCCGAGCGAACGGCGAAGCCGTGAGCCGCGTGGCCGAGCGAACGCGAGGCCCGCGCGACCTGGGGAAGGGCAGGGTCACAGCGCCCGTGACACAGCTGAATCCTGGCGGACTCGAAGGGCGAGGGCTTCGTAGGTATTCTGGTTGTCGGAGTCGGCGTTACCGTGGGAGAGCACGAAGGCGTGGAAAACGAGCACCGAGGGACGTTCGAGTCAGTGTAGCGACGCTACACGGCCTCGCGGCCGGTCTTGCCCGTGCGGATCTGGTGGGCGGACTCGACGGGCAGTACGAACACCTTGCCGTCGCCGGGTTCGCCGGTCTTGGCGGCGTCCGCGATGGCCTCGGCCACGTCGTCGGCGGGCACGTCCGCGACGACGCACTCGACCTTCACCTTCTGGTGGAGGTCGACGGTGTACTCCTCGCCGCGCCACTGGCCCTTCTTCGCGGGCTGGGAGCCCCGACCGGAGACGTTCGTCACCGTGATGGAGGGCGCGCCGACCTCGACGAGTGCCTTCTTCACGTTCGAGAGTGCGTCCGGGCGGATGTAGGCAGTGACCATCTTGATGCCGCCGTCGTTGGCGACGCCGCCGTCCGGGCGGACGATGCCCTTCTCGTTCTCGACGTAGCCGCCGTCGGAGCGGAGCTCCGACGAGGTATCGCCTCCGACGATACCGCCGTCCGTGGCGGTCTCGGGCGCGCCGAACTCGGGGTAGGTGTCGACGCCGTGTTCGGAGACGTCCAGGCCCTCGAGTTCGTGCTCGCGGGAGACGCGGGCCTCGCCGGCGGCCTTCAGCGCGCCGAAGACCGCCGCGGTGGCCGCGACCGTCCACGCCGTGATGACCACCACGAGGGCGATCTGGCCGATCAGCGCGTCGACGAAGAACGCGGCGTCGAAGCCGGACGCCCAGGTCTGGGTGGCGACGAACGGGAACAGCAGGGCGCCGAGCAGGCCGGCGCTGCCGTGGACCGGGAAGACCGCACAGACGTCGTCGATCTTGAGCCGCTTCTCGACGAAGCCGAAGACGATGGGGAGCTGCGCGCCGGCGATGAGGCCGACCGCGAGCGCACCCACCCAGAGGATGTTGTCGGTGATGGAGGTGATGCCCACGAGGCCCGCGAGCATCCCGTTGGCGACGTACAGCGTGTCGACCTTGCCGGTCTTGTACAGCGCCATGCCGCCGGCGCCGATGGCGCCCGCGGCCATGCCCAGCGTGGTCGTCAGCGCCACGCGGCCGACGTAGTCGAACGCGCCCAGCGAGAGGATGCCCTCGCTGGCATCCGCGGCGTTGAACACCGACGCGGCGGTCCCGACGTTGAAGCCGTACCAGCCGAATGCGAGGATGAGGGTGCCCAGCACCGCGAACGTCAGCGAGTGGCCGGGGATGACGTTGACGGAGCCGTCACTGTTGTAGCGGTCGATGCGTGGCCCGATGATCCAGGCCGCGGTGAGGCCGGCGACGCCGCCCATGCCGTGGACGATGACCCCGCCCGCGAAGTCCTGGAAGCCGGTCCCGATGAGTCCGTCGCTGGTGAGCAGCCCCTGGCCGGCCCAGGTGAACCCGACGACGACGGGGTAGATGACCGCCGCGAGCAGGACGGTGTACGTGACGTACGCGCGGAGCTTCGCGCGACCGGCCACCGCCCCGCTGACGATGGTCGCCGCGGTCATCGCGAAGACGGCGCCGAACAGCCAGCTGACCCAGCCGGCCGAGTCCGAACTCCACGTCGCGATCAGGTCGCCCGGGACGAGCGCGTTCGGCCCGGTCAGCTGCCCGGTCACGCTCGCGACCCCCGCGCCGACGAGGAAGAAGGCGACGACGCCGATGGACCAGGTGAGCATGTTCTTCGTCAGCTGGTTGGCGACGTTCTTCGAGCGGACCTGCCCGGCCTCCAGCATCGCGAAGCCGGCGTGCATGAAGAAGATGAGGAAGGTCACCGTCAGCACCCACAGCAGGTTGACCCCCTCGACCAGCGTCGCGATGTCGGCCCCGGACTGCAGGACACCCATCACGAACGGGTCACCTCAGATTCCGTACGACCGTCCATATCGAGCTCGCATTCTGCAACGTTCATGGTGTATCTCACGTCAAGCCGTCAGCAGATACTACTACATAAACGTTCGAGTTCACAGTGTCAACTTTTTCGCGTATATTCAGACGACCGTCCGATTTGGGGTAGAATAATATCGATATAAGGCTGTAATTCGTCCAGCTATCGGGCGTCCATCGCCGGTTCGCTGGACGAACGTACGGTGGAGAATACTCCGTTCGGCCGGGTTTCGCCCCTCGCGCGCTACGTTCGTCCACTCCAGCGCGCCGTGGCGTCGTCGACAGGCGCTCCCCCACGCTGGCAGGCCCCTCGCGCTGGCAGTCCGCCCGTGGCTGGTGCTGTTCGGGAAGCGGCGCTGTCCGAGAAGCCGTCTCGTCCGTGAATCGGTACTGTTCGAGGCGTCGTGCCGGTTTCGGGTCGGGGTCGGGCGGTGCGCCGGTGTGGCGCACCGGCGGGGATCGGGCCCCGGTCAGTCCCCGTCACGGTCGCCGGCCAGGGCCTCTAGTGGCCCGTCCTCGACGACGGCGTGCCGGGCGAGTGCGACCCGGTGGGCCCGGACGCGAGGGTCGCTCGCGAGTTGGGTCGCGGTCCGCTCGAGCGCGGCCGCCGTGGGGAACCGACAGACCGCCAGCACGTCGAACTGCCCGCAGGTCTGGTAGACCGCGACGGCGGGCCCGTCGCGGAGGTCGTCGGCGACGGCGGTCCCGTTGCCGTGGTGGGTGTTGATCCGGAGGAGGGCCGTCCGGAGCCCGAGCGCGTCGTAGTCGACGAGCGGAACGTAGCCCTCGACGGCCCCCGCTCCCTCCAGCGCGGCCAGCTGGTCGGCGGTCGCGGCGTCGGCCGCGGTGACGGTGGCTCGGTCGTGGGGGCCGCCCCGCGTCGCGTCGACGGCCGGTTCGTCCTCTGGGTCGTCCGGCTCCTCCGACCCGCCGCCGGCGGAGTCGGTGTCGGCCACACCTACACCGCGTCCTGTCCGGTCACCCCGGTCCGGATCTGGTAGGCCTCCTCGACGGGCGAGACGAACACCTTGCCGTCGCCGGGCTCGCCGGTCTTGGCGGCCTCGACGATGGCCTCGGCGACCTCGTCGGCGGGGATGTCCGCCACGTAGCACTCGACCTTCACCTTCGAGTGCAGGTCGACGGTGTACTCCTCACCGCGCCACTGGCCCTTCTTCGCGGGCTGGCTCCCGCGACCGGAGACGTTCGTCACGGTGATGGAGGGGGCCCCGACGTCCACGAGGGCGGCCTTCACCTCACCCAGCATATCCGGGCGGATGAACGCCGTCACCAGCTTCACGCCGCCGTCGTTCGGGGCGTCACTCATCGTCGGTCACCTCCACGATGGCCGGGGTGGGTGTATCCTCGACCGACCCCCCGTCCGTGCGGACCTCCGTGCTGCCGGGCACGCTGCCGCCGTCGGCGACCGCGCGCTCGGGGCCGGAGTCGTCCGTGAACTCGGGGTAGGCGTGCATGCCGTGCTCGGAGGGGTCCAGCCCCGTGACCTCCTCCTCCTCGGAGACGCGCAGCCCGATGATCGCGTCGACGACCAGGAGCGTCACCATCGTACCGAGGACGGTGAACGTCCCGATGAACGCCGAGCCGGCGACCTGCATGATGAGCTGGTTGGTCGAGAAGCCGGCCACGTCGAAGAACGGGATGAGGATGGTCCCGATGAAGCCGGCCGACCCGTGGACCGCGAAGACGCCACAGACGTCGTCGATCTTCAGCGAGTCCACGACCCAGCGGTAGACGAACGGGGTCTGGATGCCGCCGATGATACCGATGACGAGTGCGCCCCACCAGCTGACGTGGGCACACGCGCCGGTGATGGCGACCAGGCCGGCCAGGAGGCCGTTGGCGCCGAACAGCGGGTCCGGCTTGCCCTCCCAGAGCGTCGTGGTCAGGGTGGAGAACACCATGCCCGCGCCCATCGCGAGGGTGGTGTTCAGCGCGACGCGGCCCAGCGCGGCGCCGTTGAACGAGCCGTCCGTCGTGAGGACGGTCGCCTGGGTGCCGACGTTGAACGCGTACCAGCCGAATGCGAGGATGAGCGTCCCGATGACCGCGAACAGGACGGAGTGCCCGGGGATGGGCTGTGCGTCACCGTTCTCGTCGAAGCGGCCCTTGCGCGGGCCGACCATGTAAGCGGCGGTCAGCCCGGCGATGCCGCCCATCGCGTGGACGACGGTCGCGCCGGCGAAGTCCTTGTAGCCGACGCCGAGTGCCTCACCCAGGAAGCCGGTCGAGGAGAGCAGCCCCGTGCCGCCCCAGGTCGACCCGGCGACGATGGGGTAGAGTATCGCGACCAGCACGAACGCGTAGGCCACGTACGCGCCGAACTTCATCCGCTCGGCGATGGCCCCGGAGACGATGGTCGCCGCGGTCATCGCGAAGACGGCGCCGAACAGCCAGCCGATCCACGCCGTCGGGTCGTTGATGTGGCTGAACGCGCCGGAGATGGAGAACTCGACGCTCGGTGAGCCGAGCATCCCCGCCATGGCGTACACCCCGGCTCCCGCGAGGAAGAACACCAGTACGCCCATCGACCAGTCGGTCATGTTCTTCATCACGACGTTGCCCGCGTTCTTCGCGCGTACCTGCCCGGCCTCCAGCAGCGCGAACCCGGGCTGCATGAAGAAGATCAGGAAACACACCATCAGCACCCACACCGCGTTGATGCTGTTCGCGATGGCGGTCACGTCACCCTGGAGCAGAATCGGTTCGATCATCACTCACTCACCTCGAACTTTGCTTCCGTTTCGTCCGCGTTTCCGCAGTATTTCCACGTCATCGTTTATCTCTGCGCACCGGATGCCAGTGGTCCTCCACTACATAAGGTTTGGCTTGATGATTCCGCCGTATTCGATGAGTAAGAGGACGAACGTCGAATATTGGGCAGGATATTAGGTGTATAATGCGGTCGTTCGTCGTGATATCCGGTCAATCGTTGCCACGATACCGACCGTTCGTCAACCGGCGGTGTGGTCGTTCGGGCGCGTTTATCCGGGTGCGCGCACCGTTCGGTCGAAAAATGCTGCCGGAAAACGTCGTTCGTACACGGTGCCGCCCGGCTCAGAGCCGGTCCGCGATGTCCTCGGCGAAGTAGGTGATGACGAGGTCCGCGCCGGCGCGCCTGATGGACAGCAGCGACTCGTACGCCGCCGCTTCGAGGTCGAGCCACCCCTTCTCGGCGGCGGCGTGCAGCATCGCGTACTCCCCGCTGACGTTGTACGCCGCGACGGGGTGGTCGAACTCCCGGCGGACCTCGCTCACCACGTCCAGGTACGGCAGCGCGGGCTTGACCATCAGCACGTCCGCGCCCTCCGCGGCGTCCCGGGCGACCTCGCGGCGCGCCTCGCGCGCGTTCGCGGGGTCCATCTGGTAGTGCCGGCGGTCCCCGAACGCGGGTGCGCCGTCGGCGGCGTCGCGGAACGGCCCGTAGAACGCGGAGGCGTACTTCGCGGCGTAGGCCATGATGGGCCGGTCCCCGTAGCCGGCCTCGTCGAGCGCCTCGCGGATGGCGGCGACCTGCCCGTCCATCATCCCCGACGGCGCGATCATGTCCGCGCCGGCCGCGGCCTGCGAGACGGCGACCGAGCGGTAGCGTTCCAGCGTCGCGTCGTTGCGCACGGTCAGGCGCGGGTCCTCGGCGGCGTCCGCTTCGAGGAGGCCACAGTGGCCGTGGTCGGTGTACTCGCAGAGACAGAGGTCCGCGATGACGTAGGCGTCCGTCTCGGCCGTTATCGCCCGGGTGGCGCGCTGGACGACGCCGTCCTCGGCGTCGGCGCGCGAGCCCTCGGCGTCCTTCGACTCGGGGATGCCGAACAGGATGACCGCCTCGACGCCCGTCTCCAGCACCTCGCGTACGCGCGTGACCGCCTCGTCGACGGGGACGCGCTCGTGACCCGGCATCGAGGGGATGGGTTGGCGGTCGTCCGTGGTGGCGTCGACGAAGACGGGCGCGACGAGGTCGCTCGCCTGGACGTCGGTCTCGCTGACGAGGCCCCGGACGCCGTCCGCCCGAAGGCGCCGGGGCCCGAGGCCGCTCCTGGGTGCGTCGTGGCCGCTCATACGCGTTCGTTGGCTGTCGGGGGCTAAGACGTGTCGGCTGCGGCCCGGACCCCTCGCGCTCTCTGACGGGTGCGGTCTCGGCGGTGGAGACAGCTACGAAGCCCTCGCGCTCTCTCAGGGGTGTGATGACGGAGACGGCTACGAAGCCCTCGCGCTCTCGACTCGGGGGCCTCGCTGCGCTCCTTGCGCGCCGGAGGCGCGCTGCGGTGCTTGCGTCGGCCGCCTTCGTCGAGCGCGCTCAGCGGTCGTCTCGCGAGCGGAGCGAGCGAGACCTCGTCGGAGCTTGCTCCGACGGTGCCCGGACGACGCAAGCACCGCAGGGAGCGAACGAAGTGAGCGACCGAGGAGCGCAGCGAGCCGCGGGGCCCTGAGCGCGCGAGGGCTTCGTAGGCGGCCCGCTGTCGTGGCCGTCAGCGTATGAAGTAGATGCTCCAATAACTCGAATAAATATGATATTGTGTGTCTAATATCGAAACTATCAAAATAGTGCTGCCATTCACGAGTTATCTGGCGGTTCCAGCGAGACGAACTCCAGGCCCTCCTCCGCCAGCAGCTGGCGCGCCCGGTCGGTCACCGACGGCGCGACCAGCACGCCCCGGACGTCGGCGTCCTCGTGGAGGTCGCGTCGGAGCGCGTCGACGTACCGGGAGAGCTGGCCCACCGCGTCCGGCCCCACGCGCCGGCGCTTCAGCTCCAGCACCACCGTCCGGCCGTCCGCGTCCTCGCCGTAGATGTCGACCGCGCCCGCGGGCGTCGAGCGCTCGGTCGCCAGCGGCGTGAACCCCGGTTCGACGAGTTCGGGGTCCGCGAGGATCCGCTCGCGGAGGTCCGCCTCCGTCCCCGTCAGCGCCAGCTCCTCCGGGTCGACCGCGTCGTACGCCGAGGCCTGCGCGACGCGGTCGAAGGTCACCTCCAGCTCCTCGGCCGGGGTCGTGCGCTCGCTCCGGACGCGCAGCCGGGGCTCGCGCGCCACGCCGTCCTCGTCCCCGCTGCCGTCCCCATCGTCGCCACCCGCGCTCGCGCTCCCGCCCCCGCCCCCGGAGGCCACCAGCGACGGCTCGACCGTACAGCCGGGGGGTTGCCAGTTCACCGGTTGCTGGCCCTCGTCCGTGTGGACGAGGACGCTCCCGTCGGGCTTGCAGACGAGCAGGCGGTCGCCGGGGCCGAGCGACGAACTCGCGCGGCCGTCGTACTCGACGCTGCAGCGGCCGAACACCGTGAGCAGGGCGTCCCGGGCGAGCGCACGCTCGCAGACCGCCAGCGCGTCCGCGGCCGTCGGCGCGACCACCGTCTCGACGCCGCGGCCGGTCACCGCGCTCTCGGGTGCCGGCGGGAGGTCCTCCTCGTCGGGGGCCTCGCCCGCCGCCGCTCCATCCTCGTCGGTCACTGCCGCCGTGTAGCGCCGCCCGGGTCAACCCCGTTACGGTCGCCGCCCACCCGGAACGGTCGGTGGCGACGGCCGGGTGGAATCAGGGTCCGGCGTCGCTCCGACCGGGCGCCCCGTCCGCGACGAGCAACCGGTCGGCGCCGACCCAGCGTGCGGCGGTCTCGCGGAGCGCCAGCCGCGCGGCCGCGGGTGCGATCCCGCCGTCGACGGCCGCGCCCAGGGCCTCGCGCGCCCCCGCGGCGCGCTCGCGGAGCAGTTCGACCGACCCCTCGACGGGGACCAGCACGCCGCCGCGTGCGGGGTCGACGCTCGCCCCGTCGATGGTGTCGGCCACGGGCGCGAGGTCGAACGGGACCGCGAGGAAGGTCGTGACCGCGAACGCCCGGTCGACGAGGTGCAGCGCCTCGTGGATGCCGAAGGCGACGTGAGCGGCGAGGTCGTCGCGGGGGACCCCGACGGCCAGCGGGGTCGGGTCGACCGCCGTCGCCGCCGCCGCGGGGACGCGCCCCGCGACCGACTCCGGGGCCGTCCCCGTGGCGACGAGCAGGTCGCGCAGGAGGCCGGCGGCCCACTCGGCCCGCGGGTCGGCGCCGCCGAACGGGGTCGCGGGCGCGAGCCGGTCGGCGAGGCCGTCGCCCGCGCCCCAGTGGGCGTAGTGGCAGTTGTACCGACCGTCGGGACGCTCGTAGGCGACGAGTCCGCGGTCGCTCATCGGTCTCCGTCGGCGGGGGTCGGATGGCGGGCTGGCACGGGACCCGTTGCTGCGGCTTCCGGTTTGAACTTCGCGTCCGGGGCGACGACAGCGCCGCGCCGAGCGTCGCCACTCGCTCTCGGGAGTTCGACCGGAAACGAAGGGGTTCGCGCCGTCGCGATTACGTGATCGAGAAGCCGCCGTCCACGACGAGGCCGTGCCCGGAGATCCAGGAGGCGTCCTCGCTCAGGAGGAACAGGATGGGCTCGGCGATCTCGTTGGGCTCGCCCAGGCGCTTCAGGGGGTACTGCTTCGCGGCCTTCTCCATCGCCTTCTCCGGGTCGCCCTTCGTCTCGAAGTACTGGCGCCCCAGCGGCGTGTCCGTGAAGCCCGGACAGACCGCGTTACAGCGGACGCCGGCGTAGCCGGCCTCGGCGGCCACCGCCCGCGAGAAGTTGAGGACGGCGCCCTTCGTCAGCGAGTAGACCGACTGCTGCGGGAAGCCCAGGAAGCCCGCCAGCGAGGAGACGTTGACGATGGCTGCGTCGCCGTCGCCCTCCTTCAGGTGCGGGAGCGTCACGTGACAGCCGTTCCAGACGCCCCGCAGGTTCACGTCCATCACGTACTCGAACGTGCCGTCGCTGACGTCCTCGACGTTGGCGGGCGGGTGGCCGGTGCCGGCGTTGTTGACGACGCAGTCCAGCCCGTACTGCTCGGCGGTCTCGTCGGCGACCTCCCGGAACGTCTCCTTGTCCGTCACGTCCAGCTTCTCGAACTCGACGATGCCGTCGGGGTCGGCCTCCCTGACCATCTCGACGGTCTCCTGGCCGCCGTTCGTGTCCACGTCGGTCGCGATCACGTTCGCGCCCTCCTCGGCGCACCGGATGGTCGTCTCGCGGCCGATTCCCGACCCCGCCCCCGTGATGAGGACGGTCCTGTCTGCGAGGCGTGCGGATGCCATACGCCAGTCTGTCGCGGGGGCGCCATAAATCGGTCCCCGGACGGTCGCCGTATCCGCGCGCCGTCCCGTGGTCGTCCCCGGGCGTGGGCGGGTGTCGCTTGTGTGCTTTCGTCCCGGCGACGGCGGCCGAACGGGCCACAGGCGGTGGCTGCGCCCGGGCGACGGATTATTGAGGGTGGCGCGCCCAGCACGGGCAACGAGGCCACGTGATGTCGAGCAACGACGGCGAGGAGGGGGCTGTCGACGCGGTCGACTTCGACAGTCTCGAGGACGAGGACCTCCCGGGGTGGGCGACCCAGGAGTCGTCGGTCCCGACCGGGGCGGCCGTCGAGGACTCCGCCGGCGCGGACCTGGGCGACACCCCGGGCTCCGGCGCCGCGGCCGCGCTCGCCGACACCGACGGGTTCGACGCCGTGGCCGCCCGCGACGACACGGCGGGGACGAGCATCGACCCCGACCTCGACGACGTCGACCCGATGGACGTGCTCGAGGCTATCGCCGGCCAGGAGGAGCCCCGGACCCGCTCGCCCGTCCCGGGCCGTGACCCGACGACGGTCGGCGCATCGTCACTGTTCCCCGATACCCGGACGGCCGTCGTCGTCCTCGGCGCGCTCCTGGCCCTGGGGGCCGCGGGTGGCTACCTCGGACTCGCCGCTGCCGGCCTCTCCTCGGCGGCGGCCGCGGGCATCGTCGCCACAACCGTTCTCACGCTCGTATTCGGCGCCCTCGTCGTCCGGTTCGACGAGCACGTCTGAACGACGCCGGGCCGACACCACCGTCGCCCGCCTCTCCCGAGTCCCGTCGCCGGGCGCCCCGACACCGCCGCCAGCGGCGTCTCCCAGACTGCGCCCTCGCCGGGCGCCCCGTTGAAGTCCGTTCCCGCCCGACCGGCGCGTGATGGCCAGCCCGACGCTCGTCGCCCATCGTGGCTTCGCCGGCACCGACCCGCAGAACACCGTCCGCGCGGTCCGCCGGGCCGGCGCGCACCCGGAGACGGGGATGGTCGAGGTGGACGTCCAGCCCGCCGCCGACGGGACGCCGGTCGTCATCCACGACAGCCGGCTCGACACGGCCGACGACGGCGGCCCTGGACTGACCGACGGGGAGGGTGTCGTCTGGGAGACGCCGCTCGACGAGGTGACGGCGGCCGAGGTGCTGGGTTCAGGCGAGACGGTGCCGACCCTGGCGGCGGTTCTCGACGCCTGCCCCGACGACGTGCGCCTCAACGTCGAGCTGAAGAACCCGGGCACGCACAACATCCGCCCGGGCACGAACCTGGACGACGACGCGCTCGCCACACAGCGCGAGGTCTGGCGGCCCTTCGTCGAGCGCGTACTCGACGACTGCGCGGCCGCCGCCGTGGACGTCCTGTTCTCCTCGTTCTGCGAGGCCGCACTCGCCGTCGCCGGCGACCTCGGCGCCCACCCGACGGCCGCGCTCACGCTCACGAACGTCGACGACGCCGTCGCCGTCGCCCGCGAGCACGACTGTGCGGCCCTCCACCCGCCGCTCGACGTGCTCCTCGCGGACGACCCGCGCGTGGACCCGTGGGCCGACCCCGGAGACGCCGGCGGCGTCCCCGACACGCGCGACACCGTGCTGGAGGCGGCGGCCGACCACGGCTGGGCCGTCAACGCCTGGACCGTCCGCGAGTGGCACGAGGCCTCGCGGCTGGCCGAACTGGGCGTCGACGGTCTCATCGCCGACTACCCGTCGGTGGTCGCCGGCGACTGACCGACTCAGTCGTCGTCCGCGGGCGCTGGCGTCTCGCCCCCCGACGCCACGCCGTCGGTCCCGAACACCCGGGCGAGGTGGTCGTTGAGGAACCGGCCGTCGGGGTCGAACTCCCGGCGCATGCGCTGGAACGTCTCCCACTCCGGGTACAGGTCGGCGAAGTCGTCGGCGTCGTACCAGTGGTGCTTGCCCCAGTGGGCCCGGGCATCGTACGGTTCCAGCGTCGCGGCGCAGTCCTCCAGGAACGCGCGGTACGGCTTGCGGTGGTAGGTGTGGCAGGCGAGGAACGCCGAGTCCCGACCGTAGGCCGGGGAGATGGGCAGGTCGTCGCCCGCGACGGTCCGGAACTCGACGGGGAACTGGACCCGGTGGTCCCGGACGGTCTCGCGGAGGGCCTCGAAGGCGTCGACCGCGTCGTCCAGCGGGACGCCGAACTCGCTCTCGTTGAACCGCACGTCGCGCGTCGTCGGGTACACCTCGTGCGAGGGCCCGACGGCCCGGCTCTCGTCGAACGTCGCCACGGTGGCGCGGTTGAGAGACGGCGTGGCGGCCCGCGGGAGCGCGGTCCCCAGCCGGCAGATGCCCTCCCACGCCAGGTTCTCGAACCGCTCCTCGTACGCGGGCGTGGGGTCGTCCGGCGTGTCGTCGGGTACCTCGTCCAGCGTCTTCATCCACGCCGTCCCGGTGTGGGGGAACCACCAGAACTCGAAGTGGTCGTGCTCGGCGCGGTGGCGGTCGATGTCCGCGAGCGCGTCGTCGATGTCCGCGGTCCAGGTCCGCTCCTCCAGTTTGTACGCCGGGCGCACGGAGAGGGTGACTTCGGTGACGACACCGAGCGTCCCGAGGGAGACGCAGGCCGCACGGAACGCCTCCCCGTCCTCGGGCGTGAGTTCGCGCGTGCCGCCGTCGGCCGTGACGAGCCGGAGTCGCTCGACCGTCGTCGCGATGACGCCGAACTCGTCGCCGGTGCCGTGGGTCCCGGTCGCGAGCGCCCCCGCGACGGACTGCCGGTCGATGTCGCCCATGTTCTCCAGCGCGAGGCCGTGCTCGGCGAGCGCGCGGTTCAGGTCGTGGAGGCTCGTCCCGGCACGGACGGTGACGGTCTCTGCGTCGGTGTCCACGTCGACGAGGCCGGTGTAACGCTCCAGCGACAGGAGCACGTCGTCGCTGGTCGCGACCGCCGGGAACGAGTGGCCCGCGCCCACGACCCGGACGGTGTCGTCGGGGCCGGCCGCCCGGAGCGCGCGCTGGATGTCGGCCAGCGTCCGCGGGTAGTGGACCGACGCGGGCTGGCAGGTCGCGCTGCCGGACCAGTTGGACCACTCCATCATCGGTGCGTCACCTCGCGTGCGCCGGGGCGTCCGGCGTGTCGGGTCACAGGAAACACGTCTCGTCACCTCGGTACGTGGGAACCGTCTCGACCACCTCGTCCCCGCGGACGAGGTGGAGTTCGCGGAACGACCGGCAGAGTTCGCCGGCCTTCGCGTGGCGCATCACGATGGGGTCGCCGTAGTCCAGGTCGACCGGGCCGTCGTAGCGCACCGGCGTCTGGACCTCACCGGCGCCCTCCTCGTCGAGCAACGCGGCGCCCTCGGGCAACTCGGGGGCCGGCGCCTTGTCCTCGCCCGGCGGGCCGCTGGCGACGTAGCCGCCGCCCCGGCAGGTGAAGATGGTCGGGTCGGGCATCCGCGTCACCTCGATGGCGTAGCCCGCCGCGGGTTCGTGCTGGAAGCGGTCGTACCAGTCGAACAGGCGGGGGGCGTAGAAGCCGCTCCCCACCGTCACCTCCGTCACCCACGGGTCGCCGACGGTGAACTCGACGCTCCCCGTGCCGCCGCCGTTGACCAGCGGGAGGCCGTACTCCTCGTCGAGCGCGCGGGCCACGTCCTGGCGGCGCTTTCGCAGGACTGGTTTCGAGCGCTCCTTCAGCCGCCGGATGACGGCGTTCAGCGCCGCCGAGTTCGACGGGTCCCGATCCGGGAGCCCGGCGATCTGCGCGTCGTAGCCCATGATACCCGCCAGGTCGACGCCCTCGGCGGCGTCGATGGTCGCCGCGAGGTCGAGCGCCGCCTCGGGCGAGCGGACGCCCGAGCGCTTCACGCCGAACCACTGGGTGAGGTGCTCGGTCGACATGTCCACGTCGATGCACAGGTCGAACACCACGTCGGCGTCGCGTGCGGCCGCCGCGGCTCGCTCGACGTGCTCGGCGCAGTCGGCCATCAGCGTCACGTCCGCACCGTCGGCCACCGCGTCGGCAGCGGGGTCGAGTTCGTCCCGGGAGAGCACCGGATACGCCACCAGCAGGTCGTCGAAGCCGTGCTCGTGGAGGTACGCGGCCTCGCGGCCGGTGTAGCACATCAGGCCGCGGATGCCGGCGGCGTCGGTCACGCGATCCAGTATTTCGCGACACCGCACGGACTTCGAGGCGACCCGGACCCGGGTCCCGGCGCCCCGGTCCTGCACCGTCGCGACGTTCGCCGCCAGCGCATCGAGGTCGACGAACGCCGCCGGGAGCGGGACATCCGCCAGCGCCGTCCGGTACGCGTCGTACGTCTGCACGGGCTATCCGTTGGCGCCACTCCTCCTACCCGTTTCCCCCGCTATGGACGGCATCTCAAGTCCCTCGCTGTCGGGCCGGACGGGACCCCCCCCGCCTGCACCGCCGTTCTCGAATCAGGGGAGGTTTAGTGCCGGCGGACGGGTTCCCTGGTGATGACGGCCGCCCTCAGGCTCCAGCTGTTCGGCATCGCACTCATCCTCGTCGGCGGCCTCAACAGCGTCGTGGAGGCCGTCCAGGGGTACTCGGTAGGCGGGGCGATCGTCGTGATGGCCGGACTGCTCGTGGTCCTCCTCGGGCTGGTCGGCCCGCTGTTCCGGCGGAACGAGCGAACCGAGCCAGCAAGCGATTCGAGTGGCCGGTAGTTCGACGGTCGGCGGCCCCTCCGGCGGTGCCGGCTCCGATGGCGAGTTACTCCTCCCCGCGGGCGCGACCGCTCCGGCACCCGACCGTCCCGCCCGGGCGGTTCCGGTGCCCGCGGCCGAGACGATGGACAGGGGCCGAACCGGTGCCGTCACTCGTCGTAGCGCAGTGCCAGCGAGTACATCCGGCCCGTCGGGTCCTCCCCCTCGGCGGCCAACCGTTCGGCCCGTTCGAGCAGCGGGTCGGCGAGCTCGTCCGGGACGGCCGTCGCGGCCCGCCGCGCCGCGTCGGCGTGCGCCTGCATATGTTCGTGGGTCCACGGCACCGGGTCGAGCAACGTCGCTGTCCGCTCGTGGATCCACCCGTGGCCGGTGAACAGGGCGCGGAGTTCCTCCGCCGGGTGGAACACGTAGGCCGGTCGTGCCCGGGCGAGCTCCGCCAGTGCGTTCTCGACGGCGTACAGCCGCCGGATCCGGGAGTCGGGCGGGTGCGGGTCGTAGTCGTCGAGCACGAGCCAGCCGCCGGGGGCGACGACCCGCGTCAACTCGGTGGCGACCGCCGCGGCCGTCTCGTTCGGCAGGACGTTGAACAGTCCGTGGGCCAGCACCACGTCGATAGTGTCGTCCGGGAGCGGGACCGCTCGGAGGTCGGCCTGGAGGGCGCTCGCGCCGGGGCAGCGCTCACGGACCGTCCGGGCGTGGTCGGCCTCGTCCGTCACGGAGTACACGGTCTCCGCGCCGGCGGCCAGCAGCCCGGCCGTCCCGTTGCCGACCCCGGCACCGGCCTCCAGGGCCGTCGCTCCCTCGACGGGCACGTCCGCGAGCGCATCGGTCACGGTGTCGGGGATGGAATCGGGCATGGTTCGAGTACGGGTCGCGGACGGAAAACCGATGTCCCGAGCGGTACTTCGCGAGGTGGGCTCCCGGCCGGTTGGCCCCGGCCGCGGGACGGTGCGGTGAGCGAGTGGTCGCGGTTCACTCGACGAACTCGATACCCGTGACCTCGAAGCGGGCGCCGCCGCCCTCGCCCTCGGTGACGGCCACGTCCCAGCCGTGGGCGCCGACGACCGTGCGCACGACCGAGAGGCCGAACCCCGAGCCGTCCGGGTTCGTGGTGTAGCCGTGGTCGAACACCCGCTCCCGCTCGGTCTCGGGGATGCCGGGGCCGTCGTCGGCGACGAAGAACCCGTCCTCCATCGGCCCGACGACGACGGAGACGGCCGCGCCACCGTGCTCCGTAGCGTTGCGAAGCAGGTTCTCGAACAGTTCGACGAGGCGGTCCTCCTCGGCCATCAGCCGTGGCACCGCCACGTACTCCAGGGTCGCCCGGTCGTGCATCGTCCCCTCGCGGGCGACGGCCACGACGCGTTCGAGGTCGACCGGTTCCGGGTCCTCGACCACGTCACCCTGTCGGGCGACCCGCAGGAGGTCGTCGATGAGCCGCTCCATCCGGTCGGTCGTCCGGCGGATCTCCTCGATGTGCTCCGGTTCGCCGGTCTCCTCGTACAGCTGGAGCCGGCCGGTGATGACGTTGAGCGGGTTCCGGAGGTCGTGGCTGAGGATGTCGGTGAACTCCTTGAGGCGGTCGTTCTGCCGTTCGAGCATCCGCTCGTACTGCTTGCGATCGGTCGTGTCCTGGCAGACGACGCCGTAGCCGTGGAACGCGGCGTTCTCGATGGGGGAGATCGCACAGGTCGCCCAGAACACCTCCCCGTCGGCGCGGACGTGCCACCCCTCCGCCTCGACGGGGGCGTGGCGGGCCTCCGAGAGGAGGTCCGCCACCTCGTCGGGGGCCGTCCGCTCGTCGGCCCAGAGCGTCCGGAGCGGTCGGCCGACGAGAGCCTCGTACGTGTACCCGTAGAGTTCCGTCGCCGTGGCGGGCCAGGACTCGATCTCGCCGTCGGGGTCGCACATGAAGATGGCGTAGCCCGCCATCCCACCCGTGAGGCGTTCGGCCCGTGTCTCGCCCCTCACCCGGTCGTCTCCGTGGCGCTCTTCTTCCATCGGCATCGGATCATCACCGGCGGTACCAACGCTACCAACCAGCATAGGTATGCACCAGTTACCCACCGTCCTTTATCTACTCCCGTCGGGCTGGAGCGGTGACGGGGCGACGACGGTGTTGCGGACGAGCGTCTCGTGGCCGCGCTGGAGTCGGTCCGAGAGTGCCTGCTGGGAGATGTCCAGGTCGGCCGCCACGTCGGCGAGGGTGGCCTCGCGGGGCTTCCGGTAGTAGCCCAGCTCCCAGGCCGCGAGGATGGCCTCGCTCTGCTTCGGCGTCAGGCCGTACTGGAGCCCCGAGGGGGGCGAGTCGAGGTCGGTCAGCGAGCGGACGGTGAAGGAGACGCCCGCGTCGGCGAAGCGGTCCCGGAACGCCGCGAGCGCGTCGCGGTCGGGGAACTGGACGCGGAACACCCAGCCCTCGGCGGTCCCGACGGTCCCCAGGACGGAGGCCCGCAGGTCAGCGTACCGCGCCTCGACCGCGTCCGCCCAGGCCACCCGGTAGAGCCGCACGTCGGCGAACCTGCCGACGAGCGTCACGGCCGAGACGGAGCCGTCGGCCAGGAGCGCATCGTGGAAGGCTGACAGGTCCTCGGCCGTCGCCCAGAAGTACGGCGTCAGCACCTCCCGGGTGATGGTGACCCGGACGAGCTCGACCCGGGCGCCCGCCGCGTGCCCGAGGGCGTCGGCCAGGGCGAACTCGCCGACCGGGAGATGGAAGCGGGCGAAGACACTCACACGGGCCGTAGCCGCCCGAGAGAGATATACTCTCGCGCCCTGGCCTCAGGTAACGACGCTCCCGCGAGGCCGCCCGGCGCCGCCGGGACCCGCTACCGTTTTGGGCCGTGCCGACGCCCAAGCCAGCAATGGACGTACGCGAGGTGCCGGGCGTCGGCGAGAAGACCGCCGACCGCCTCGCCGAACTGGACGACCCCGAGGCCGCCCTCGAAGCGGGCGACGTGGCCGCCATCGCCCGCGCGCCGGGTATCAGCGACGGCCGCGCGGCCCGCATCGCTCGGGCCGCCATCCGGCATCGCCACGGCGACGACGGCGAGTTCCTCGCGACCGACCGCGCCCGGGAGCTGCACCGCGACGCGCTCGACCTGCTGCAGGACCGCGCCGTCACCGACTACGCCGCCCGCCGGCTGGAGACGCTCTACCCCTCCGCGAGCGAGTCACGCATCGCCGAGGTCCGGGAGTTCGCCGAGCGCGCGATGGCCCGCGAGCCCGACCCCGAGGTGCTGGAGGCGCTCTCTGGCGTCGAGCCGCTCGAACAGCCCGGCGACGTGCGGGTCCGGGACCGCTGTCTCGCGACGAGCGACGCCGAGACGTACTCGGCCGCACGGGACGCCATCCCCGAGATGAGCGTCGAACTCGTCGACGACGCGCGCGCCATCGCCGAACTCGCACGGGGCTACTCCACGGTCGTCGTGCTGGACGAGCAGTTCGCCGGCGTCGAGGTGGAGGGCGACGTGCGCGTCGAACCGCGGGCGCTGGAGGACCCGGCGAGCGTCGTCCCCGAGCGGACACTGGCCTTCTTCGCACGGAACCGCGACCCGCTCCGGGCGGCCGCCGCCGTCGCCCGGACCGCCGACCTCGACGTGCCGCTCGACCCGGACGCCCTGGAGGCGGCACTGGCCGAACTCAACGAGGACGGCACCGTCGCGGGCGACGAGCAGCTCCGGCGGCTGGTCGACGCCGTCGACGACCTCGACGCCGCGGTGTCGATGGCCGAGAACATGGCCAACGACCGCCTCCGCGAGGCCATCGAGGACCAGGACGTCACGGTCGAGGGCGCGGATCTGCTCTCGCTGGTCGAGCGCGGCGCGGGCGTCGACTCGCTGCTCGAACGGGAACTCGCCGACGAGTACGCCGCCGCCGTCGATGCCGCCCGCGACCACCTCGTCGACGCGCTCGGGCTGGAGGACTACGCCGACCTCGCCCGGCGGGCGTTCGGCGACGACCCGACCTTCCCCGTCGAGCACGACGAGCGCGCCGTCTCCCGGCTCCGGGAGGAACTCACGGCGGCGCGCGACCGCCGCGCCACGGCGCGCAAGCGCGACCTCGCCGAGCGGCTGGCGGACCTGCGCGACCCCGCGCACGAACTCGTCGACGCCGCACTCGAACTGGACGTCGAACTCGCCGTGGCGCGCTTCGCCCGCGACTTCGACTGCACGATGCCGACCTTCGCGGCGGACGGCGACGGTTTCACCATCGAGGGCGGACGGTCGCCGCTGCTGGACGTGCCGTTCGACGCGGTCGAACCCGTCGACTACGGTGTCGCGGGCGTGGCGCTCCTCTCGGGGGTCAACTCCGGCGGGAAGACCTCGACGCTGGACCTCGTGGGGCTGACGGTCGTTCTCGGGCAGATGGGCCTCCCGGTCCCGGCCGAGCGTGCGGAACTGGAGCGGTTCGAGGCGCTGCACTACCAGGCCAAATCCCAGGGTACCCTCGACGCGGGCGCGTTCGAGGCGACGCTGCGGGAGTTCGGCGACCTCGTCGCCGGCGAGGACCGCCGGCTCGTCCTCGTGGACGAACTGGAGTCCATCACGGAACCCGGCGCCTCGGCCGTGATCATCGCGGGCATCCTCGAGGCGCTCGCCGAGGGCGACTCCACGGCCGTCTTCGTCTCGCACCTCGCCGCCGAGATCCGCGCCGAGTGCGCCATCGACGTGACCGTCGACGGCATCGAGGCCGTCGGCCTGGAGGACGGGGAACTCGTGGTGAACCGGTCGCCGAGGAAGAACCACCTCGCGCGCTCGACGCCCGAACTCATCGTCGAGAAGCTGGCCCGGGACGGCGCGAACGGCGACGGAGCGTTCTACGACGACCTGCTCGCGAAGTTCGAGGCCGGGGACGGGGAGTGACGCGCGCTGCCGGGACGCCCCGCGCTCAGAGGTCGCGGTCCCGGTACCCCAGCCGCGCCAGCCGCTCCTCGACGGCCGTCGAGGGCTCGTGGCGGTCGTCGTCGCCCGCCGTCGTGTCGAGGTCGGCCAGGTGGTCGTCGATGGCGGCCGAGAGGTCGGGCGCCGGCTCGTCGACCCGCTCGGCGGTGCTGGTCCCGAGCCGGTAGCCCGTCTCCGTCCCGTCTCGGGTGCCGTCGGGGGCGAACAGCCGCCGGACGACCTGCCGGTCGCCGTCGATGGCGGTGACGTGGTACGGCGTCGCCTCCGGGTTGCCCCGATAGGCGAACACCGTCCGGTCGCCGTCGGCCGGCAGGGCGAACACGGAGCGCCCGACGAGCCGGTCGTCGCCCGGGAGGCCGGCCCCGTCCAGCAGCGTCGGCACGAGGTCGACTGCCGAGACCGGCGTCCGGACCTCGTCGGGACGCTCCCCGCCGCCGCGGTCGTGGACGAGACAGGGGACGTGGACGAGCGACCCCAGCGGCGGGCCGCCGTGCCGGAGCAGCCCGTGCTCGCCGAAGGCATCGCCGTGGTCCGAGCACAGGACGACCAGCGGGTCGTCCAGCGCCTCCAGCCCCTCGAACAGGCGCCCGAGGTGGCGGTCGAGGTACGCCGTCTCGCCGTGGTACAGCCGCCGGAAGTCACGCATGTCGGTGTCGCTCATGGCGTCCGGGTCGTTGCCCTCCGAGCGGCGCATCAACTGGACCGCGCGCCGCCGGGAGACGCCCTCGGAGACGGTCCCCTCGCGCGGGAGGTAGGGGACGTGCGGGTCCATGTAGTGCAGCCAGCAGAAGTGCGGCCCGTCGGCGCGGCCGAGCCAGTCGAGGGCGCGGTCGGTCAACTCGGCCGCGGCGGTGTACGGCTCGCTGCCGGCCCACATCGAGAGCCAGCGGGCCTCGCCGTATCCCCGGCGGAGCGCGCGGGCCGGCAGGGAATCGTCCGGGAGTCGGCGGGCGAGCCGCTTGAGCCGGGCGACGGGGCCGGCGGCCGCCCCGGCCGCGTCGGTCGCCTCCTCGCCATCACCGTCGTCCGCGTCGTGGCGGCCGGCGACGGCCGCCGGGTCGTGGATGCCGTCGTCGAAGTGGTCGAAGCCGCGCTCGTAGCCGGTGCCCAGCGAGAGGTAGCCGACCGAGTGGAAGGCGCCCGTCCGGTAGTCGGCGTCGGCGAAGGCTTCGGCGACGTGGGGCCGCCCGGCCAGCGACTCCTCGCCGCCGTACGCACGGGGGCTGGTCCCGGTCAGGATGCCGGGGAACGCCATCTTCGTGTAGCTCCCGACGGAGAACGCCCGCGTCGCGACCGTCGTCGCCGGGTGGGCCGCGAGCGAATCGAGGGCCGGCGTGTCGGGCGCCCGGTCGGCCATGAACCCGACCGTGTCCGCCCGCAGCGAGTCGACGGTCACGAGCACCACGTCGCGCATCGGCCGGACGGAGGCGTGGCGAGCGGATAGTCCCGGCGAAGCGCCCCGGCCTCAGAGCAGGTGGTTCCGGCAGTCGAACGCCGACCGCGAGGGGAGCGAGCCGTTCGCGACCCCGCGCTCGGCCGTGGTGCGGCGCTCGTAGCGGGTCACCTCGATGGAGACGTACGACCCGTTCCACGCCGGGCGATGGGTCTCCCGGACGATGTCACGGAGGCGGTGCTCCTCGCGGTCGGAGACGTGCGCCAGGACCGTCCAGACGGTCGAGCGGTTGCGGACCGCCCGTGCGACGACCGCGGGTGGGGTCTCGCTCACCCCCATCGCCGACTCCACGTCGATGACGCCCCTGACCGCGAGGTCCTCACGTTCCCGATAGCGGTCGTAGCCGAGCCGCATGAGACAGCCATCCACCAGGACGAGGTCCCCCGGGTCGGCGCGTGACTCGACGGCGCCGACGGCCTCCTCCCACTGGTCCTTCCCGTCGGTCGTGTGGTAGGCCGCGACCGAGGGGACCAGCGAGCAGACGAGCACGAGCGCGAGCGCCGCCCGGAGCACGAGTGCGAGGCGGCGGCGCCCGCCGTCCGTGGCCGTCACCGTCCCGGTGTCGGTCGACCGTCGGGCGGCGAGCCACGCCGCCGCACGGTCGGTCAGCCACACGCCACCGTGGGCGACCAGCAGGTAGCAGGCCGGCGCCGCCGGCAGCGCGTACCGGTACCAGAACACCGGCGTCAGGAGGTGCGAGGCGGCCACGAGGACGGCGACGGGGACGGCCGCCCAGCACGCGAGGAGGAGCGTCGCGCCGACCCCACGCGTGGGGGGGCGGCGGCCCATCGCGGCCACGGCGAGCCGGGTGAACGCGGCGACGGCGAGGAGCGCGAGCAGGGCGCCGACGGCGACACCGACGCCCGGCGTGGGCCACGACCCGAAGAAGGCGAGCAGGGAGCGGGCGACCTCGTCGACCCCCGGGCGCGAGAGGTAGGTCAGCTCGAAGCCGACGGCGAACTCGCGGGCCGCCGCGACGACCAGCGGGACGAGCGCCAGCCCGACGAGGGCGGGCGCACGCCGGTCGCCGGCGATGCCCGGCCACTCGCTCGAACGGCGGCCGCGAGCGTCGAGCCGGGCGGCGAGCGCGAGGTAGGCGAGTCCCCCCAGCACGCCGAGGCCACCGAACGGGTGGACGTAGGCCGCGCCGGCCGCGGTGACGACGTAGCCGGCCGCCCAGCGCGGCTCGTCGCGCCGCAGCAGGCAGTAGTACGAGGCCACGGTCAGGGCGGTCAGCATCGCGTACATCCGGGCCTCCTGGGCGTAGTAGAGCTGTATCCGCGAGCCCGCGGTCAGCGCGAGCGCGAGCAGGCCGACGCGGCGGTCGAACAGCCGCCGCCCGACGCCGTAGACGAAGGGGAGCGTGGCGACGCCGAACAGTGCCGAGAGCGCACGGAGCGCGGCGTCACCCCGCCCGACGACGCCGGCCCAGAGGTCGAGGAGGACGTAGTACGGTGGGAGGTGCGGCTGCTCGCGAGGGACCACCGTGACCAGCTCCAGCGGGCCGGACCGCTCGATCAGGGTGGCGGTGATGGCCTCGTCGATCCAGAAGCTCTCGGCGCCGAGCCCGTACAGCCGCAGCGCGACGCCGGCGGCCGTGACGAGCGCGAGCGCGAGCGCGTGGGCGGGCTGTGCGCGCGCCGCTGCGGCGGCCCGCCCCCAGCAACGGGCGAGCCACCGGCGCGCACGGCGGCGTGTGAAGCGACCCATCCGGGTGGACCCGAGGCCGGCACACCCATGAACGACGCGGAACGGGGCTGCCATCCCCGGTGTGCCGGCCGATATCACGGGACGATGCCTCCGGTGGGTGCCAGAGCCGGTCGGCGTCGTGGCGGCGCATCCCGGGGAAACCGACGCGGAGAGCGTACTCTCGGGGTCGTATGAAAACCACTATGGGCCGCGACGGAAATATCAACGGCAATGAAAGTCAAGACGGCGGATGCGGCCGGCGTCTCCCTCCGCAAGGCCCTGGTCTACGGCCTGACGGCAGCCGCGCTGGTCGGTGCCCTCACCCTCCCCGCGCTGGTCTCCGTCGCCTACGAGCGGACCCTCCGGACGGTCCTGCTGGTGCTGCTGCTGGGACTCGTCGGTCGGACGTACCTCAGCTCGCTGCTCGCGTTCGCGCGGACCGAGCCCCCGGGTGACCTCCCCGACGACCTGCCGCTGGTGAGCGTCGTCATCCCGGCGTACAACGAGGAGCCCGTCCTCGCGGACACCATCGAGGCCGCGCTCGCGCTGGAGTACCCGCGGGAGCGCCTGGAGATCGTCGTCTGCTACGAGGCCGACTCCACCGACCGCACGGGCGCCATCGCCGAGCGCTACGGCGCCGAGTACGACGCCGTCAAGGCCGTCGAGCGGGACGAGCCCGGCGGCGGCAAGGCCAAGGCGACCAACTACGCGCTCCAGTACGCCACCGGTGACCTCATCGCCAGCATCGACGCCGACCACGAGTTCGCGCCCGACGCGGTCTCCCGTGCCGTCCGCTGGTTCGAGTCCGACGACGAGATCTGGTGCGTGAAGGGCCGGTGCTACGGCCGGAACCCCACCGATTCGTTGCTCGCGCTCCACGCCACCATCGAGCGCCACATCGCCGAGCTGGCGGACCTGTTCGGCCGCCAGGTGTTCGGCGGCTTCACCATCTTCGGCGGCGGCCAGGCCTTCTTCCGGGCCGAGATGTTCGATGAACTCGGGATGTTCGACGAGGACGTTCTCGTCGAGGACATCGATATGTCGGCGCGCATCCACGCCCACGGCAAGCGGCTCCAGGTCGACCCCTACATCCTCACCTTCGAGGAGAACCCCGCTACCCTGTCGGGCTGGTGGAGCCAGCGCTCGCGCTGGGCCCGCGGCTGGATGCAGGTCGCGGTGCGCCACCTGCTTCCGCTCTCGCGCAACGACACCCTCGACCGCCGCCAGCGTGCCGACGCCATCTACACCTTCAGCTACGCGCTCCTGCCGGTCCTGCTCGTCCTCGTGGCACCGCTGTTCGTCCTCGACCAGTTCGTCCTCGACAGCTCGACCTGGCTCCCCTTCGACGACTACCTCTGGACCGCCATCGGGCTGGGTCCGGTCGTCTGCTCGTACCTCATCTTCGCCCGCGACTGGCGCGAGGGCTACTCGCACCACCCCGTCGAGTACCTCGCGGCGTTCACGCTCTGGTTCTACTTCTTCTTCCAGAGCATCGTCTACGTCGTCGCCTTCCTCGACGAGTTCGTCTTCGACACCGAGTCGGTGTACGTCACGACCTCGCGGTCGGGCGCGCCCGAAGCGGAGCCGGAGCAGTCGCCGACGACCGACGACTAGCACGAGCGCCTTCGCGGTTCGGTTCGGGGCCCACCTAGTAGTTCCGCCGTCGGCCGAAGGTCCTGGTCACGACGCGCCCGGAGACGACCACCATCCCGAGGATGGAGAGGAACAGCATCAGCGCCGCCGTCCGGTCGACGAACCACGGGAGCTCCGTGTACCGCAGGACGGCGTACATCGCCGCGATGGCCAGACAGAGCCCGACACCCAGCACTGTCTCGGCGGTTCGTGACCGATACCACGGCCTCGGTGTCGGGAACGATTCGGCGTCTGGTGTGGTCATGGGTGACGCATCTCGTCGGTATCGGGGCTTTGAACGCGAATGATTTGGGTGTAACGACTAGCCGAACGGCCTGCTCACAACAGCAGCAGGAACACGGGATAGGATGCCGTGACCGCGAGCGCGGGCGTCAGCACCCACATCGAGGCGATGCGCTTGGCGGCCCCGGCGTCGAACAGGCTCCGCTCGTCCAGATCCGCCGGCCCCTCGGCGCCGACGTCGGGGACGTCCGGCACCTCGTCGTCCGGCTCCGCGGGCTCTTCCTGGCGCGCGATGTCGCCGATGGTCGGGCTGGTGGGGGCCTCCTCGACGCGTGAGGTGACCAGCGCCCCGGTCGCGACCTCCAGATCCGGGCGTTCGGGCGTCGGTTTCGCCAGTTCGGCCAGGGTCGCCGCCCGGCTCGCCCGGCCCCAGCCTAGCCCGATGATGGTCGAGGTGGTCGAGACCGCCAGGCTCGCGGGGATGCCGAACTGCGAGAGCACCGTGATGACCGTCCCGCCGACCACGGAGACGATGAGCGAGGCCAGGATCGGCAACTCGGTGATGTCGTCGCCGACCGTCTCCAGGGTGCGGCGGGCGATGGTGAACCCGCCCAGCCCGAAGGCGAACACCGCGAGCAGGACCCCCTGGTCGACGGTGAGCGGGCCGCCCGCGCCGACCAGGGGCGCGACGGCGTTGGCGGCGTTCGACGCGCCCGCCGAGAACGCCATGTAACAGCCGATGACGACCACCGACAGCGACCCGACGACGTCCCGGGGGGAGGCGTTCCTGTTGAACCGGGGGCGTGGTACCCGCCCGGAGCGGTCGAGCTGGACGAGGTGGAGGTCGAACTTCGTGAACGCGACGTAGCGGTCGAGGTAGGGGTAGACGTAGCGCCCGACGACGACGCCGACGGTGAAGCTCAGCAGGGGCGCGACGATCCACGCCGAGACGATGACGAACATCAGCGCCCGGTTGAGCGTGTCCGAGGCCAGCCCGAGGCCGACGATGGCGCCGACGGCGGTCATCGAGGTCGACGCCGGGACGCCGTAGAGGTTCGAGATGAACAGCGACAGCCCGGTGAAGAACAGGACGACGACGCTCGTGAGCGGCGTGAACTGCACCGCCGGGACGATGCTGCTGCTCATCGTCGCGATGACGTTCCGCCCGACCGTCCACGCGCCGAGGAAGGCGAAGGCGAGGAACAGCGCGGCGGCGGTCGCCTTCCGGACCAGCCGGGAGCCGACCGCCGGGCCGAACGCCACCCCCGTCGACGACCCGCCGATGTTGAACCCGACGAACACGGCCACCAGGAGCCCCGCGACGGTCAGGACGGACAGCGACACCATCTGTTGTTCCAGGGCCGACATCGCAGGTGGCCCGGATATAACCTCGGGAGCGGTCCCCCGGGAGCCGGCCCGGCGGTCCCGCTACAGCAGCAGTTCCTCGGCCGCCTCCCACCGGGGGCGGAACTCCTCGCGGACGCTGGCGGCGAACTCGCGGTCCTTCAGGTTCAGCATCGCGAACACCTCCTCGGACTGGAGCGGGTGGGGGACCTCGATGACGACCTCGCTCTCGTCGACCAGCGTGAACGTCCCGGAGACGTCATCGACGGTGCGGACCTCGAAGGCGTCGTACTCGCTGAGGGTCTCGCTGTAGCGGTCGCCGAACTCCGGCGGGAGCGTCGGGACGAGTTCGGGCTTCATCAGGAAGTCGACCTCGACGTCGCGTTCCAGGGCCTCCTGCAGGCTGTCCAGCAGGGCGTTGCCGACCTCGCGGATGTCGAAGTACTGCTCCGTGTACGTCGAGAGGACGATGACGATGCGGGAGTCGGCGGCGGCGATGCGCTCGAGCAGGAGGTCGGCGGCCTCGTCGGCCCCCACGGCAGCGGTCCAGAAGCGCTCCTCGACCGGCTCCGCGGTCTCCAGCTCCCCCTCCAGCTCGTCGACGATGGACTCGTACTGGCTGGCCTTCTCCTCGAGTTCGCGCTTCTTGTCCTCGAGCAGCCGGTCCAGCGCCGTCTCGGGCTCGACGGCGACGTACTTCTTCGGCCGGCTCGCGGACTGGGACCGGACGAGGTTGTACTGCTCGATGCTGTTGAGCACGTCGTAGATGCGGCCCATCGGGACGTCGCTCACGCGGGAGAGCTCCTTCGCCGTCGTCGGGCCGGTCTTCAGCAAGGACCGGTAGGCCCGTGCCTCGTACTCCGACAGCCCGAGGTCCCTGAGACTCGCCATACCGGTCGTGGGACGCCGACACCTATAAACACTGAGGAAGTTTACCCGTCTGGAGAGTTGTTTACTTTCCCCGGCTATCCCCGGCCCCGGGCCCGTCCGGTCGGTCGACGGCGGCGACCGCTCGGCCGATCTCTGCCGGCGCTGCCGCCGGGTCCGAGGCCGACGCCCCACGACGTGCGACGGCGTCCTCGCGCTCGCCCGGGACCACGACCTTCTCGTGGTCGGCGACCCGCAGCGCGGCGCGGTGGAGGTCGCTCCCGGCGGGCGGCGTCTCGACCACGAGCGGGTCGTTGACGTGCCGGGCGCAGGCCGTCGCGTAGCCCGCCACCTCGACGCCCATCCGGCCGGCGGCGCCCGCGAACGCGCCGAGCGCGTCGGCCGCCGCCTCGCGGTACCGGTCCTCGCCGGTCAGCGCCGCGAGGTCGATGAGGCCGTCGGCGACCTCGACGTTCGTGTCCAGCGGGCGGAGCGGGCGGTCCAGCAGGCCCGGTCCCTCGGCGGGGCCGTCGCGGAACGCGCCGGTGTCGTCCTGCAGGTCGAGGGTCCGGTCGGCGACCGCGCGAGCGGCGTCGAGCCAGCGGTCGCCCCCGAGCACCTGCGCCGCCGTGGTCAGGCCCGTCAGCAGGCGCGCCCCGTCGACGAGCAGGCCCGACTCGACGACCTCGCCCTCGTCGGCCGCCGCCGGCGGGAAGTGGGTCACCTCGCCGCCCTCGACCAGCTCGTCGAGCACCGTCTCCAGCGCGCGCTCGGCGTACCGCGCCGCGCCCTCGTGGTCCGTGACGGCGTGGAAGCGGCACAGCGCGTCGGCCACGAGACCGTTCCGGTCGGCGAAGACGGTCTCGTCGACGCCCGGCGGGTCGGCGTCCTCGCGCTCGCTCGCGGGGAGCGTGAAGTAGTCCCCGCCGGCCTGGCTCCCGGCGAAGGCGCCACGCTCGCCCGCGTCGTCGACCCAGAGGTCGGTGGTGAGGTAGTCGACGGTGGCCTCGGCGGCCTCGCGGTAGGTCTCGTTACCCGTGTAGAGGTAGCCCGTCGCGAACGCCCGGACGAGTGCGGCGTTCTCGTCGGTGAGTTTCTCCCGGTGGAGGCCCGACCAGTCCCGGCTGTCGGCGTAGCGGTAGAACCCGCCGTCGTACGTGTCGAGCAGGTGGGCGTGGATGGCCTCGAGCGTGCGGGTGGCGTGGTCGCGGGTGCGCTCGCGCTTGGCTGCGAACTCGACCGCGCGCGGGAGCGGGAACTTCGCGCCCTCGCCCCAGCCGCCGAACTCCCCGTCGAAGCCGCCGGTGACGCGGTCGACCATGTGTGCCTCGACCTGCGAGGTGACCTCGCCGGCGGGCGGCTCGTCGCCCAGCGCCCGCGGCACGGACCCCGCAGTGGTCCCCTTCGCGTCCCAGGTCCGGCGCACCGAATCGAGGATGTCGCGGAACCCGTCCAGTCCGAGGTAGCCCGCGGCCGTCAGGACCTCGCCGTCCGGCGTGAGGAAGGCGGTCGCGGGGAACCCACCGACGTTGTACCGCTCCCGGACGCGGGGCTGGCGGTCGGCGTCGACCCGGACCGTGACGAACCCGTCCTTCAGGTGCGCGGCCACGCGTGGCTCGGCGTACGTCTCCTCGTCCATCGCCCGGCAGTGGGTGCACCACGGCGCCGTCACCGACAGCAACACGGGGCAGGTGCGCGCGTCGGCGGCGTCGAAGGCGTCGGCGCCCCATTCGCGCCACTCCACGAGCGTCTCCGCGGCGGCCTCGTCCATACGCGAGCGAGGCGGGTCCGGGGGGAAAGGGTGTCGTTCGTGCGTGCGACCGGCGCGTGATGCCTCGCCGATGCGGCTGATCCGTCCGCCATCACGCTCCCGTGGCCGACCCGGACGGCAGGTTCGGCATCGACGAGGGGCGTGGCTGCACGCTGTCGGCTCGCGGCCGTCTCCCTCCCCGAGAACGGAACCAATCCGGGATTCTGAACCGATTAATCGTATCGAATAGTAAAATGGCGGCAAGAAGTTGCAGAAATAATTTTATTTCGATATCTTTATGACGTTTGGACAATTAAGGGCCGGTAGCCACCGGTCGTCGCCCCCGGATGGGTGGCTCGGGGCCATGCACATGACCCAGGAAGTACTCGTCCTCGGGGGCGGCCCGATTGGCCTCGAGATCGCGACCGAACTGACCGCACGCGGTCAGGACGTAACGCTCCTCGACGACACGGCGGCTGCCAGCGACCGCGTGGCTGCCAGCGACGTGGCGGTCGAGACGGCAGCATCCGCGGTCGGCCGGACGGCGGCGACGGTCGTCGTCGCGACATCGTCCGACGCGCGGAACCTGATGCTCGGCGCGAAGGCCCCCCGGCTGTTCGGTGCCGACAGGGTCGTCGCGCTCGTGAACGACCCGGATCGGCGCGAGGCGTTCGAAGCCGCCGACATCGAGCCGATCTGTGTCTCCGGAGCCCTCACACGGGCAACGGCCGACACCTTCGCCCCCGCGGACCCGACGCCAGCGGCCCCCTCGACCGAGTCCGACGAGCGAAAGAGGGTCGGTGGATAATGGGGAAGGAGCTCGAGCGCGACCTCGGACTGGCGAGCGTCGTCGCCATCAGCATCGGCGCCATGGTCGGGAGCGGCATCTTCATCCTGCCCGCGCTGGCCGTCGGTATCGCCGGGCCGGCCGTGGTGCTGGCCTACCTCGTCGCCGGCATCCTCGTCCTCCCCGCGGCGCTCTCGAAGGCGGAGATGGCGACGGCCATGCCCGAATCCGGCGGGTCGTACGTCTACATCGAGCGCGGCATGGGCCCACTGCTCGGGACCGTCGCCGGACTCGGGACGTGGTTCTCGCTGTCGTTCAAGGGTGCGCTCGCGCTGGTCGGCGGGGTCCCGTACCTCCTCCTGCTCGTCACCGTCCCGGACGCGTGGATCCTGCCGCTGACGCTCGGCCTGGCTGCCGCGCTGGTCCTCGTCAACCTGGTCGGCGCCAAACTCACCGGGCGGCTCCAGGTCGGCATCGTCGCCGTCATGCTGGGGGCGATGGTCTGGTTCGTCATCGGCGGCGCACCCAGTACGGCGACGAGCAACTTCTCCGGGTTCTTCCGGGAGGGGCCGGGCGGGCTCCTGGCCGCGACCGGCCTGGTGTTCGTCTCGTACGCGGGCGTCACGAAGGTCGCCAGCGTCGCCGAGGAGATCGAGAACCCCGACCGGAACATCCCGCTCGGCATCCTCGGGTCGCTCGCGTTCACCACGCTGCTGTACGTGCTCATCGTCGCCGTGATGGTCGGCGTCGCCGACCTCTCGACCATCGGTGATACCCTCACGCCGATGGCCGACGTCGCGGCGGTCACGCTCGGGCCCGCCGGCGTCGTCGTGGTCGTCGTCGCAGCCGTCCTCGCGCTGGTCTCGACGGCCAACGCCGGCATCCTCTCGTCCTCGCGCTACCCCTTCGCGATGGCCAGGGACCGGCTCGTGCCCGAGAAGCTCGGGGCCGTTCACGACGGGCTCGGGACGCCCGCGACCTCCATCACGCTGACCGGGGCCGTGCTGCTCGTGCTCATCGCGTTCGTCCCGATCATGGAGATCGCGAAACTCGCGAGCGCGTTCCAGATCCTCGTGTTCGTGCTCATCAACGCCGCGGTCGTCGCGTTCCGCGAGGGCCACGCCGCGTACGAGCCGAGCTTCCGCGCCCCGCTCTACCCGTGGGTCCAGGTGTTCGGCATCGTGGCGGGTCTGGCGCTGCTGACACAGATGGGGCTGGTCCCGCTGCTCGGGGCGGTCGTCATCACCGTCGCCGGGCTCGCGTGGTACCTCGGCTACGGTCGCAAGCGCACCGACCACGAGGGCGCGGCCATCGAGGAGGTCCGCCGTCGGGTGGGCGAGGACCGCATCGCCGAGACCCGTGCCGCGCTCTCCCAGCCCGGCTACGAGGTGCTCGTCGGCGTCAGCGAGCACACGAGCCCGGAGCGTGAACGGGCGCTGGTTCGGCTCGGCGCCGACGCCGCAGTGGCCCAGGACGGCGGCGTCTCGGTCGTTCGGTTCGACGTCGAGGCCGAGCAGGTACCGCTCGACTACGCCGCGACGGTCCAGACCCGGGGCGACCGGGAGTTCGAGCGCTTCACGGAGGCGTTGGCCGCCGAGACCGACGTGCCGGTGAGCTACGGGGAGGTGGTCAGCCACGACGTCGCCCACGCGGTCGTCAACGTGGCCACGTCGCACGACGCCGACCTCCTCCTGCTTCCGGAGGACGACCCGGGCTTCACCGGGAGTCCGCTCCGCGGTGGCGTGCGGTGGATCCGAGCGCACGCCCCCTGCGACGTGGGGACGCTCTCCGCCGGGGCCGTGGACGACATCCGCGACATCTGCGTCGTCACCGGCAAGGGGCCGTACAACCCGGTCAAGCTGGCGCTGGGGGACGCCCTCGCCAGCGTCAACGACGCACGGATGCACCTGGAGTACCGTGCCGGTCGGTACACGACCGACCACCGGACCGCCGCCATCGAGGCCTACCACGGCGACGTTCGCGACGTCGTCGAGAGCCCCGGTCGGACGGCGGTCGTCCGGTCCGATGGTGGGCGTATCGCCACGCCGGACCTCACCCTGGTGAACGCCGCCGACGGGGTCGCGCTCGACCGGGACGAGCCGGTGCTCACCGTCCACCTCCACGAGGGGAACCGGACGGGTCGCCTGGGGCGCCTGCTCGAACGGCTGTCGTTCTGACGCGATAGCCGGCGGGGAGCGGCCACCCGGTCCGGAACGCACCGGCTCCCCGTGCCGCTCCGAGTGTGGAGCGGCCGTGGGGCCTGGGTGCTGGCTCCACACGTCGGACACGGCCGCCCCACATCCGGGCCCCTTCGTGCCCGATATCCGCCTTAACCGCCCGAAACGTGTCATTCGAGCGTCTGACGCGGAGTTTTGTGGGTGGAGTCCGCAGGGCACCGTATGGCTAGCCTCACGGACGTGTACGAGGGCGGGGCCGGGGGGCCCGACCTGCGGCGGCTCTACCTCGGCGTGGGCCTGTTCCTCGTCGGGGCGGTCCTGACGGTCGGCGGCATCGTCATCGGCACCTCGACCGGTGTCGCCGCGTGGCTCGGACTCGACACCTTCGGCGCCCGCGAGGTCGCGGGCGTCGCCGCCGGCGTCGGCCTCCCGGTCACGTTCCTCGGCGTCGTGGTCGTCCTCCCGCAGACGACCCGCCGCGTCAACGCGGCCGCCGTTCTCGGCAGCGCCATCGCGCTGTTCGGTGTGGTACTGTTCACCCGGGTCTACCCGCAGGCCTGGTTCGACAACGCGTTCCCTGTGGTCGCGGTCTACTTCGTCGGCATGATGACCACCCTCTGGGCCCTGTTCAGCGCGGTCGCGAGCTTCAAGACCCGCAACGACCCCGGCGGGACGGTCGAACTCCGCATCACGGAGGGGGGCGAGACCCGCGTCGTCGAGGTCTCGAACCAGGGCCTCGCGAGCAAGCTCGGCGGCATCGGCCTGATGGGCGGCACCCCGGACGGCAACGTCCAGACCCAGACCGCCGGCTCGTCGTCGGGGACGACCGCGACCGCGACGGCGGAGGGTGGCGCCGAGGTCATGTCCGCCTCGAACGAGCCCGAGACGGACTCGCTCACGGAGCGGGCCCGCTCGAGCTCGGGCCGCAACCAGCGCCACGCCGGCGCCACCACCAACGGTGGTGAGCGCGGAGCGCGCGCCGCGTCGGGCGTGTCCGACGGCGGGACGACCACCGACGACGCCGAGGTGTTCTCCGGCGGCGTCGATGCCGACCCACACCCCAACCAGGACCTCTACTGCGGCAACTGCTCGCACTTCCGCTACGTCCGCACGGACCAGGGCATGCAGCCCTACTGTGGCCTCCACAGCGAGGTCATGGACGACATGGACGCCTGCGAGGAGTGGACGCCGAACAACCGGTAACGCCCCGATTCTTCGGAAGAAATCCGGATTATTCGATAATGTCTCACTTTCGGTAGCTATCGGTCAGTTCGGCTCGTTCTCGGCACGGATCTCGGCGAGCGTCCCGGCCACCCGGTCCCAGTGGCTCCCCCGCCAGAACTGCTGGCCACAGCGCTCGCAGGCCCAGGCCGCCCGGTCGTCGGGGGCGTGCGCGGCGCGCTCGCCGTCGGCCACCCGCGCGACGGGGCCGTTGCAGGACCCACAGCGCGCCGGTCGGTCGTCGAGCGAGAGGCCCAGTCCGGCCGCGTGCAGCTCCCGGAGCTGGTCGGTCACGTCGCGCGATTCGAGCAGGACCCCGCGGTCGCCCGCCCGTGCGGCCAGCTGGACGTCGCGGGTGAGGAGCGTGCGGTCCTCCCGCCGGGCCGCCGCGAGCAGTTCGTCGTCGGCCTCCGTCCCCCGGTGCCCGTCCAGCGCGTACGCCGCGTCGTAGCCGCACATCCGCAGGTACGTGGCGAGGCTGCCCAGCATGACGTCCAGCAGGAACGGGCCGGAGAGGTCGTCGGGCATCGGCCCCACGTAGGGGGCGCGGGGTCCTGACGGTGGTGGCTACGGGCTCCCGTCGGGAGCCGAGCATCGCACGGCCTGGGGCGACCCTGGGACGGAAGACCTTTACTCGCCGGACGGCCCCGTATCGACCACACGATGGCCACGGACGACGCCGGCCGGTCGGTCGCCGCCCGGCGGTGGGTGCTCGACTACGGCGTGTTCGTCCTCTTCGGGACCATCGCGCTCGCGGGCATCTACCTGTTCCTCTCGCGGGACGCCGAGTTCGCCCGGCAGCTGCTGGCGAACGAGCGCTACTGGATGCCCGCGATGTTCGCGCTGTTCGTGCTGGAGGGCGCCATGCTGCTGTACTTCGCCCCCAGCGAGAGCCTCGTCCCGGTCGCGCTGCTCGTCATCGGCCAGTCGGCGCGGGACATCGCCGTCATCGTCGGCATCGCGGTGGTCGGCGCGACCGTCGGGCAGTACCTCCTGTTCCTGCTGGCCAAACGGGGCGGCCGCGAGCGCCTGCTCGACCGGCCGTGGTTCCGGGTGAGCGAGGAGCGCCTCGACCGCTTCGACGGCTGGTTCGACCGCTGGGGCCCCTACGTCGTCCCCGTCTCGAACTCCCTGCTGTTCACGCGGGGGATGCTGACGGTCCCGGCCGGCTTCGCGGAGATGGAGGACCACCACTTCGTGGCGTTGTCGGCGCTGGGCACCCTCTCGTTCGAACTCGTCCTGGCGGGCATCGCGCTGGGCGTGTTCAGCTTCCTCGGCCTCTGAGCCGGCGGGCCGCCGCGCTCAGCGCGTCAGCGCCCGCCCGAGCGTCACCAGGCCGCCGAGCGCGACGACGGCCCCGTCCGAGACGAGCCGGTAGGCCAGCACCACGGCACCGGCCGCGGCCACGTCCAGCCCCAGCGCGGCGACCAGCACCGTCCCGAGCGCGAGGTCGACGCCGCCGGCGCCGCCCGGGAGCGGGACGGCGTTGCCGAGACTCGACAGCGGCACCGCGAGCAGCGCCAGCGCCGGGACGGCGGCGTGGTCGAGCGCCACGAGCACCGCCGAGAGCGCGAGTGCCGCGGCCCCCCAGCCCGCCGTGGTCAGCGCGAACGCGAGCGCCAGCGCCGGGCGGTCCCGGCCCATCTCACGGAAGGTCCCGCCCAGGCCCGCGAGCGCGCGGTCCACGCGGTCGGGTGCGAGCGCGGTGGTGAGGCGGTCCGAGAGGCGGCCGACGGTGGCACGCCCGGCCCCCGCGAGCGCGTGGACGAGGCGCCTCGCCGGGTGCGGCCGGACCGCGACGACGGCACCCACGCCCAGCACCGCCGCGACCGCCAGCGTGAGCGCCGGGAGGAGCAGCCGTGCCTCGGCGGCGATACCGGGTGTCGCCACCGTGAGGAGGGCGGCGGTCGCCGCGACGACGGCGGCCGGGAAGCCGACGAGCTTGCCCGCCGTCGCCGCCGCGAGGTCGCGCTCGTACGGGAGGTCCGTCTCGCGGCCGAGCGCGTACGCCATCACCGCGGGCCCGCCGAGCCGGCCGCCCGGGAGGGTCAGTTTCGCGAAGTTGCCCGAGAGGTAGGCGAGGAGGAACCGTCCCCGCGGGACGGGGGCGCCGGCAGCCCGGAAGAGTGTCCGCTGGGCCTCGCTCCACAGCGCGAGCGCGAGCAGGGTCGCCCCGGCACCCGCGGCGAGCCACCGTGGCTCGGCGTCCGCGAGGTCCGCGAGGACGCGCCGCGGCCCGGCCGCGAACAGGAAGCCCGCGAGGAGCACGAGGACCAGCGCCGCGAGGAGGAGCCGGCGGGCCCGCGGACTCCTCCGGACGGTCGCGAGCAGCGCGTCGCGCTCGTTCGACACGTCCGGCAGGTGGCGGGCCGGGCGTATCAGTGTGCTGTCGCGGGCGGGTCACTCCCCGTCGCGCGCGCCGGCGAGCGCCCGCCGCAGCACGGGCAGCTCGCGCCGCAGCTCCCGGCGCTTCAGCAGCACGAACCCGACGAGGATGATGCAGAACCCGACCGCCGTGAGGAGGTCGACCACCTCGTCGAGGACGGCGAACCCGGCGATGGCGGCGAACACGGGCGCGACGTAGGAGACGAGGTTGATCTCGACGGGGCCGAGCCGGTCGAGCAGGTCGAAGTAGACGAGGAAGCCCGCGGCGGAGGCGACCAGCGAGAGGTAGCCCATCGCCGCGAGGCCGGCCAGCGCCTCCGGGCCGGTCAGCGCCCGCACCGCGACGGCGGGTGACTCGCCGACCGCGAGGCTGGCGACGTGCATCAGCAGCGCCCCACCGACCATCGCGTACGCCTCCATCGTCTCGATGGGGAGGCCCGCGTCGAGCCAGCGGGTGATGACCGAGCCGAAGGCGAAGCACAGCACCGCGCCGAAGACGAGTCCCTTGGCGACGACCCCACCCGCGAGCAGGTTCGCGGGGTCGGGCCGCGCGAGGAGGACGACGCCGACGAGGCCGAGCAGGAGCCCGACGACACCGACCGCCGTCAGGCGCTCCTCGGGGAGGAACGCGCGGGCGAAGAACGTCGTCATGACGGGCGACAGCGAGACGATGACGGCGGCGCCGGCGCTCGTCACGGCGGGGTCGGTCTCGCCGACGAACAGGAGGGCGTGGTAGCCGGCGATGAGGAAGACGGCGCCGACGGCGACGGCGGCCCACTCGCGGGCGCCGACGGGACGGGGGTGGTCGGTCGCGTAGGCTGCGTAGCCGAGCATGATGACGCCCGCGATGTCGTAGCGGACGGCGGCGAACAGGACGGGCGCGGGGCCGAACAGGGCGGGGGCGAGCCCGGCCTTGATGGCCATGAACGCCGCGCCCCAGGCCGCGGCGAGGGCGAGGAACAGCGTCGCGTTCCGGTAGCGCACGGCGCGACTCCGGGCGGGGGGCGGGTCAACGTTTCGAGTCGCCGGCCCGGGATACGAGTGTTCGGCCGAACATGTTCAACGGCGTTCCCACGGCCTGAGAAGCGTCGAAACCCGTCCTCAGGGCCTGGGAACCGGCTACGGCCGCTATTACCATCCCGGCCACAGGCCGACTGTGATGACACCGAGCATCGGTGCGCCGGGTGACGGTATCGGACGACGAGAGTTCCTCGCTGCGACGGGGACGGTCGGCGTGGCGGCCGCTGCGGGTTGCACGGCGACGAGCGAACCCGACGTCGAACAGGTCGACGCCGGGAGCGGGCAGGCCATGCTCGGAGCGGACCTGCCGACGACGCAGCCGCCGGAGGTGGTCGACCTCGACGAGCGCGGCCACGAGGTCACGCTGAAGACGGTGAAGGCGGCCCACGACGCTCACCCTGGACAGAACATGGGTGGGCCCGTCCGGCTGCCCCAGGTGTGGGCGTGGCAGGCCGACGACGGCCCCGCCAGCGTCCCCGGGCCGGTCCTCCGGGTGACGGAGGGGGCGACCGTGGAGATCACGCTGGAGAACACGATGTCGATGCCCCACACCCTCCACGTCCACGGCGTCCGGAAGGCCTGGAAGGACGACGGCGTCCCGACGACGACGGGCATCACCGTCGACCCGGGCGAGTCACACACCTACGAGATCCCCGCGAACACGCCGGGGACCCACCTCTACCACTGTCACTACCAGACGCCGTGGCACATGGAGATGGGGATGTACGGCATCCTCCGCGTCGACCCGGAGGGGTACGAACCCGCGGACAAGGAGTACTTCATGACGGTCAAGGAGTGGGACAGCCGGCTCTCGCGCCAGTACGCGGGCGGCGACGCGAGCTTCGACATCACGAACCGGCGGCCGGACGTGTTCACGGTCAACGGGAAGTGCGCGCCCCGGACCCTCCACCCGGAGGACGGCTCGCCGATGATCGTCGAGCAGGGCGACACCGTCCGGGTCCACTGGGTGAACGCCGGGTTCCGGGGCCACCCGCTGCACATCCACAACCACCGCTTCGAGGTGGTCGAGAAGGACGGCGGCGTCATCCCCGAGGCCGCACGCTACGAGCGCGACGTCCAGGACGTCGCGCCCGCCGACCGCTACACCATCGAGTTCGAGGCGGACGCCGACCCCGGCATCTACCTGATGCACTGCCACAAGGTCGACCACGTCCGGAACGGTGCCAGCTACCCGGGCGGGATGCTGGGCGGCGTCGTCTACAAGGAGGCGATGAACACGACCATCTTCCGCGACCTGATGAAGTACGCCGGCTACGAGCCGGCCCAGGGGTGATGGCGATGCCGACGCGACGCCAGGTGCTCGGCGCGACGGGCGCGGCGCTGGCGGGGACGACCCTCGCCGGCACCGCGGCCGCCCAGCCGGGGACCGACCTCACCGACTGGTTCGCGAAGACCTCGAACGCGACCGAGGTGGCCGACAAACGGGGGCAGGACACCGTCACCGTCACGGTCGGCGCGGCCGCCAACGGCGGCGACTGGGGCTTCGCTCCCGCCGCCGTCCGGGTCGACCCCGGGACCACCGTGCGCTGGGAGTGGACCGGCAAGGGCGGCGCGCACAACGTCGTCGCCAGCGACGGCACCTTCGAGTCGAAGCTCGTCCAGGAGGAGGGCCACACGTTCGAGTGGACGCCCGAGAGCGCGGGCGTGACGAAGTACTACTGCGCTCCGCACAAGGCGATGGGGATGCGCGGCGCCGTCATCGTGGGCGGTACGCCGGTCACGGTGACCGATGCCACGCCCACGGCCGCGGCCGCCAGCGGCGGCAGCGGCGACGACGGCCCGCCGGCCCGGACGTTCGACGGGTGGCTCGCCGAGACCGACAACTACGACGGCGTGGTCGACAAGCGCGGGCAGGACGAGGTGACGGTGCAGGTCGGGGCCGAGGGGAACGGCGGCCCGTTCGCCTTCGAACCCGCCGCCGTCCACGCCTCGCCCGGGACGACCGTCGTCTGGGAGTGGGTCGGGCCGAAGCAGTACGACGTACTCGACCCGGACCTCGGCATCGAGTCCGAGACCATCGCCTCGTCGGGCTACCGGTACGCCGCGCAGCTCGACGGCGACGGCCTCGCGAAGTACACCTGTTCGAAGTACGGGGACAGCGGGATGCGCGGCGTCGTCCTCGTCGGCGACGGCCCCGTACAGGAGCTGACGACGCAGGGTGCGGCCGGCGCCGGCGGCGTCGCCGCGCTGGTCGCCGCGTCGCTGGGCTGGCTCTACCGGTTCAACGACGGCGCCGCGACGACGACCGACCCCGAGGACGTTCGGCGGGGCTGACCGCTGCGCCGTTCTTCCAGCGTTATACGTCCTGTATGCCTTTCATAATATTATAATTCGACAAATATATCTGCAAATCGTTTAATTATCTGATTGTATTGGGTATATACTCTCTACAATCCTTCAGGGCGAGTCTTGAAACGTCTCGGCGTGCTAGCTCCTCACATGAGCGTCTCGGGCCTCTGCCAGATCTGCGAGGAGCGCGAGGTGGTCGACGGCTGCGACCGGTGTGGCCGGCTCGTCTGCGAGCGCCACTTCGAGGAGTCGGCGGGTATGTGCGCCGAGTGCTACGCCGAGTTCGGCGGCGGTCGGGACGAGGAGCACCGGCCGGGCCGGGACGGCCCGGGCCCGGACGGCGTGGATACGTACCGCTTCTAGCCCAGCGACGCGCCCGGCCGGGGCTAGCCCTATCGGGCCCGGGTGAGAAGCGGGCCCCATGCGTGCCGCAGCCTTCGCCGACCTGATCGGACCCGATGGCGTGTCGATTATCGAGCGACCGGACCCGGACCCAGGTCGCGGCGAGGCGGTCGTCGATGTCGAGGCCTGCTCCATCAACCGCCACGACCTCTGGATACTGGAGGGGGACTCGACGATGGTCGACGCCGACGACCTGCCGTTCGTCAGCGGCCTGGACATCGCCGGGACCGTCTCGGCCGTCGGTGACGACGTGCGCGGCGTCGAGCCGGGCGACCGGGTCGTGCTCTGCCCGAACGAGACCTGCGGGCAGTGCCGGTTCTGCCGTGAGGGGCCGGAGAACCAGTGCGAACGGTTCTCGCTGTACCATGGTGGGCTCGCAGAGCGCGCGCTCGTGCGGGCCGACCGGCTGGTCGCGCTCCCGGACGGCGTGGACGCGACGACCGCGGCCGCGCTTCCGACCGCGTACATGACCGCCTACCGGATGCTCCAGCGGGCGCAGGTCGGCCCCGGCGACCTCGTGTTCGTCCCGGGCGCGACCGGCGGCGTCGGCGTCGCAGGCGTCCAGCTCGCCGACGTACTCGGTGCCCGGATCGTCGGCACCTCCTCGTCAGCGGCGAAACTCGACCGGCTGACCGACCTGGGGCTCGACCACGCGGTCCAGGGGACCGACCCGGACGAACTCCGGGACGCCGTCGCCGACGTGGGGACGCCCGATGCGGTCCTGAACCACCTCGGCGGCCCCTACTCGGAACTCGGGCTGGACCTCCTGTGCCGCGGCGGCCGGATGGTGGTCTGCGGTCGGACGGCGGGGAACCGCTCGACGTTCGACGTCGCGGACCTGTTCCTCGGCCACAAGCGGGTCATCGGGAGCACGATGGGGACCCAGAACGACCTGGAGACGCTGGTCGACCTCGTGGCGAGCGGCGACCTCACCCCGGAGGTCGACGCGACCTACCCGCTCGCGGCGACCGACGAGGCCTTCGCCGCGATGCAGGACCGCGACGCCGTCGGGAAACTCGTCGTGACGAACTGACCGGCGATCGCTCGCCTACCGCTTCCGATACTGGTTGAGCCGGCGCTTCAGCCGCCGGGCCGCATCGCCCGCCGCCGCGAAGTAGTCGTCCGGGTCCCGGGCGGCTCGCGACTCCGTCGCTCGCTCGTTCGGGGCGCTCCGCGCCCCTATGTCCTCGCCGGCGAAGATGATGCCGCGCGAGGAGTTGACCAGCCCGACGCCGTCCGCGAGCCCGTACTCGACGGCGGCCTCGGCGTCGCCGCCCTGCGCGCCCACGCCGGGGACGAGGAAGGGGAGGTCCGGGACGAGGTCGCGGACGGCCGCCAGTTCGTCGGTGGTGGTGGCGCCGACGACGAGGAACACGTCCGCGGTCGACTCGCGGTCCCACTCCGCACAGCGCTGCGCGACGTACTCGTAGAGGGCCTTGTCGTTGCCGACCTGGAGGTTCTGGAAGTCGGCGCCGCCCGCGTTCGAGGTCCGCGCGAGGATCACCACACCGGCGTCCTGCTGGAGGAAGGGCTCGACGGCGTCGCGGCCGAGGTACGGGTTGACGGTGATGGCGTCGCAGTCGAGGCCCTCGGGCTGGAGCGCCCTCGCGTACTGGCGGGCGGTGTTGCCGATGTCCCCCCGTTTCGCGTCGAGCAGGACGGGGACGCCCTTCCCGTGGGCGTAGGCGACCGTCTCCTGCAGGGCGCGCCAGCCGTCGGGGTCCTCGTAGAAGGCGGCGTTGGGCTTGAAGCAGGCCGCGTGCTCGTGCGTGGCGTCGATGATCCGACGATTGAAGGCCCAGCGCGGCAGGTCGTGGTCGGCCACCGCGTCGGGGAGCCGGTCGGGGTCGGGGTCCAGCCCGACCGAGACGACGCTGTCGACCGCCTCGATGCGGGCCCGGAGGTCCTCGCGGAAACTCATCGGCGGGCGGTGGCGGGGTCCGGGCAAGGGTCTTGCGTTCGACCGCGCCGCGGCCGCACCCGCCCGTGGCCACGGGCCCCGCCGGTCGCGCCCCGGGTCTCCCGCCGGTCGCTCGTCCACTTCGACTGCCCGCCCGTCGACGCTCGTCCACTCCGACCGCCGTCGACGGCAACCCTCAAACCGACCACCCCCGTACGGACGGCCGTGCTACAGGCGGTCGGGTTCGACCTCGACGGAACGTTGCTGGTGGCCGAGCGGGACCGGGAGTCGCTGCTCCACGCGGCCTGCGAGCGCGTCGGCGCCCCTCGCCTCGACCGCGAGGCGTACGTCCGGGCCCACCGCCAGCAGCAGGGTGGGGCCGACCGCGAGGTCGTCTTCGCGACGCTGCTGGCCGACCACGAGACCGACGTCGACGCCGCGGCCCTCGCAGCCGCGTACGACGCCGTCGTCGAGGCGGCGACCGGTCCGCTTCCGGGTGCGGCCGCTCTCGTCGACCGGTTGCGCGAGCGCTACGCCGTCGGGCTGCTGACGGACGGGCCGGTTGGCACCCAGCGCCGGAAACTGGAGCGGGTCGGGTGGGCGGACCTGTTCGACGCCGTCGTCGTGACCGGCGGGCTCGACGCCCCGAAGCCCGACGAGCGGGCGTTCGAAGCGCTGTGCGAGGCGCTCGACGTGCCGCCCGGGGCGACGGCGTACGTCGGCGACAACCCCGAGGCCGACATCGCGGGCGCGGCCGCCGCCGGGCTCCACCCGGTGCAGGTGCTGTACGAGGGCGGCCCCGCCCCACACCCGGACGCGGCGGCGACCGTCGAGCGGGCGGCGCTGGCCGAGGCGCTCCCGGCGCTCCTCGCCGGCCTCGAGGACTCCTGAGAGCTACCGAACCCTCCGGAGAACTGTACAGATGGTCTCCGTTCGACGGTTGTCCGACGAACTCGTGTGAAATCGTGCCGTTCGCCCCGTGGATTTAAGTCGGCGGGCGACCGTAGCGTATCCATGGCCGCGTACAGTCGGCCGGCCCTGCGGAACCTGTTCGACGACTCCCCCACCCCCCATATCGCGCATCCGCCGCGAACCCATCACCGCGACTACTACCTCGCAGCCGATGGCTCGTTCCGGCAGTCCGGCGAGGGGGGGCTGGGCGTCCTCATCGAGACCCGCGACGGGCGGACGGTCGCGCGACTGGCGATGCCCGACCGGGTCCCGGACAACAACGTCGCCGAGTACCGGGCGCTGCATCTCGGGCTGGACGTGCTCGCCGAGCACGCCGCACCCGACGCGCGCGTCGGCGTCCTCGTCGACCACGACGACCTGGCAGCCAACGTCAACCGGGCGACGCTGGCCCGCCGCGGGGAGCCGCCTCACCCGTATCGCGTGCCGCGGGCGGCCCGGCACCACTGGCGGGGCATCCGCGCCCGGGTCGCGCGCTTCGCGGAGCTGCGCGCCGCACGCATCG
Organism: Haloglomus litoreum; assembly: GCF_029338515.1. GTDB lineage: Archaea > Halobacteriota > Halobacteria > Halobacteriales > Haloarculaceae > Haloglomus > Haloglomus litoreum. The sequence goes on along the minus strand of NZ_CP119988.1, from coordinate 4,507,221 downwards.
AGTCGCGCGAGAACCCCGCCCACCCGCTCGCGAACACGCCCGAGCAGTACCGCGGCGCGCAGGTCCGCCCGGACCCCGACGACCTGCCCGGGGAACCCGCCGACCTCCGCGACGAGGCGGGCACCCGCGACCGCCGGAGCGAGCCCGAACAGGTGCCGCCGCCATCACGGGCCGACCGACACGCCTCCGACTGAACCGGTCGGAACGGGCCGCACGTCCGCGATACTGGGTCCCTCCGCGCCTTCTCCGCCGCCTCCCGCACCCGCCAGCCACTCCCAGCTGCCGGGTACCGTCGAAACGGTTACGCCCTTCCCGAGCGAACCGCGGGACGGAAGCGTCATGAGTGACCGAACCCGCGAGGCGTCGGAGTCGTCCGAGTACCCGCAGACCTGGATGGACAGCATCGACGAGGTGCTCGACGAGGCGATGACCCGCGACGAGGGGCTGGAACTGACCGCGGAGGACCTCCGTGTCGAGGTGCCCCTGCACTTCGGCGAGGACGCCCCGCGCGCCGAGTGGGAGTTCGACGGCAGCGTCCGCATCGACGTGGAGGGCGAACGCGGCCCGCTGGCCGAGTGGGTCCGGCTCTGGGGGTCGCAGTTGCCACGCCGCGAGACCGACTGACGCGGCGCGAACGGTCGGAATCCACTTTCGTCGCCGCTGGACCATCCACTGATCGCTCTGGACCTCTGCTTCGAAGCGGGCTCAGAGGAACAGGGGCGGATATCCGTCGAAGCCTGCCGGCGAAACGGGGCCGGCAGGGTGACCGTGACGGGGACGGGACGGACGCGTCGGCCGGTGGGTCAGTCGTCGCCGGCGGCCGGCGAGGGCGTGCCGCTGCCCTCGCCGTCGTCGAGCTTGACCAGTTCGTCGACCGGCGGGATGTCGGCCTCGGAGTCGGTGATGATCTCGATGCGGCGGGTGAGCTTGTCGGAGGCGTACTCGACGAGTGCGGAGGGGTCGATGAAGCCCGAATCGGAGTAGGAGACGATGCCGGCGATGTTGGGCATCTGCTCCTGCAGGACGTCCTGGACGACCTGCTCGTCGACCGCGCCGCTGGCGAGCGCCTCCTGGACGTGGTACATGCCGAAGCCGACGTGGCGGCCCTCGTCCGAGCGGATGAAGCCGACGCCCTTGACCAGCCCCTCCAGTTCGGGGAACTCGGGCACGTCGTCGAGCGTGATGTCGCCGCCGCCGTCCGAGAACGAGGAGGTGATGCCGTAGTAGCCGGTCTGTGCGAGGACGGACTCGACGGCGAGGTGGTAGTGACAGAACGCCCGGACGCGGTTCTCGGGCGTGTCCTCCTCGAGGAGCCGGTGCATGGCGGCCTCGGTGTCGTCGAACAGCCGCTCGTACGCCGGCATGAAGTACCGGTCGTCGGTCGGGGCGGTCACCTCGATGTCGTGGTGCTCGGCGACCGGGTTGATGACCTCGCGCCAGTAGCGGTCGAAGAAGGCGGTGTGCTTGGCCTCCTCGTAGATCTGGCTGGAGACGAACATCTGGTCGTTGATGTCGTCCATCGCGATGGCCAGCGGCGCGAGGTCCTCGGTCACGGCCTCCTCACCGGCGCCGAACAGGGCGATGGTCTGGCGGAGGTCGTCGAAGCCCTCCTCGTCGATGATCTCCTCGTCGGCCTCCATCATCCGCTGGCGGTCCTGCTCGATGAGCTCCTGCTCGATGTCCTCGTAGGGGTCCCAGTGGTTGTAGACGGCGTGGCGGAAGTAGCCGCCGACCCGCCCGTCGGGGTCCAGCCTGAGGTCTCGGTTGTCGTCGGCGTATCGGCTCATGGTCCACGCATCACTGGGGCCTGTCACTCCCTGTCACTAGCGCCGGCGATATGAGGGCTGCTTAAATATTGGGTGGGGAGTCGTGTTCGCAGCGCGCCGGTCGAGCGCCCGGTCCCGGCGGCTCCGGACGCGCTCCTCGACGCCGGGGCGGCGGTCGGGCGGGTAAGACACGACGGCCTCCAGTGAAAGGCGTAAAGTCACCCGGCATCCAGGAACGGCATATGCGTTACGCGACCGTCGTCATCACACCGGGCGAGGGTGGGTTGAACCCCGCGGACTCGGTGCTCGTCGCGTCGCCGGCGGTCGAGCGGGACGTGGTCCACCAGGTGAACCTGCTGAACGACGGGACCATCGTGATGCTGTACGGGCTCCGTGGTGACATCGACCGGGCGGTCGAGGAACTGCGCGACTGCGACTCGGTCATCGCGGTCGACGGCTCCGGGGAGGGGGAGGGGCTCATCTACCTCCACATCGAACCGGACGAGACCTCGCTGCAGCTGATGGAGATCATCCAGGACAACGAGGTGGTGCTGCAGACGCCGCTGGAGTGCACCCGCGGCGGCGGGCTCCGGGTCACCATCGTCGGCGACGACGCGACCATCCAGCGGGCCGTCGACGAGGTGCCCGACGGTGTGGGCGTCTCGCTGGAGGGGATCGGCGACTACCACCCCGAGGCCGACAAGCTGTACGGCACCCTCACCGCACGCCAGCGCGAGGTGCTCGAGACGGCCGTCGAGAAGGGCTACTACGAGGTCCCACGCCGGGCTACCCACGAGGACATCGCCAGGGAGGTCGGCCTGTCGGCGGGGACCGTCGGCGAACACCTCCGGAAGGTGGAGGGGCGGGTGCTCTCCTCGCTCGTGCGCCGGTGAGGGACGGCAGCAGGAACGGCGGTGAGCGGTTCCGGGCGGGGCCCATCTCTAAGTGGTACTAGCCGGTAATCTCCCTCGATGCCACTCGAGGCGCTCACCGACGCGGAGTTCGCACAGTACCAGCGGGAGGGATACGTCGTGAAGCGTGGGCTGTTCGATGCGGACACGGTCTCGCGGGTGCGCGAGCGCCTGCGCGAGTACACGCATGGGAACCGGCCCGTGGAGGAGTTCGAGCAGCAGCTGGAGCCGGAAGCCGAGGACGAGGGGGTCGACGCGGCCGACGCCGTCCGGAAGTTCGAGGGGCTGGGCCTGCTCGACGACGCGGTCGTCCACGACCTCGCGACGGACGACCGGCTCGTGACCGTCGCGCAGGACCTGCTGGGGCCGGACGTGAAGTTACTGCGCAGCGCGGCGATGTTCAAGCCGCCGGGCGTCGGGAGCGAGAAGGGCCTCCACCAGGACTCGGCGTACTATCCGGTCCGGCCGTACGACCAGGTGACGACGTGGATCGCGCTGGACGATGCGACCCCGGAGAACGGCTGCATGGAGGTGCTCCCGGGTGGGCACACGGAGGGGCTCTTAGAGACGAGACCCAGGAGTACGAGACGGACATCGTCATCCTCGGGGACCTCGGCGAGATGGAGCAGCTCCCGATGGAGCCCGGCGACGTGCTCTTCCAGCACTCGCTGCTCCCGCACCGGACGGCGCCGAACACGACCGACCGGTGGCGGCGCGCGATGATCTTCATGTACATGGACGCGCGTTCGCGGTTCACCGTCCCCGAGGACGAGCGGCCGCCGTGGGTGGACTCGGTCGACGTGGCAGGCGACTCCTACCCCGGGAGCGTGTAGGGGGTCGGGGGGAGTGCCGACCCTCAGTCGTCCGCGGCCCGCTGCCGGTCGCCGACGACGGTGACGCCCCGGTTGGACTCGATGGCGTCCAGCAGGCCGACGGAGCGCCGGAACGCCCGTCTGACCGCCGGGTCGTCCGCCTGGGCCATCGCGCGCTGGTACGAGGTCCGGGCACTGTCGATGGTCCGCTGGTCCATGCGGACGTGGATGCCCGGATCCGACCAGGTGGTTCCGTCGAACAGTTCGGCTGCTTATCCGTGTGGGTCCCTCCCGGCCGGCGACGCGGACCGTGTATATATACTCCGTGAGCCCGTTCGTCCGGTAATGGAGTACGACACGCGGAACGTGTTCCCGGTCGACGCGCTGGCCGCCGGGGAGAGCGTTCTCGGGACCGGTCCGCCGCTCGTCGGCGAGCAGGCGGTCGGGAACCGGTTCCTGGCGCGGGGCCTGGATGCCGGTGAGGGGGCGATACTGGTCGCGACGACGGGGAGTCCCGACCAGGTCCGCGAACGCGTCGCCCTCCACACCGAGCGGGCCGACGCGCCGTTCGCGGTCGTGACCACGAACGACGCGTCGTTCGAGACGTCCGGGGACGACCTGTCCTGGCAGGTCTCCTCGCCCGCCGACCTGACCGGCATCGGCATCGCCATCACGGAGGCCATCGAGACGGTGACCGGGCGCGGTACCGACGGCTTCCGACTCGTCGTCGACTCGCTCGCGCCGCTCACGGTGTACAGCGAGTTCGAGCGCGTCTACCGGTTCCTCCACGTCGCCCTGGGTCGCGTCGCGACCGCCCAGGGCGTCTCGTTCTGCTACCTCCCCTCGGACACCGTCGGGAACCGGGCGGGTACGCTCCGGGGCCTCCTCACCGGCGTCCTCGAGTTCCGCGAGGGTGAACGTGGCCCGGAGTACCGCATGGAGGGGTTCCCCACCGCCCCCGAGGATTGGCGTCCCGTTCCCGGGGGGGCGGAATATGGGGGCTCGTCGGGGACGAGCGGCGAGCGGGACCTGGCCGGGGTCGAGAACGGCGACCCGGGCCCGTCGGTCGCCGCGTCGGCCGCGGAACTGCCGGCGTCGCTGGGGGCGCTCATCGACAGGCTCGCCGAGGAACGCCAGGTGCTGACGCTGTTCAACTACGGCGGCGACGAGGCACTGTTCGAGCGGCTGGAGGCGTACTTCAGCCGGCTCAACGTGACGGTCCGGGCGGCCGACACCTCCGTCGAGGCGCCCCTGAACACGGCCGTCCTCCACCGGGGAACCGAGCCCGTCGACATGGCGCCGGTGGCGGTCCTCGACCGGGCCATCCGCATCGAGGACGCCGACGACGCCGAGGCGTTCGACGTCACCGAGCGTCCGTCGCTGCTCCGGCGTGCCGAGAACGACGTCTACCGCGTCGACGACGACGGCAAGGGGTTCCTCATCGACATCAGTAGGCTCGTCGAACAGCAGGCGCTCGACGTCGGTCGCGGGACGCTCTACACCGGGTTCCAGACGCTCGACCGCATCACGGACGAGTACGGTACCGGCCGCATCTACGAGCGACTCGCCGACTCGGCCGTGACGGTCCACCTCTACGGCGCGTCCGGGACCGTCCCCACACCGACGGAGCACCATCACCACGTCGAGCCGGACGGCGAACTGGCCGATGTCTGGTTCGTCGTCTTCGACGGTGCCGGCGAGGACGCCCGGAAGGTGGCGCTGGTGTGTGAGGAGACCGACCCCGGCCGGTATCGGGGGTTCTGGACTCGCCGGCCCGCGCTGGTCGACGAGACCGTCGCGTACCTGCAGGAGACCTACCCGGTCCCCGGCCCCACGCCGTCCGACTAGGGTCGCCGGCCGGCGGCTCACGTGTACACCGTCGTCTCCCGCGAGCGACGGCGCTCCGGCACCCCACGAGGCGGACCGGCCCCGGTAGTGCCAGCCCCCGTCGATCCACACTGAGTGGTTTCGAACTCGGTCCTGTGCCATTCAATGGTTTTGGATGGTTTTAAGGGGTAAATTTTATATCACTCGGTGTCGTAGATGGAACTACAATGGCAGACAGCAACTCACCGTTCGGCCTCGCGTTCGAGGCACAGCGCAGCGCGATCCAGACGACCCAGGACGGCATCCACACGGCCGTCGACATCCAGCGCGACGTCAACGAGGCGTTCGTCGACTCCATCGACCCCATGATGGGGGTCCAGGACTCCTCGGCCGGCTTCGTCCGCACCGGCATCGACGCCGTGCTCGACGCCGTCGAGGCGGCCGTCCCCGGCGACAGCAACATCGACGACGTCCGCGAGAGCATCGACGAGCAGCTCGACGAGCTTGAGAACACCCGCGTCGACATCGCCGAGCAGTTCGAGGAGAACCTCCGCGACGGCGCCGACTCCGTCGACGAGTTCCTCGGTGACTTCCTCGAGAGCCTCGACGAGCAGATCGACTCCCTGCTGGAGTCCAGCGAGGACCTCGAGGACCAGACCGTCGAGACCCTGGAGGACCTCCAGGCGCAGGTCGAGGAGCTGCAGGACGAGTTCGAGTCCCGCGGCGACGAGTTCGAGGAGCGCTTCGCCGACCAGCTCGACTCCTTCCAGGAGCGCTTCGAGGACGGCGCCAGCCAGCTCCAGGACGGCTTCGACGAGGCGGGCGACCGCCTGAACGAGGCGGCCGAGGACCTCCAGGACGCCGCCGAGGACGTCTCGGAGACCGTCGACGTCAACGCGTAAGCCACCGACTCCACGGCTCCCCGACGGTCACGACGTTCTCCTTGTCCCCGGGCGGTCCACGCCCGGGTCCCTTCCTTCACAGCGGCCGGCAGCACACACCCGCCGGCCTGCCTTCGAGCGACGAGCGACAGCGCCGCCGCTCTCCGACGTGACACGCGAAGAAGCCGAACCGCGTACGGGGCTCAGACGGGCGGGGTTCAGGACTCGAACGGCTCCTCGTCGCGGTGGTTGTCGACGTTCTCCTGGTCCTGGGCCTCCTTCCGCCGTTCGAGGTCCTCCTCGCCGGTCATCCGCTCCTGTTCCTCCTCCCGGACCTGCTCGGCCTCCTCGATGTCGTCGGCCTCCTCCTCGGTCTCCTTCTCGAGCTCGACGTCGCGGCCGTGGTCGTCGCTCTCGGTCATGGCGATTGCTGGTTCGTGCGTCCGACGGATACGTCCTGGGCCGAACAACTCGGCGTTTGAAAACGGGGAGGAAGCCTAGGCCGGGATTTGAACCCGGGCTCTCGTCCTTACCAAGGACGCGCTTTACCGCTAAGCTACCCAGGCGCCGCCTGTCGGTAGCCCGGTACGCCTGTTAGGCGTTTCGTTTCTCCCCGTCCGGGACACGCGGTGACGCGGTAGAAACCGGCAGCCTGCGGGCGGGTCAGTCGCCGCTCCGCTCGACCGGGCGTCCCTCGCCGCCGGCCAGTCGCCGGAGGTCGGCCCGGACGGACTCGCCGTCGAGGTCCGCGACGGTCGGGAACTCGCTCGCCATGAGCGTGTCGACGACCCACTCCCGGTCGGCAGGGGCCTCCGTGCCCGCAGCGGTCGTCCCCGCCACTAATGCGAGGTCGAGCACGTCACGTTCGAGGTGCTCGTCGTAGGACGGGTCGGCCGCCTCGCGGCGGTGGGTCTGGTCGCGGCCGAACGCGCGGACGACGGCGACGGCGCGGTCGGCGGCCTCGGTGCGGGCGAGCAGGTAGAACCCCCGTGCGACGAGCACGTCGGCCGCGAGGATGCCCATGTCGCCGCGGTCGCGATCGCCGGCGCTCCAGGGGTCCTCGTGGGCCAAATCGCGGGTGAGCCGGAGTCCGTCGTAGATGAGCTGGACGCCGGCGCCCCGCTCGACGAGGCCGTCGAGGGCCTCGAACTCGGCGGGGGCCTCGGCCGGGGCCGTGGCGGCCAGCAGCGTGAGTGCGCCGGGGACCATCGAGCCGTCCGCGAGGAGGGACTCGATGTCCGACCGGAGGGCGTCGGGGACGATGTCGCCGACGGCCTCGGTCGCGGCCCGACGGACCGCGGCGGCTTCCTCCATCGCCACTAAGTACGCCGACGGAGGGCAAAGGCCTTTGGAAACCACCACCTCTCCCGGACAATGACCGACCCCGTCCGCGTCCGCGACGACGGCGACGTCCGCGTCGTCACGCTCGACCGGCCGGACCAGCGCAACGCCCTCACCGGCGACGCGCTCGACGCCATCCGCGACGCGGTCACCGACCCGCCGCCGGTGGTCCACATCCGGGGCGCCGGCGCGGCGTTCTCGGCCGGTGCCGACCTCGGCGAGGTCCGCCGTGTCGCGACCATGGTGGACGCGGCGGCGGGCGACGAGCCGATGAGCCCGGACGAGGCCCGCGACGTGGTCGGCCCGTTCGTCCGGAAGGGCCAGCGGACGACCCGCGCGGTCGCCGAGAGCGACGCCGTCGTCGTCGCGGGTGTCGACGGCGCGGCACGGGGTGGCGGCGTCGAACTCGCGCTGGCCTGCGACATCCGCGTGGCGACGCCGGACGCGACGTTCGCCGAACCCGGCGTCACCTTCGGCCTGTTCGGCGCCTGGGGGGGCACCGCCCGCCTGCCCGACATCGTCGGGCAGGGCGACGCGATGGACCTCTCCGTGTCGGGCCGCGTCGTCGACGCCGACGAAGCGTTGCGGATGGGGCTGGTCCAGCGCGTCGTCGACGACCCGCTGGCCGTGAGCGAGTCGCTGGCCGAGAACGACCCGCTCGCGATGCGGCTCGTCAAGGAGCGCGTGCGCGACGACCAGCCGCTGGCCGCCCAGGAGGAGCGCGAATCACGCGCGTTCGCGCAGCTGGTGTCCGAACACGCAGAGAAGCTGGCAGACAAGTAGATTCTGTCAGAAGCTATCGATTAGAAATCGCAATACTGCGATAATCTGGCCTTCTATCGGATTTTCGTCCCGAGCGGCGAGTCGCCGTGCGTCGTCAGCAGGTCGGCCTCCTCGCCCGCGGCGAGCACCATCCCGTTCGACTCGACGCCGAACAGTTCGGACTTCTCCATGTTCGCGACCAGCACCACGCGGGTCCCCGGGAGCGAATCCACGTCGTGGAGCTGGCGGAGGCCGGCGACGACCTGCCGGGTCTCGACGCCGATGTCCACCTCCAGGCGGAGGAGCTTGTCGGCGCCCTCGATGGGCTCGGCGGATTCGATGCGGCCGACCCGGAGGTCGAGGTCCTGGAAGTCGTCGAAGCTGATGCGGTCGTCCGTGAGGGGTTCGAGGTCCATGTCGTCGGTGTCGGTCTCGTCGTCGGTCTCGTCCGCGTCGTCGTCGCTGGCGGACTCGGCGATGCGCTCCTGCAGTTTCTCGTTCAGTTCCTCGACGCGGTCGTCCTCGATCTTCGTGACGAGTTCGTCGGGTTCGTCGAACTCGGCGGCCGGGGCGTCGTGGGCGGCCTCCAGCGTCACCTCGTGGACGTCGCCGTCGCCGCCGACCTGGTCGTAGAGGCGCTCGGCCGTGTCGGGCGCGATGGGCTCGAACAGCACCGCGAGCGCGACCGAGAGCTGGACGCAGTCGCGGATGACCTGCTCGGCGCGGTCGGGGTCGTCGTCGACGAGGTTCCACGGCTCCTCGCGCTGGATGTACTCGTTGCCGTACCGGGCGAGTTCGAGCGCCGCCTGGCCGACGCCCCGGACGGAGTAGTCGTTGACCGCCTCGCGGAAGTCCGCGAGGGCCTCGTCGATGCGCTCGGCCACCTCGTCGGAGACCTCGCAGTCGGGCGTCCCGCCGTAGTTGCGCTGGGCGAACAGGAGCGACCGGTACGCGAAGTTCCCGTACGCGCCGACGAGTTCGCTGTTCACGCGGGACTGGAACTTCTCCCAGGAGAAGTCCACGTCCTGCTGGAGGCCGCCGTTGGTGGCGAGGTAGTACCGGAGGAGGTCCGGGTGGAACCCCTCGTCGAGGTACTCGCGGGCCCAGATGGCGCGGTTGCGGCTCGTGGAGAGGCCCTTCCCGTTGATGGTGATGAAGCCGGTCGCGGCGACGGCCCGCGGTTCCGTGTAGCCCGCGGCGTGCAGCATCGCGGGCCAGAAGACGGTGTGGTGCTGGATGATGTCGCGGCCGATGACGTGGACCACCTCGCCGTCGTCGTCGCGCCAGACGTCCTCCCAGTCGTACTCGTCGGCGCCGACGCGCTCGGAGTACTGCTTCGTCGAGGAGATGTACTCGATGGGGGCGTCCACCCAGACGTAGAGGACGAGGTCCTCCTCCTCGTCCTCCGTGCCGGGGTAGTCGATGCCCCAGTCCATGTCCCGGGTGATACACCAGTCCCGGAGTTCGCCCTCGATCCACTCGCGGGGCTGGTTGCGGGCGTTGTCGGTCCCCTCGAGGCGGTCGATGAACTCCTGGAGGTACGCCTGCAGCTCGGAGACGCGGAAGAACTTGTGCGTCCGCTCGCGGTACTCGGCTGGGTTGCCGGTGACGGTGGAGACGGGGTCCTCGATCTCCCCGGGTTCGAGGTGGCGGCCACACCCCTCGTCGCACTCGTCGCCGCGGGCGTGGGCCCCGCAGTACGGGCAGGTCCCCTCGACGAAGCGGTCGGGGAGCGCCTGGCCCTCCTCGGGGTCGAAGGCGACCATGATCTCCTTCTCGTAGACGTAGCCCTCGGCCTCGAGCGTGCGGACGATGTCGCGGGTCATCGCCGTGTTCGTCTCGTCGTCCGTGTGGCCGTAGTTGTCGAAGTCGACGTCGAACTTCGGGAACGTCTCCTGGTACTGCTCGTGGTACTCCAGGGCGAACTCCTCGGGCGAGACGCCCTGCTCGGCGGCGTTGACCGCGATGGGGGTCCCGTGCATGTCGGACCCACAGACGTAGGCGGTCTGCTGGCCGAGCTTGCCGAGCGCGCGGTTGAACACGTCCGCGCCGACGTAGCCCCGGAGGTGCCCGACGTGGAGGTCGCCGTTCGCGTACGGCAACCCGCACGTGACGACGGCGGTCCCGTCGGTCGGGAACGGCTCGTGACTCATGTCCGGACACGGGACGGGGAGCCGCTAAAACCCGCCGGTTCCGCGGGACTCGTTCCCGTGCGCCCGCCGGGGGCGCCCTCAGAGCAGCGCCAGGGTCCCCTCGACGACCGCGAGGAAGAACACGAGCCGGCCGGCGCTCCCGATGAACGTGGCGAGCGCGAACTTGACGTAGTCCTCCTCGAGGACGGAGAAGGCGTAGATCGACAGCGTGTCCGGGAACCCCGGCACGCAGAGCGCAACCGCGAGGCCGGCGTAGCCGTAGTTCTTCGCGAGCTGGACGGTGCGGCGCTCGGCTAGCGACACCACGTCGAACCGCGAGCGCCGGAGCAGCCGGATGACGGGACCGGACTCCTTGGCCTCCTGCCCGAGCCCGAACGCGAGGACGCTCCCGGCGGCCTTGCCGGCCCCGCTGACGAGGATGATGATGGCCATCTCCGGCCAGTAGCCCAGCCCCAGTCGGAGCGGCGTCGCCAGCACGACCTCGCTGGGCAGGGGCAGCACGAACGCGATGAGGAAGCTGTAGACGAAGATGATGACCAGCCCGAACGGCCCGGTCGCGGCCCGGACCGCCTCCTCCAGCGCCCGGAAGACACCGACGTGGAAGTGCCCGACCGGGAGCCACGCGGCGAGCGCGGCAGCAGCCGTCAGCATGGCCGTGCCGACCTGCGAGGCGGACGCGCCCACGGCGGGTGTCAGCGGCTCGACGGCGGGCGTCAGCGCGAGGAGGTCGGAGACGACCGGCAGCGGGGTCACTGTCTGGAGGTAGCGTGGGGGTCGGTGTAAGTCTTGATACCCGGTATCGCCGACGGTCGCGAGCCGTCACGGCCGAGCGGTCGCCCGCCGCTCCCGCGGACGAGGCCCCGCTCACCCGAGCGTTCCGGCCAGTCGCCCGGGGAGGCCGGCGACGACGGCCCACGCGAGTAGCTGGGCGACCGCCGCCACCACCATCGCGGCGACGGTCGGGAACGGCCACTCGTCGCGGGTGTAGGTCGCCGCACCCCACGCGACGAGCGGGAGCGCCAGCAGGGTCGCGCCCGCGACCAGCGACGGGATGACCCGCCCCCACAGCGCCGCGAGCGACCCGAACGCGACGACGACGCCCGCGAGGTACGCGGCGCGGAGGCAGCCGGGCGACCACCGCGTCGGCAGGGTCCGCTTCCCGACGGCGGCGTCGGCCCGTCGGTCGGGCCACTGGGTCGCGAGCAGGTTGACGAAGACGAGGGCGGTGAACGGCAGGACCGCGAGACAGACCGCCAGGTCGAACGTGCCGGCGAGGGCGGCGGCGCCGTAATGCGGGAGGAGCAGGCCGCCCAGCACCGCGTTGTCGAGTTCGCCGAGGCCGTTCCACGCCAGCGCCAGCGGCGGCAGCGAGTACCCCCACCCGAGGACGGCGCTGACGGCCAGGACGGCGACGGCCACCGTCGGGAGCGGCCCGGCCAGCCACAGCCACGCGGTCGCGAGCACCGCGAGCGCGGCCGTCGCGAGCGTCGCATCGCGTGCAAGCCGCCGCGGCAGCCGGGCGGCGTGGAGCCCGCCGCTCCCCCCGGAGAACGGCGTCCGGTCGGTCAGGGCGTCCGTCTCGTAGTCGGCGTACTCGTTGGCGTAGTGGATGCTCGCGGCGGTCGGCAGCAGTGCTGCGAGTCCGGCGAGCGTCGCCTCGACCGAGAGCGGCGCGCCCCGGGCGACGGCGATGGTCGCGCCCATCGCGTAGATGGCGACGACGAGCAGCAGCTGGTCCGGCCGGCTGGCCCTCCAGAGCGCCCACGCCACCGTCGAGGGGGCGGCGTCCCGGACCCGCCGTGGCGCGGGGTCGACGGTCGACGGGTCGAGGTCGCGGGACTCCCCCCGCTGCCCGTCACCCGTCGGGTCCTTCATGCAGGCCCTTCGCTCCCGGCGGCCGTCAACCTGTCCGTGGTCGGTACGGCGGGTGCCCGGGCGGCGAGCATCCGGCCGCCGGGTACCCGGGCGGCGGACGCCGGCTGTCCGGCACTCCTCTGGTGCCCTACACCAGCCGCCACTCGGGGGACCCGGCGCTGCCCCGGCCGGTCGTCTCCACGACGCCGCGGCGTTCGAGCTCGGCCAGCACCTCGCCGAGCCGGTCGCCCTGGACGACCTCGAAGTGGACGCGGTCGATGTCGTGGTAGTCGTAGAACAGGTGGTAGAGCTCGTCCTCGGAGAAGCGCTCACCCGCCGCGAGTTCCATCAGCCGCGGCACGAGGTCGCACATGTCCTCGACGAAGTTCCACGGGTAGACCATCCACGCGAACTCGTCGGGGTACGAGGCCACGTAGTCCAGCTCGGCCTCGCTGCCGGGCAGCAGCTGCAGCGCCCCCGTCTTCACGTGTGCGGGCGGCTGGCCGAGCCCCTCGAGATGGTCGACGGTGTGCTGGAACGTCCGCCCGGTGTCGGCGATGTCGTCGACGACGAGCAGGTCCTTGTCGGCGACGGCGCCGTCCGCGAGGGGGTACTTCACGGAGGGGCCGTCGCCGGCCTCCCCGGTACCGACGTAGTGCTCGACCTTGATGCTGATGAGGTCGTCCACGTCGAGGTAGTCACAGACGATGCGGGCGGGGACGAGCCCACCGCGCGCGATGGCGACGACCGTGTCCGGGGCGTAGTCACCACGCACCTCGTGAGAGAGGTCGCGCGCCAGCCCGTCGATGTAGTCCCAGGTGAGGAGCCGACACGGGAACTCGTCCGGCAGATCGCTCATGTCGTCCGTGGTTCGAAGGGTTCCGATAAAAGTGTGGGCGACACGGTACAGCCACCGAGGGATGGGTCTTATCCGATTATCCTCGAACTAATCGTATTGTGGTGTGGGTTCGGTGATAATCTCTGCTGCTTTCGAATAATCGTTCCGCCGTATCGGTAACGTGGCCGACCCTGCGTTCCGGACCACTTCCGCTCCGGATGCCGGGCGTTCAACAGGGCGCCGTCCGACCGCCGGGGTACGGATGGAGACGACCCGCCACTTCACCGCGACCATCTACGTCGTCAACGACGGCGCCACCGCCCTCCACGACCACCACCGCATCGACGGGCTCATCCCGCCGGGTGGGCACGTCGACCGCGACGAACTCCCGCACGAGGCCGGGCTGCGCGAGGTCCGCGAGGAGACCGGCCTCGACCCGACGCTGCTGGACTCGACACCCGAGGTCCCCGCGCCCGACGGGCGCGCGCTCCCGCAGCCGCGCCACCAGTTGCTGTACGACATCAACGTCCACGACGGGCGGGTCGGCCACCAGCACATCGACCACGTCTACTTCGCGACGGTCCCCTCGCGCGACATCGACCCCGCGCCCGGCGAGGACGGGCCGGAGGTCTGGGACTGGTTCACCCCGGCGGAACTGCGCGGTGGTGACACCGACCTCGGGGCGACGCCCGACCCCGACACCGTCGAGATCGGCATCGAGGCCATCGAGGCCGCGGAGTCGGGATAGCCGGGGGAACGCGGTGTGGTGGATTCACTTCGGGGCAGCGTCGCTCGCGTAGTACTCCGTCAGGAACGGCCCGAGCGCACCGGCAACGGCGTGGCACAGGGCGCTCTCGCGGTCGATGATGCCGCCGGTCAGGACGCCCGCCGCGCCCTGCTTGCGCGCGACGCTCGACAGGCCCACCACCTCGTCCATCACCGGTCCCAGCTCCTCGCCGGCGTCGACCCGGTCGGCGATTCCCGCCGGGAGCCGGAGCTGCGGCCCGCTCCCGAGGCCGAGTTCCCGGCCGTCCGTCGCCGCCGCCCACATGATGAGGTACCGCCCGTCGGGCCCGTCGGCGACACCTCCCTCGATGCCGATACCGACGTCGTATCCCTCGAGGGCCCGCCGCGCCCGGGTCTTCGCACCCCGGATGGTCTCGTCGTCGCCGATGGGCTGTTCGCTCACGCCCGACTCGACGGCGACGGCTTCGACCGACGCCGACCGGTCGGCCGCTTCGAACGCCCGCTCGGTCGCCGCACGCTTCACCGGGTTCCCGCTCCCGACGCCGACTCGCATACCCGTCGCCACCGCCGCGTGTCGTGAAAAGTCACCCGGTGGGGGCCCGCGGTCGCGGCGCTGGCGGGCAGGGGTATGTTCGGCGTGGCCCGGCGGCGTCAGGCGAACTCGCGGACCGTCTCGAAGTCGTCCTCCCGGATGGCCTCGGCCAGTGCGGACTCGTCCACCTCGGGCGTCCGGCGCGGGTACTTCCGGGTGAAGTAGCCCACCACGTTGCGCACGTCCCGCGCCAGCAGTTCGTCGGCGTTCTCGTGGTCGGTCGGGACGGCCTGGGGCCAGTCGAACACCGTCACGCCGTCGCTCCCGACGAAGACGTTGTACTCGGACATGTCGGCGTGGACGAACCCCTCGCGGTACGCGCCGGTCATCTCGTCGAGGACGAGGTCGAGTACGGGCACGACCTGCCCGTCCTCCAGTCCCGCGCGTGACAGCTCCACGCCGTCCATCTTCGCCATCACGATGGCGTGGCGGTTCTGGTCGACCGGGCGCGGCACGCGGACGTCGGGGTAGAGCGTCTCGAGGGCCTCGTACTCCCGCTCGGCGGCCTTGCGCGCGGTGTAGAACCAGGAGATGTGCTCCTTGTCGCTGGTGTAGTCACGCTCCTTGTCCACCTCGCGGAAGTTGGTGTACCCCTCGCGGTGGTACTTCAGCGCGAGCGGCTGGAAGCTGCGGACCTCGTAGACGTCCGACTCCTTGCCCACGCCCAGCGGGCCGCCGACCCCGTCGATGGTGTCGCGCTCGGCGAAGGTGTGCAGCGCCAGCGCGTCGTACCCCTCGAACGTGAGCCGGTAGCCGGTGTACTGGATGGTCTTGCGCTCGACGAGGCCGCGGCGCTCACAGCGGTCCAGCCGGTAGTCGACGTTCTCCGAGTCGAGCCCCGAGAACCCCGGGAGCTTCCCCTCCGCGACCCAGCGCGAGAACCGCATCCCGTGCTCCAGGCCGGACAGCAGGTGGAAGTCCTCCGGCTCGAGTTCCGCCATCTCACCGGCCACGTTCCGGACCATAGCGGCCGTAGCGCGCCGACCGACAAAAGCGCCGCCTCTCGGCCCCGTCCCGGCGGTTGCCCCGGACACGCTTCCGCGCCCATCCTCCGACGATAAACTGTATGTCACTATACAGAATCATCCCCGCGCGGCCGGCGCTCCGTTCGGCGGTCCTCGACCGAGCGGGACGCTCGCGGCCGTCTTCGGGGAATCCGGGCCCGGTCACTGCCGGGCTGTCAGTCGTCGCTGGAGAAGCCGATGTCGGCGTGCGTACCGTCGCAGAACGGTTTGCCGGCCGAGCCGCCGCACCGACAGAGGGCGCCGCCCTCGCGTGACTCGTCCCCGTCGGCGTCCCGGAGGTCGTACCGGCCATCGACGACGAACGGGCCGTCCTCGGTGGGGGTGACGCGGATGGGGTCGTCCGGGCCCCCGTCGTCCCCGTCGTCGGTGACGACCACCGCGTCCGGGGCGACCCCGTCGGCGTCGAAGGCGACGGCCTCGTCGCCGTGGGTCCCGTCGCACAGGGGCTTGTTGTCCGAGGCACCGCAACGACAGAGCGCGACCCGGGTGTCCTGGAGCCGCGTCTCGCCGTCGTCGCCCTCGATGACCACGTCACCCCGGAGGTAGAGCGGGCCGTCGGGCGCGAGTGTCACCGTGTTGCGCCGGGGTGTCGTCTCCCCGCTGCCGTCCGCGCGCTCGAAGTGGAGTGCGCCGGTCGGGCAGCGCTCGACGACGCGGGCCACCTCGTCGGCGTCGGCCCCGTCGGGGTCGATCCACGGCCGCCGGTCGGTGTCGAACACCTCGGGGAGCCCGTGGACGCACTCGCGGGCGTGGATGCAGCGCTCGCCGTCCCAGGTCACGTCGATCGCGTCCCCGTCGTACTCGTGGATGTCCTCGTCCATGGGTCGTCTCCGTGGGGTACGGTAACAAGGCTTTCGCGGCTGCGGGGGCCGACCGACAGCCGGTGCGGTCGGCCCGTACTCACGCCAGGTGCGCAGCCAGCCCCTCGCAGATCTCGTCCATCGCCCGGTCGGCGGCCGGCACGTCGTCCGTCAGCGAGCAGAACCCGTGGCAGAGGTCGGGTTCGTGGACCCGTGTGACGGGCACGTCCACGGCCGCCAGCCGGTCGGCGTACGCCCGGCCCTCGTCGCGCAGCGGGTCCACGCCCGCCGTGGCGACGACCGCCGGCGGGGCCTCCGTGAGCAGGTCGACATCGGCCCGGAGCGGCGCCGCGAAGGGGTTGTGGGCGTCCACCGGCGAGCGGAGGTACTGTGACCAGAACCAGCACACGTCCGCCGTCGTCAGCAGCGGCCCGTCGCCGTGTTCCGCGTACGACGCCCGCGTGGTGTCCCGGTCGAGCATCGGGTACAGCAGCACCTGAGCCGCGATATCGGGGCCGTCCTCGATTGCCGCCCGGAGCGCGACCGCGGCCGCGAGTCCGCCGCCCGCCGACGTGCCGGCGACCACCAGCGGCCCGCCGCCGCCCAGCGCGTCGGCGTTCGCGTCCGCCCACTCGGTCGCCCGATATGCGCCGTCGAGCGCCGCGGGGAACGGGTGCTCGGGCGCGAGCCGGTAGTCGACCGAGAGCACCAGTGCGCCCGTCCGAGCGGCCAGCTCCCGGCAGATGTCGTCCGCCGAATCGAGGGTCCCGAGCGTCCAGCCCCCGCCGTGGCTGAAGACCACGGTCGGGCGATTCGATATCGCCGCATCCGGTTTATCGCCGTCCGGCCCCTCGGCCGCCGGCCGGTAGGCCCTGAGCGGGAGCTCGTCGCCTGCGGGCCCCTCGATGGCGAACTCGCGGGTCGCGGCCAGCTCCGGGCCGTCGCCGCCCGAGAACAGTTCGTCCTCGAGGCGGCGCGCGCTCGCGACCGACAGCGTGTGCCACTCCGGCAGCCCCTCGGCCAGGAACTCGCGCACCACGCGCGCACACTCCGGGTCCAGGGCGTCGAGATCGGCTCCGGCCATGTCCCTCCCTCCGGGGCCGGCGGCAAACGTCCTGCGGTGGGGGGCCTGCCGTGCGGCCTGCCCGCCTGTTCCCGGCGCTCCGTGCGAACCTCGTGGGCCTGCGGGAGCCCGATGTCGGGGCGCGTCTGGATTCGCGGACCGTGCATCGCACGGACCGCGTCGCTGACGACCAGCGTTCCCACCGATAGCCGGACGTGAGCGTCGTCCGGCTCTCTGGTGGGTTCAGCTCGTTATCTCTCCATCTCGCATAAAATTCAGTATATATTTCATCTATGGGGATTTTTCGAGTTGAATGCTGCTGCTGTTCGGATGGTTCTCTCCCGTCGTGCTGTCTTCGGGCGCTCGGGCGAGCTCCGGTGATAAACCGATAGGCGCGATACAGAACCTCCGCGAGCGGTACCCCAAGTTGGCAGTTTGGATTTCTACAAACCACCTAATCGGCAACATTATCCAAGAGGTGAGACGCAAAGTCGTGATTTAGCAGTCCATTATCTTCAGAGCGGGAACGAATTCGGTCAACCCGTCTCGCTGTTGCAGCGGAAAATCGACCAAGTCAGCTCTATAACTTCTTGACGGATTTGCCTCCCTGTGAATCCCACCGATCTACCTCAATCGGACTCGCAGACGATTCACAGTGGTCTACTCGTTTACGTGAAGGCCAATTACCTCATTGAAGTACTCATCGAGTGGGACTGTGTTAGATACTGCACCACGGAATCCGATGTAGTCGTCTGGACGGACGACAAAGAATACCGGTGTGAGCGCTCCGTACCGTTCGTGAAGTGTCCCGTCCTTATCAATCAATGTCTCAACATCTCTCTCGTCGCTAGGTAGTTTGTCCAGAACGATACGGTAGGGCCGAACAACGTCACCGACTTGATCAGCTACCGCTTGAGCAACCGACACGCCTACTTCATCAGCCGCTTCATGTTTACCCGTGAATAGCAGCAGCGAGAAGCCACTTTCACAATGCAGTTCGTCGTAGAGGGAAATATCGGTTCCACCTCTCCCCTCACATGGACCGTCAAGTACCCGGTCGCCCGCCTTTGGTGCACGCCAGGTCTGCCACTCCCGTCCGACGAGTTCCCGAAGATTGCCGCCATCGAGTAAATCATCCAGGGGAGACACGTCCGAAGTCTGCGAGAGCGAGCTTCTTCGGTAGTTGATTCCGAGTTGTGTCGTTGCACTCAGCAACCGTGCCTGAACACGCTCCTGTTTAAGAAGCGGGCTAAGAACGTGTTCACGAAGTGCTTCAATCACGGGGTTTGTAGAGCTAATTAGTCCCGTTGATGGACCTGTCCCTCCGAGAACCTCTTCGGCGACCGGTCGTCGCTCCTCCTCGTACGTATCGAGCAACGTCGCGTCGGCAGCACCCGAAACGACGAGTGCGAGCTTCCACCCAAGATTGTAGGCGTCCTGGATGCCTGTATTCATACCCATCGCACCGAACGGGCTGTGTACGTGTGCGGCATCCCCCGCAAGAAATGCGTTGCCGCTTCGGTACTGGTCCACCATTCGCTGATTGACTGTGTAGTCCGACGACCAGATGATGTCGTGAACTTCCGCTCGCTCATCAGCGGTCCGTCCGGCAAGTAACGTCTGCACACCTTCCGGTGTCGGTACCGGGCGTTCGTCCTCCGGAACCTCCGAGATCTCGGCGAACACACGCCAGGTGTCCTCCCCATCGATGGGAAGCACGGCGATGATACCGTCCTCGTGAAACCACGTAAGTGCCTCCCGCGAGGGCCAGTCACTCGTTACAGTGATATCCGCGAGGAAGAATGTCTCTGACCGCGTTTCCCCGGAGAAGTCCAGCCCGAGCGTCTTTCGAACCATGCTACTGCCACCATCACAGCCGACGAGGTACGACGCATGGACGATCTCCTCGCGGTGGTTACCATCGTCGGTGTGGGTGAGCCGAGCAGTCACCGAATCTTCGTCTTGGTCGAACTCGGCGACCTCGGTTTCGAATTCGACCGCACCACCGAGTTCGGTCAACCGACCGAGAAGTGCATCCTCGGTATCGTACTGTGGAAGTATCCAGAGATACGGATACTCTGTATCGTTGTGGACGCTGTCAGTGCTCAGGCGGACGAGTTGTTCGTCACCACGGTAGAGACGCTGGCCAGTGAGTCTGAACCCCTTCGCCAGAATCCCATCGAGGAGGCCCATATCCTCGAATGCCTGAAGGGTCCGTGGATTAATGCCGAGTGCACGGGAACTCGACACCGTCGAATCGTTCTTCTCAAGGAGTCGGTACTCTATGTCCCGTCGGGAGAGTTCAATTGCCAGCGCTAGTCCTGTCGGCCCGGCACCGACAATGAGAACATCTGTGTGGCTCTCAACGGCGTCTTTGGGGAGAGGATCGGAGCTCATCAATGTTAGATGGGTATACGTGAAGACTAAGGGTTCGCCTAGCATAAATGGTAGTATAAATGCAAAACCCGGAAATCAGATTTCTTCACTCCAGCAAACTACAGGTGATGCTCCGATGAGAGCGGTGACGGTTCTCGTGTCGCCCCCAGCAAATCATCCTGTGGACCACCTGTTTACCAGCGAATCGAGAGTGCAACGAGAGCGCATCTTCAACCTCACTCTCCTCGAAGATGGGACGTTTGTTCTCCTCGGCCGGATTCGGGGGAATCTAGCGCAGGCACGTGCAATTCTCTCGGATGAACAGGACGTTCTCGGGTTCAGTATCTCTGAACAGGACGCGAAAGCCGGACTCGTGTTTGTGCATGCTCGGCCGCCTCCGTCCATTAGGCGACTCCTTGAGCTCCGTCGTGAGCACGGTGTGTTCTTTGACTTCCCTATTGAGGCGACGGAAGAGGGACAGCTCAAAATCACGATAGTCGGAGAGACTAACAGCGAAATTATGGGTATATTGGACGAAATCCCATCAGAGATCGAGGTATCGGTCGAACGAATCGGTCCCTATATTGAGGATCCGAAATCGCTGACAGACTTACTAACCGACCGGCAGCGAGAAATACTGGATGTTGCCCTGGCAAGCGGGTACTACGACGTTCCCCGACACGCGACCCACGGAGACATCGCTGAACAACTTGAACTCTCAGTACCGACAGTAAGTGAACATCTCCAGAAGATCGAAGCGAGAATCTTCGGTGCTCTCGAATCCTGAGTAACATCCACAAATACAGGAAGTATGACACCCTCCGATTTTCTATATATAAGGAGCCATTGATGCTAGGCAGCACTCTAACTCCAAAGCTGCTCAATATAGCACTATGGGATTCTACGTAATTGCGGACCGATGTGACCTAATCGGGAGGGACAACTAAATGCCAAGGACCGAGTTGGCCGAGGTGCGTGACCGCCGGTTTGTCCTCTCGTTGGACGAAGAAGGAGCTGCAGATCTCAATTTGACTGGCGGAAAGGGTGCAAATCTCGCTCGCTTAGTCGAAGCAGGCCTGCCAATCCCCACTGGAGTGTGTGTGACGACTGCCGCTTCTCAGGTTCTCTTTGAAGAGTCTAACATCCAAGCCGAAATCGAATCGTTGGAGGCCCTCAAACCGGAGAACACAGACGAAATTGTATCCAAGAGTGAGGAACTCAGAACGAAGATCCGGGAGACGGAAATCCCCGAACACGTCCAACGGGCCATCTCGAACGCACTCGACACGCTCGGTGCCGACTCGTACGCCGTTCGGTCGAGTGCGACGGCCGAAGATTTGCCGACGGCGTCATTCGCCGGAATGCACGAGACGTTCCTCGGAATCGACCAGGAAAACGCCCCCGAGTACGTTCAGGAGTGCATAGCGAGCCTCTTCACGGAACGGGCAGTATCGTACCGGCTTCGGAACGACGTTTCACACTCGGAGGTGGCGATGGCGGTAGTCGTACAGACGATGGTCGAACCAGAGGTTGCCGGAGTACTCTTCACCGCTGATCCTGTGTCCGGTAATCGTCACATTGCATCGATTGACGCTAACTATGGTCTTGGCGATACGGTGGTCGCCGGAGACGTATCCCCCGACAACGCACGTGTTGACCGCCGAACTGGGGAAGTCCTCGAATACGAAGTCGGCGAAAAGCGCCTCGCGCTCCGCTCGGGGAAGGACGGCCAGGATGAGCCATCGCTGGAGGAGGTATCTACTGCGCACCGTGAGAGCCGGGCGTTGACCGATGCCCAACTACGGAAACTCGTAGAGCTCGGGGAAGATGTCGAAGAACTACTCGGCAGCCCACAGGACATCGAATGGGCACTCGTCGATGGCGAGTTCATGCTGCTCCAGTCACGTCCGATCACCTCTTTGTATCCGCTCCCATCACCAGCGCCAGCCGATGACCAGCTGCACGTCTACTTCAGTATCGGTCACCAGCAAGCGATGGCCGAGGCACTCCCACCACTGGTCGTCGATTGGATGCGAGAAACGGTAAACAGATCTGTTGCTCGGTTCCTGTCCCCCGAATCTGACCAGTCGTTCGCAGTCGAAGCCGGACACCGAGTGTATGTGGACCTCACCCCCCTTCTACGGGGGGAAGTAACACGAAAGATTGCTCTTCGCGTCCTCGATTCGATGAGCGAACCGGCGACGTGTGCACTCGAAGATATTCTCGACCGACACGAAGATACATTTTTCCAAGACACGCTCACGAACCGGCTCCGAACGCTCGGTCGCGTGAGCCGACGCCTCCTCCCACTCGCTGTCTCAAACACACCGCATCTGTTGGCCCGTCTCCTCAAGCCGTTCCTTTTGGGGCCACCCGACGCCGAACGCGTCCGTGCTCGTATTGAGCGAGAGGGAGAGAAGATGGCGACTCGTGTCACTCAACCCGAGTCCCGGAGCGAGCGTATTCGAGTGGCGTTCGAGGAAACTGAACTCGGTACGCTGGTCGCTTCGATAGGAAGCAAGTCGATGCCGTATCTCCTGGCCGGCGTCGTGGCGGGTAATGTACTGGAACGGCTGTATCCAAACGCAGACGACGAACTCACAGCACTCAGCCGCGGATTCGACGAGGAGATAGCCACCGAAATCAATCAGCGGCTCGGTGACCTCGCAGATATTGCTCGGGAACATCCTGACGTTGAAGCGGCGATTCGAGACAAATCCACACTCTCAGAGATCGAAGATGTCGATGGCGGAACCCAATTTGTGGCGGCTTTCGAGACGTTCCTTGACGACTTTGGCTTCCGGGCGAGTAACGAAATAGATCTGAGCCGACCACGCTGGCGAGACGACCCCTCAATACTCTTTCAGACGATTCGAAGTAATCTTCGGAGGAGTGAACAGGGAGAACACCGCAAACACTTGGATCAACTGAAACACGATGCAGGTGAAGCCGCCGAGGAACTTGAGAATCGCGCTAGTCGAGGACTCTTAGGTCCCGTGAAACGGCCGATTGTGGGGCAGTTGATCCGAGTGTACCGGGGAGGAATTCAACTCCGGGAGCACCACAAGCACGGAGCTGCGCGGTTTCTCGCGGCCATACACGATTGTGTCTCCGATGTGGGAACTGAACTCGCTAAGGCAGGAGTATTGGAACACCCAGAGGACGTCTGGTACCTCCGGAAAGAGGAATTATTGGACTCACTTGATGATGAGTCATCTCTTGATGTAGACATCTCCGAACGACGTGATACTCACCAGCGATATGCGTCAATGACTGCACCACCTATTCTTACGAGCGAGGGTGAGACACCGACAGGCAAGAGAAATGGGTCTCCCTCAGAACACGTGCTCACGGGAACGCCGGTCTCGTCCGGTTTGGTCGAAGGAGTTGCCAAGGTGATGCACGATCCGTCTGAACAGTCGATTTCAAAGGGTGAGATTCTCGTCGCCCCGTCCACGGACGTTGGATGGACACCCTTGTTTCAGGATGCGACTGGGTTAGTGATGGAGGTTGGTGGCCGGATGACACACGGCGCACTGGTCGCACGTGAATACGGTATACCAGCCGTGGTGTCGGTGGCGAACGTGACCGACGAAATTCGAACGGGTGAACGAATTCGAATCGACGGCGAGCGCGGAACCGTCGAGTTACTTGACCGAACGGACCAACCGACGGGAGATCTTGACTCAGAGAGTAAGCGATGAGCACTCGCTGGAACGAGATGAGAGACCGAATCGATTCGGAAGACCTCAGAGCGACAGCTGAATTTCTTGTTCTTCTCCTCGTCTTGCTGGTTTTACCTGACGAGCGCCTCGATGTACTGCTCGGAGTGAACCCGCGACAAGTCTGGTTAGTCGTGGTGTTCGTCGCAGGACTGAGTTTTCTCGGGTACCTCCTATCCAAGATAGTCGATCCGGGGACTGCAATCGGGTTCACCGGAGCACTGGGGGGTGCCGTGTCCCCTGGAATGACAATCACATCACTCACTGAACAGTACCGGCGTCATCCGGAGTTCGATCTTGCCTACACGGTCGCAGCCGCAATCGCATCGACGATGCTGTTCTTACGGAATTTCGTCGTGGTTGCCATCGTCAGTCCTTCAATCGCCGAATCTCTCGTGATTCCATTCGCGGCAATGGCTGGGGTTGGGTTCCTCGTTACAGGGGGGATCTGGTTTCGTGCTCGAAATCGTGGACCACCAACGAACGAATTGAATACTCCGTTTCGGATTCAATCAGCATTAGTGATTGGTGGGCTCGTCGCGGTCATTCTCGCCATCGTCAATTCCGTTGATTTATCTCTTTCAGCAAGCACGACCCGAATTGGAATCGTCATAGCGACCGTGGTACAGCTATCTGTATACGTCACAGTCACGTGGATAGCTGGTGCAAGGCAGATTGCTAAAATGATTGCTGTGACCCTACTTGGTAGCGCGAGCGTTGGAATAACGCTCGTCGTTTCATAACGCGAGCATCTGCCCGAAACTCTATTTACGTGAACGAAATGCTCGTCGATTCAGCACCGCTTCCGAGATCTATCAGCACTATAGGGTTTCAACAAAGCCACTGATGTTGTAAATACAGAAGGTGGCGAGAAAGTGCCTTCTGTAAAATCTTGATTCATAGTTGCAGGTTTATTGCTGATGTTTTATTATCTTATATGATTATAAATTGAACTAATATGCTAAGCTCAATGTAGAATGGATTCCAAATCCATTACAAGGGCCTTGTTTAGACGCTTCTGAAGACGCAGGTCTGTGGCCATATCGGGTGAAGAGATCCAGTCTGTGGGTGCCTCACTATCCGATTTCATTGTTCAGACAACGGCCGAAGTGAGCGTTCTGTACTGCGTCTAAACAAGGCCCATTACAAGTATTCAGGTTCAGTAGGTTCCAAAAATAAATCGGAATTCGGAAGTTTCGGAAACTACACCCTTCCATTTACAACTACAGAGTTGCGTCGACGTCGTATGATTACGGACGCGCGCGTCCTGCAACCAGAATTCATTCCCAGGGAGGTACAACACAGAGATGCTGAGGTCAACTACCTCTCCAGCGTTCTCAACCCAATCACTCGGGGACAACGAGCTGACCCGGCGCTCCTCCACGGCCCATCTGGTGCAGGGAAAACCTGCATCGCACAGTTCCTGGTGGAGCAACTGCGGGAGGAAGTGGTTAACCTGAACTACCAGTATGTGAACTGCTGGGAGGATCATAGCCGCTTCAAAACCCTGTACAGACTGTTGGATGGCATCGGTCGTACCGTCGATGTCCATCGACAGTCAACACCGAAAGACGTCCTTCTTGAACGCCTCAAAGATAGTAATGACACGCCGTACGTCGTTATTTTAGACGAAGTGGACCAGTTGGAGGATAAGTCGCTGCTGTACGATCTGTACCGTATCCCCCACCTCACGATGATCCTCATCAGCAATGATGAGGATGGGCTTTTCGTATCGATGGATGACCGGTTGAACAGCCGCCTCACCGACTGTGAACGCATTCACTTCCGGTCATACCATGAAAACGAACTCGTTGCTATTCTCAGTGACCGAGTCAGGTGGGGACTCACCAACGAAGTGATTGATACGTCCGGTCTGGAGTTGATCGCCGCGAACGCTGGCGGAGACGCCCGTGTTGCTATCGGCATCCTGCGGCGAGCAGCACGGAAAGCAAAGGACGCACCTGTTGACAAAATCACGCCAGACATCGTTCAGGAAAAAACTCCGGAAGTGAAATCGGAAATCAAGCAGCGAACAGTAGATCGCCTCACGCCCCACCAGAAACTCCTGTACAACATCATCACCGAGAACGGTGAAATCGCACCGCAGCAACTCTACAGCACGTACTGTGACCGGGCAACCGACCCGAAGACGAAACGTATGGTTCGGAACTACCTGTCCAAATTAGAGCACTACAACCTCATCTCCGCTGAAGGGAACACGAAGGCCCGAATTTACCGGACACGAGTGTGATTCTACACTTTTCGTCTGCTCGGCGCGATGGTTTTTCGGAAACGACACGCGGCTCCCTATTGTTCCCCGTATTCTCACACCCGTTGTGATGAGCGATCCATCCAAAGACGAGCCTCTCGGGAGAGATTCCCCATTCCCGAATTCTGACACCGACGCCCACGAAGTCATGCTTGATCGGATAACGAACCGGGCGTTCAACGAGTGGTACAGTGAACAGCAGTTCCAGAACAACATCTTGGAGGGACAAGCGTATTTCAACGGGCCAAGCCCACCTAAAGATCCTGAGCAGCACACGCCGAGCAAGCTCCTGCAGTGTCACCGGAAAACCAGTTACGCGCGAAAGAACGCACCGCGAGAGGGCACACCACCAGAAGGTCTATTCTGGATTGGTTCAGAATTCGAGAAACAGGTCGTTGTACCATTCCTCCAGGCTATGACGACCCCGAACACCTACGTGGCGAATTCACTCTGGATAGATACTGAGATCGCCATTGGTGGGACAGAACTCAGTCTACGTGGATCAACTGACCCTGCAATCGTGACTGCTGATGCAGAACCACTGTTCGTAACAGAAATAAAAACCACAACATCGCTCGACCACCTCTCGGAACCGAAACCGCATCACCGTGCGCAGTTGCACGCATACCTATACGCCCTCGACCAGGAGTACGACCACTCAATCACCAAGGGACTGGTCGTGTACGGCAGTCGGAAAACACTCAACATCGAATCATTTCATGTCCGGTTCGAACCGAAGTTCTGGGAACACGTTGTAGACTGGATGCAGACGCAGACAGAGTATGAACAATCCAGTGAACTACCACCAGCTACGCCTGAACGAGACTGGGAGTGCAATTACTGTTCGTTCAAGCATCGCTGCGGTGAAGCCGAAACCCCATACATAGACACAGGCTGCGACGGTCTGCTGCCGGTGTTCGATAAGTACGACCGGCAGAACCTCCAAGAGTATTTAGAAGCGCACGAGGACCATAATGCGCGTCTTACACCGACACTCGCCCATCACTTCCCGGATCTCGTGGAAAAATTCGGAGTCTACGATTGGGGGTGTTCTGCGTGTGGTTCTTCATTCGACTGGGATGGCGTTGATTGGGACGGCAACGTAGACGATCTCCCCTTCTGCCCCGAGTGTGCCGAAGCGGGGGAGCTCGTCACTTTGAGTGGCCCCGAAGCGGGTTCGCAACTCAATGTAGATCCTGAGTGAAACCAATCACAGGCCTTACGCATAGAAGCTATTCGTCCGTCTTGTCCTCTTCCTCATCCGGGTCAGTCCCCCACTGCTCAACTCTGCCGAAATCCTCCTCAATCATGAACTCATCGTCGTATTCCGGTTCATCCCCGGTGTCAACCACAGACTCCCCAAACGGGTCTTGATACGGTGTCTGGTCATCCAGTCGCGCTAATTCCTCGTTGTGAACTTCGACCCAGTTGAGTAGATCAGGTAGCTCACTTTCTACGTCCTGCTGGTAATCGATGATCGTCCGAACAGCATGGCTGAGGCCTTGGTTCTCCATCCGTCGGGCGACACGCTTTCCACGCGTTGTGATTCGGTACTCGTTGTTGACACTGGTTTCTTTGGGGTTCATCCCAGGAACGACAAGACCGAGGCCACGTGCTTCAGTGAGACGACGAGTGAGGGTTGATGAGCTGATCGTGAGTTGCTCGTCTAAGTCACTGAATCGTTGCCCGTCTTCCATTGAGAGAAGGGTGAGAATCCCGAGTGCACCGCGTTTCTGAAGGAAATCACTAATCGACTCAGAGTCGGGCATTCACTCCATCGTTTCGCGTAGACCCTCTTAGAAACCGAAGGTCTGTGCGAATCAAACCACACTTTGTTCTGTACGCCAATCGTTTCCGGATTCTGCTGTACGGATCTCGGCTAAAACCCCGTAGTACGTACTCTGATTTGGCAATTCGGAAATCGCACCCACGAAAATATGCTTCGATTCAAAGTAACACTTTGGCAAGCCATGCTCGGTTCCCTGCCCGGTTCAGTTCCATTCCGGATGCGGCTCGGGAGCCACGCGTGGATGTCTGTTTGCTTCGGTGTTACTCACCAGGGACGTGAGTTACGGTGGTGGTGTCGGTGACGACTACCGACGACCGGGACCACCGTGATGAAATCCTGAGCTCTATCGAAGAGCAGACAGAGGACTTGTGCCACATCCACGACCACATCACTCGGATCATCACGAACCTCGAAATCGGTGACGAGTGGTTCAATGGGTACGAGGAACCCGGGCGTGCGAAGTTTGATCTGGAACCGATGGTGCGGTTGTTCCTCTACAAGTACGCGCGTGAGTTGAATCAGTCGGAACTCGCGCGTCGGTTGCAAGGTGCTGCGTACGTGTATCTGCGTCTCGGCTTCGACCGGCCGATTTCACAGCAGATCATCAGTCACAACAAGCGCAATCGGTTCGCCCCAGAAGAGCGGAAACTTCTACGAGACGCCGCTGAAGTCATTCGAACGGTTTGTAGCGAGCACGATGTGATCCGGACGAACGAACCAGCTCTTAATCCGGAAGATGTACAGCATGACCGGGTCAGTGAAGCGGAGATTATGGATGCGGTGAAGCGCGCGACTGACCTTGGATTCAGTGAGTTCAGCGCGGATCGTGCCAGTAACGCGAAGTACCCGCTGGAAGCGTACTTCGAGCGGCAAGGCTACCTGAACATGTCCCGCGCTGGGACTACAACCGCATCACGACGGTTCGCCCGACTCAGCGAGCGGGAGACCGTGCCGCACGGTTCCTCGCATAACCGTACGATGAAGAAGGTCGCTAAGCCGGAATCCCAGCTCACGTTCGACGAATTCGTGACAGGGAAGCAGGAGCCAGAGTGGAAGCGGATCCGTGACGAAGTGCTGGAGCCGTTCCACGCTGGCGTTGAGAACATCCTGGACGAGCTCACCGATGAGTACTACGCCGAGGCTGGGTTTACTGAGCCGGTTCACGCGGCGATTGACATCACCGCGTGGAATTTCTATGCCTCGCCGTTCATGTCCGAGAGGACGGCTCGCAAGCCCGACAAGACTCCCATCAAAGTGACCATCGATGGGAAAGAGAAGTTGTTGGACCCTGAGCACCCAGATTTGGTTTCCGGGCTCAAGGATAGCGATGAGCGAGGGTACAAGTTCGCCACTATCACGATCATCGCGGAGAACACGCCGATTGTACTTGGTGTGGAACCGGTACGCGATCAGCGGAAGTGGGAAAAAGAGATGGGATTGGATGTTGAGCGAACGTCTCGTGCTGACATCGTTGAGAGTTTGTTAGAGCAGGCGTCCCGGCACGTGGACATTAGCAAGGTGTTCCTTGACCGCGGGTTCAGTAGCCTCGAAACACGCGACGTTATCGACCGCCGCGAGCAGTTGTATGTGCTCGGGAAGCCAGCGCGCGCGAAGGTTGACAAGGACCACATTGACGAGATCCAGGAGCACGAGGTGTACGACAGTCGAATCGTGCATGGTTCCCAGACATTCGACGGTCGTGAACACAACATGACGTACGTGTACACGCCGTCAAAGAAGGATGGAGACAAGTACGCAGTGTTCACGATCAACGAGCACGTCGATCATCACCGCGCGGAAGCGCTGCTCGGCCAGTACAGTCAGCGGATGGAGATCGAGAACGAGTACAAGACCATCAAGAAGCACTTCCTACCGACGTCGGCGTCGAAGGATTACCGGATTCGGTTCCTGTACTTCGTGATTGGAACGTTACTGTACAACGTCTGGCGGATGGCGAACTTCATCCTACGGGACGCGGTGGATGTCGATCTCGGTGAACACCCGCCGATCCTTGCAGGTGAGTTGATTGAGCTGGTCGCGTTCTGCCTGTTCGAACCACCCGACTGACCGACGGTTCTCTCCGCGTTAACTCATTCTCCTGAGCGACAGTTGTCTTTTCTGAGCGCTGATTTCACCCAATTCTGACTGATTCGCCGTCAAATAGTAATCAATCCGGTAGTTCAATCTCCAGTTTCGTTCTCACGATCTCGTCAGTCCCCTGAGTCGCCGTTGACCCCCTTGATTCGTTTGTAGAAACACCAAACAGTCAGGTTGGGGGTACGGCTGGCGGTCGGTCTATCGTACGTCGTCGGCTACGGGCTCCGTCTCGGTCCCGTCTCGAACTCGAAGCGGGCGCCGCCGTCCGGGGAGTCGGTGATCGCCACCTGCCAGCCGTGGGCATCGGCGATCTCCTCGACGATGGAGAGCCCGAAGCCGGTCCCGCCGTCGGTGAAGCTGACGCCGTGCTCGAACACGTCGTCACGGTGCTCGGGGTCGATACCCGGGCCGTCGTCGGCCACGAAGAACCCCTCGCGTCCGTCGAGCGGGCCGACGGTGACGGTCACGTCGCCGTCGTCGGCCCGTGGCCGACTGCCCGTGGAACTGTGTTCCACGCTGTCGCCGGACTCCGTCCGGCTGCCTGTCGAACCATGTTCGACACTGTCGTCGGCCCGTGGCCGACTGCCCGTGGAACTGTGTTCCACGCTGTTCCGGAAGAGGTTCTCGAACAGCTGGACGAGCCGGCTCCCGTCGCCCTGGACCGTGGGGAGGTCGTCGACCCTGGTCAGGGTGGCACCCCCGGTGTCGACGTACTCCCAGGCGTCGCGTGCGACCCTGCCGAGATCGACAGTCGACGGCTCCTCGACCGTACTCCCGCCGCGGGCCAGCGTCAGGAGGTCGTCGACGAGCTGGCCGATCCGGTCGTGGGCGTCCTCGACCCGGTCGAAGTCCGCCGGGTCGCCGGAGTCGCGGGCCAGGTCGAGGAACCCCTCCGCGACCGACAGCGGGTTCCGGAGGTCGTGGCTGACGACGCTGGCGAACTCGTCGAGGCGCTCGTTCTGCCGGCGGAGTTCGGCCTCGCGCCGGGCCCGGATCATCGCCGCCTCCACGCTCGCCCCGAGGACGCGGAACAGGTCGACGTCGCGCCCGGAGAACTCCTGCGACGATGTGGATCCGGTGACGAGGATGCCCTGCTCCCCGAGGGGGACGATGATCTCGCTCCCGATAGGCGTGTCCGGGTTGTAGCGCCCCTCGACCGTCGAGACGTCGTCGTACACCTGGACCTCTCCCGTCTCGAACGCGCGCCACGCGAGCCCCTCGCCGCGCTCGAAGGCCGGCTGGTTGTCGACCACCGATTCGCTGGTCGCCGTCATCGTGACGGGCACGAGCGTCTCCTCCTGGTCGTCGTAGCGCCAGATGCCCGTCACCTCCAGGTCGAGGATGTCGGCGGCAGCCCCGACCGCGATCTCGCCGATCTCGTCGACGGACTCGGCCACGTTGAGGTCACGGGCCGTCCGCTGGAGCGCCCGGAGCTGGCGCTCGACCGACCGTGTCCCGTCCCGCTCCCGACGCGACCGGGCGTCGGTCGCCAGCGCCAGGACCCGCCGTGCGAGCAGGCCGTCCGCGTCTCCTGGCTGGAGGGGCAGGTAGTCGCTCACCCCGGCGCGGGCCGCCTCGATGGCGAGGTCGTCGTCTCCCCCGTCGGTGAAGAGCACGACCGGTGCGGTCGTGCGCTCGCGGAGGGCCGTGGTCAGTTCGACCCCGGTCCCGTCCGGGAGGGTCTGCGCGGTCACGACGCAGTCCGTCGGAGCGTCCCAGACGGCGGTCAGGGCGTCCTCGGCGGTCGTGACGGCCGCGAACGAGAGCCCGTGGCCCGCACCGTCGAACGCCTCACGGAGTTGCGACTCGACGCGGGCCCTGACGGCCCCGTCGTCGGTGACACAGAGGACCCGGATCGGCGCCGCTGTCGTCCGCTCTCCGGTCTCCCATCCCCCAGAATCGCTCACACGTCCACCTGTGGTGGGGGGAGAACTAAGCGTTTCGTCGGCTCCGACCTCGGACGGCCGCCAGTCAGTACCCGGGACTCATCCGCATCGTCTCGATGCCCTCGGTGAGGTCGTCCCAGCGCTCGTCGATCTCGGCGGCGGTCCAGGCGCCCTCCTCGCCGACGGTCTTCGAGAGCGTCCGCTCGCGCTCGGGGTCCGAGACGACGGCCACGTTCCCGCCCGCGATGGCGAGCGTGACGCCGTTCACGTCGGCGGCGGCCTCGCTGGCGAGGAACACCGGCGCCGCGGGCACCAGCTGTGGCCCCATGGTCTCCTCGTCGGCGCCCGCCATCGCGGGCAGGTCCTCGGTCATCCGCGTCAGTGCCGTGGGCCAGAGCGCGTTCACGCGTACGTCGTACTGGTGGAGTTCGCGGGCCGCGGTGCGCATCAGGCCCAGCACCCCGGCCTTCGCCGCGGAGTAGTTCGCCTGTCCGGGGTTGCCGGCGGCGACGCCGCTGGAGACGCAGGTGAGCGAGCGCTGGCGGTCGAAGCCGTCTTCTGCCTTGTAGCGCTCGCGCCAGTGGGCCGACACCGCCCGCACCACCGAGAAGTGGCCCTTCAGGTGGACGTCGACGACGGCGTCGAACTCGGCCTCGTCCATGTTGAACACCATCGAGTCCCGGAGGATGCCGGCGAAGTTGCTGACGCCGTGGACGGCGCCGTACTCCTCGACGGTGTCCGCGACGAGTTGCTCGGTGTACTCCAGGTCGGTCACGTCGCCGAAGTGGGCCATCGCCTCGCCGCCGCCGGCCTCGATGCGCTCGACCGTCTCCTCGGCGGGTTCGGCGTCGCTCCCCTCGCCGTCGACGCCGACGCCGAGGTCGTTGACGACGACCGTCGCGCCGTGCTCGGCCATCGCGACCGCCGTCTCCTCGCCCAGTCCACCGCCCGCGCCGCAGACGACCTGCACCGTGTCCTCGAGCATGGTCGGACGGGGGACCACCGGCGCCATCCGTGTTGCGGTCCGCGCTGTCGGCGCTCCGTCGGCTACTGGTACGCGGCGTCGGCTCCCCCGGCTCCGGTGTGCCGGTCCCCGAGCGGGCCGTCCCGGCCGGCGCGAATCAGCCGACGCGGTCGACCAGCGAGCGCCCCAGCACCAGCCGGGCCCACCGGCCACACAGCCAGGCGACCCCGTTCAGGACGTTGAGCGAGAGGCCCAGCGCCAGGAGCCCCAGGACGGACATCGCGAGCGCGCCTCCCAGCGAGGTGACCTGCCAGGACGTGAGCCGGACGACGAACGAGACGCCGACGAGCAGCTCGTTCCACGGGACGTACAGCGATAGCTCGCGGGTCACGTCGGTCGGCAGGAAGATTCCGACCCGGACCCCCGGCGTGTCGTAGTACAGCGGGGTCGCGACGAGGACCAGCGAGGGGACCAGCAGCACCATCAGGAGGACGAACCCGCCGATGCCGACGGCGAGCCTGGTGGCGAGGAACAGCAGGCCCAGCCAGACGGCGGGGTCGACGACCAGCGCCGTCGCCCGGTCGACGGCGCCCTCGCGGTCGCGGAACCGCCAGTCCGGCGGGTCGAGGTCGACCCCGAGCAGGGTGGTCGCGAGCCGGCGCTCGACGGTCACGAGCGCGACGGTCGCCAGCAGGACGCCGACGAACAGCGGGACGCCGACCAGGAGGACCGCGAGGCCGACGCTCAGTCCCAGCCCCACGCCGAGGAAGACGACGTAGGCGATGCCCAGCGGGAACGCCAGTGCGAGGTACAGCAGGTTCCCGTAGGTGCGGGGCCGGAACGGGGCGGTCGCCACGGACCACAGGGAGGGGCGCGGCACCGACGAGCGGAGGCGGGCGACGGTGTCGCTCATGGGGACGGTTCGTCGCACGGCCCATCGCGAGATAAAACCCGGGCCAGGACCGGCTGAGGCCGGTGGTCGGTGTGTCTCGCGCCCGGCGAGCCGGGAACCGATGGCTCCCGCGAGCGTCGTGACGGTCGGTCGGCGCGACCGCCACCACTTTTGCCGGAACGGGGTCAAGCGGGTGACGATGGACTCGGGGGAGCGGGGCCGCGACGACGAGGAGATCTACGCCCTCCTCGACGACGACTACGCCCGCCGTATCCTCGTGGAGACCCACGAGGACGCCCGGTCGGCGGAGGCGCTGAGCGAGGCCTGCGGCGCCTCCGAATCGACCATCTACCGGCGGGTCGAGCGCCTCCGCGAGCGCGACCTGCTGGAGGGCATCCAGCGGCTCGACCCCGGTGGCCACCACCACGAGGTGTACGCCGCGCGCCTGGAACGGGTCACCATCGAACTCACCGACGACGGCTTCGTCGTCGAGGTGGACCGTCGCGAGGAGAACGCCGCCGACCGCTTCACCAGACTGTACGAGGAGCTCTCGGGATGACGGGCCCACTCGCCACCGCGCCGACGCTCGCCGCCGCGGTCAGCGGCGCCCCTGCACGGCTCGAGACCGTCGGCGTCCCCGCGCAGGTCGAGGCCGTCGGAGGGGCCGCCCCCACGGCGGTCGCGGCCATCCTCGTCTTCCTCGTCGCCGTCGTCCTGTCGGTGGCCGTCACCTACCGGTACGCGCGCGGGTACCTGCGGACGCGCCAGCGCCCGCTGCTCGTCCTCACCGTGGGGATGTTGCTCCTCGCGCCGGCGCCGATGTTCATCCGCCTCCTCCTCGGCAACGTCGCCGTCGTCACGGGGACCGAGCGGACCCTCATCGTGACCGTCAGCAGACTGTGCGGCCTGCTCGCCATCCTCTCGGTGGTGCATCCGCGATGACCCTCGAGACCGTCACCGTGGCGGCGGGCGCGGTCACCGCCCTGCTCGGCTGCTACGTCGCCTACCTCGCGTACCGCGGCTACCGCCGCAACGACAGCGAGACGATGCGGGCGCTCGCGGTCGGGGTGCTGTTCGTCGCGGTCGTGCCGTACGCGGTGAGCGTCGTGGCCGCGCCGCTGCTGGCCCTGACCGACGCCCAGGCCCTGCTGGGGGTGACGCTGTCGCACACGCTCGGCCTGGTCGCCATCTACCGGTCGTTCGACTGAACGCCGGAGCCTCATATTTGAATCTTGTGGGCGGTCGCCGACTCGGCGACCGGGTCTCCCTTTATAAGCGGTTCCCGCCCCCAGGTCCGGGTGTACCGATGAGTCACTCACCGCAACGTGGTTCCGCCGCTGCCCTCCGGCAGTTCCTCGGCGTCCCGTTCCGTGCACAGACGTACCGCAACCTGGCATACCTGGCGCTGGCGTTCCCGCTCGGGCTGGCCTACTTCGTCGGCGTCTCGGTCGGCCTCTCGACGGGGCTCGGCCTCGCCGTCACGCTGGTTGGCCTCCCGCTGCTGGTGCTGACGCTGGCCGCGGCAGTCGGCCTCGCGGGCTTCGAGGCGAAGCTCGCGTCCTGGCTCGTCGGCGTGGACGCGACCCCGCCGGCGGCACTGCGCGGCATGGACCAGCCGCTCGACGGCGTCGACGGACTGGTCGACGCGACGAAGCGCCTGGTCACCACGCCGACCACGTGGACGGGCCTCCTGCTCGTCCTGCTGAAGCTCGCGTTCGGCGTCGTGGCGTTCACCGCCCTGGTCACCGCGGGCGCCGTCGCCGGGTCGCTGCTCACGGCCCCGCTGTTCTACGACGCGCCCGGCGTGACCTACACCACCGGCGCGTACGCCGTGGACACGCTGCCCGAGGCGCTCGCCGCCGCGGGCCTCGGCGTGCTGGTGGCGCTGGTCTCGCTGCACCTCCTGAACGGGCTCGCGAAGCTCGGCGCCGTCGCCACGGCCCTCCTGCTGGGCGACGGTGTCGACCCGGCCACCGAGGCCTGACCGACACGGAACCGCTCTACCGACCATCCCCGGTCCCCGACGCTGCCGTCGGCCATCCCCTGCCGCCTCCTCGCCCCGACGCGCAAGAGGCATGTCGGTCGCCCCGTACACGGAACCAATGACCGACACGCCGGGCGAGGCGCCCGACACGGATGCCGACCGGCTGACACGGGAGTGGGCCGAGCGACGCGACGCAGCGGACTGGTCGCTGGCCGACGCGTTCGACGTGCCGGGGACGTACATGGAGGGGAACTCCCTGGGTCCCATCTCCGACCACGCCGAGGCCGCCGTCGAGGACCTCCTGACGGAGTGGCGCGAGCTGGGCGTCGAGGGGTGGAGCGAGTCGGACTGGTTCGAGTGGGGCGAGCGCCTCGGGAGCCGGATCGCGCCGATGGTCGGCGCCCACGAGGACGAGGTCGTCTGCGCCAACAGCACGACGGTCAACCTCCACACGCTCGTCGGCACCTTCCTCCGCGAAGCCGAGGGCTCGACGGTGCTCGTGAACGAGCTGGACTTCCCGAGCGACCACTACGCCGTCCGGGCCCAGCTCCGCGAGCGTGGGCTCGACCCCGACGCGGGGCTCATCCAGGTCGAGTCGCGCGACGACCGGACGGTCCGGGCCGAGGACGTGGCGGCGGCCCTCGACGCCCACCCCGAGGTCGGCGTCGTGCTGATGCCCTCCGTCCTCTACCGCTCGGGCCAGCTCCTCGACATCGCGGCCATCACCGAGGCCGCCCACGCCCACGACGCGCTCGTGGGCTTCGACTGCGCGCACTCTGTCGGCGTCGTCCCGCACGACTTCGCCGACGTGGGCGTCGACTTCGCGGTCTGGTGTGGCTACAAGTACCTCAACGGTGGTCCTGGCGCCGTTGCGGGGCTGTACGTCAACCGCCGCCACCACGGGACGATGCCGTCGCTGGCGGGCTGGTGGGGCCACGAGAAGGCGACGCAGTTCGAGATGAACGAGCGGTTCACCCCCGCGGAGAGCGCTGGGGCGTGGCAGATCGGGACGCCGCCGCTGCTGGCGATGGCGCCGCTCCGGGGCGTGCTGGACCTGTTCGACGAGCGCGGTGTGACGGTCGAGGCCCTCCGCGAGCGCTCGCTCGCGCTGACGGACTCCCTGCTCGACCTGGCCGGCGAGCGCCTCCCGGAGTGCGAGGTCGCGACGCCGCGGGCGCCCGACGAGCGGGGTGGACACGTCGCGCTCGAACACCCCGAGGCCTACCGTATCGGCGAGGCGCTGGCAGCCCGGGATGTCGTCGTCGACGTCCGGCCGCCGGACGTGGTGCGGCTGTGTCCGGCACCGACCCACGTCGGGTTCGCGGACGTGTGGGACGCGGTCGACGCGTTCCGGGCGGTACTCGACGAGGCGGCGTACGAGAACTACGAGCCCCCCGGCGGCGGCGTCACCTGAGGGCGCCCGCCCGGGCTCGGCGTGCGGTCGGGCCGCGCAGGTTGCGCAGATATTTGTCGGTCGGTGACCTGTCCGGTAGCATGGACCGAACACCGCCCCGCGTCGCCGGCGTGGGGTTGACGCACTTCGGCGTCCACCCGGAGCGGACGGGTCGTGATCTGTTCGCCGAGGCGGCCGAGCGCGCGTTCGCGGACGCGGCCGTCCCCCGCGAGGACGTCGACGCGCTGTACTACGGCAACTTCATGGGCGAACTGACCGAGCACCAGGGCCACCAGGCGCCGCTGATGGCCGAGGCCGCCGGGCTGACCTGCCCGGCGACGCGCTACGAGAACGCGTGTGCCTCCTCCGGCGTCGCCGTACGCGAGGCCGTCCGCGCCGTGCGCAACGGGGAGGCCGACGTCCTCCTCGTGGGCGGCGCCGAGCGGATGAACAACGTCGGGACAGCCGGCTCCACCGAGGGTCTGGCGGTCGCCGCGGACGACCTGTTCGAGGTCCGCGCCGGCGTCACCTTCCCCGGCGCGTACGCCCTGATGGCGCGGGCCTACTTCGACGAGTTCGGCGGCTCGCGCGAGGACCTCGCGCACGTCGCGGTGAAGAACCACGACAACGCGCTGGACAACGAGTTCGCGCAGTACCGGCAGGCCATCGACGTGGAGACGGCGCTCGAGGCGCCACCCATCGCCGAGCCGCTCGGCCTGTACGACTCCTGTCCCATCACGGACGGTGCGAGCGCGTTCCTGCTCGTGAGCGAGGCCTACGTCGCCGAGCACGACCTCGATGCGCCCGTCGCCATCGCCGGGACGGGTCAGGGCGGCGACCACCTCGCCCTGCAGGACCGCACGGACCTCGCGTTCGCACCTGCGACGGAGGCCGCCGCGGACGAGGCCTTCGCCGACGCCGGCGTCGAGCGCGCCGCCGCCGCCTTCGCGGAGGTCCACGACTGCTTCACCATCGCGGAGGTGCTGGCGCTGGAGGGGCTGGGGTTCTACGACCGCGGGGCGGCCGTCGGGGCCGCCCGCGCGGGCGAGACGACCGCCGACGGCGACCTGCCGGTCAACCTCTCGGGCGGCCTGAAGGCGAAGGGCCACCCGGTCGGCGCGACCGGCGCCGCGCAGGTCGTGGAGGCGACTCGCCTCCTGCGTGGCGACCACCCCAACAGCGACGCCGTCGACGGCGACGTGGGTGTGACACACAACGCGGGTGGCACCGTGGCGAGTGCGGTGGTCCACGTGCTGGAGGTGCGGTCATGAGCGACGATTTCACCCCCGAGAACCCGGCGCCGGACGGCGAGTACGACGCGTGGCTGGACGCCGTCGACGCGGGCGACGGGTACCACCTCGTCTGCGACGAGGGGCACGGCTGGCTGCCGCCCCGCCGGGTCTGCCCGCGCTGTGGCGGTGACCTCCGCGAGGAACCGCTGCCCGACTCCGGGGCGGTCGCGACGTTCACCGTCGTCCACGTCCCGACGCCGTCGTTCGCGGCCGAAGCGCCGTACGCGACCGTCGTGGCCGACTTCGGCGGGGTCCGGCTGACCGGCGTCGCCCGTCAGTTCGAGGACCTGGCGGTCGGTGACAGCGTCGCCCCCGCGGTCGGTGAGCGCGAGGACGGCGAGCGGCTCCTGCTACTGGAGCGGGCCTGAGGCGGTTACCGCACGGGCAGTACGGCCGTCCATTCGCAGTCCAGACACTGCCGGAGGCCCTGGACGTTCGCCACCTCGCCGTCGCAGTTCGGACAGTGTGGCTCTCGGTGCTCCACGTGTCGTGGTACCACACCTCGGTAGTTGAAGCTATCCCCGCCGACCAGGTCTCGCCGTAGCGTGGCTCGTCTGCGATTTCGTAATCAAAAACTCTCAAAATAATTGTAATCTTGTCTGTTATTCTGATATAGCGGATTGAGATGTTGAAGGTTCGCCGTTCGATATCAACATCTTTGCCGACGTGTCGCGCCGACGGGCCGATTCTGTATCGCGACATACGATTTATCGGCCTGTTCGCCCCTCGCTCGGTCCACCCGTATCGGAACCGGTAAACCGGCGGCGTGTGGCCCGTCTTCGCATGGCACCCACCTCGCTGCTCGGGAGTCTCGCGACGCTGCTGTTCGGCGTCGTGTCGGTCGTCAAGCCCGACATCACGGCGAAGGTCGTCTCCCTCGAACCGCTCGACGCTGCCGGCCGCTCGGAGGTCACGACCGTCTTCGGCGGCGTGTTCACCACCCTCGGGATCCTCGGGTTGGCCGGGGAGGAGCGACCGGTGACGCTCGTCTGGATCGGCGTCGTTCTCGCGCGCATCGCCTCCTTCCGTGACCAGGAGGCCATCACCGCCGACACCATCGTCGGCCTGCTGGTCGAGATCGGCATCCTGGGTCTGTTCCTCGCACCGGAGGGCGGCGACGACGAACCCGCGGTCGAGGTGGAGGTCCCCGGCGCGGACGCGGGCGGGGACTGACCCGGTACGGCCGGCCTTTTCGCGGCACGCCACACTCAAGCCGCCGGCGGGCCTGGCCCGTCCATGGACGTTGTCGAGGCCAGCGACGCGTGCGAGGCGGTGCTGGACACGGTCTCCGGGGCGGTCATCGCGGACCGGACGGTGCTGGAGACGACGCTGCTGGGCGTGGTGTCGGGCGGACACGTGCTGCTGGAGGACGTGCCGGGGACGGGCAAGACCCTGACCGCGCGGTCGCTGGCGACCGCGCTGGGGCTGGAGTTCTCGCGCATCCAGTTCACGCCCGACCTCCTCCCCTCGGACGTGACCGGGACCCACGTCTACAACGAGCGCGACCGCGAGTTCGAGTTCCGCGAGGGGCCCGTGTTCGCGAACGTCGTCCTGGCCGACGAGATCAACCGCGCGCCGCCGAAGACCCAGGCGGCGCTGCTGGAGGCGATGGAGGAGGAGCAGGTGACCGCCGACGGGGAGACCCGCCAGCTCCCGGACCCGTTCTTCGTCATCGCGACGCAGAACCCCGTCGAGCAGGAGGGGACCTTCCCGCTGCCCGAGGCGCAGGTCGACCGGTTCGCGGTGAAGACGGCGCTGGGCTACCCGGACGAGGACGGCGAGGTGGAGCTGCTGCGCCGGCGGGCCGACCGCCGGACTCGCGCGCCTGCGGTCGAGCCCGTCCTCGACCGCGAGCGGGTGCGCGCGCTCCGCGAGAGCCCCGAGGACGTGCGTGTCGACGAGGACCTCCTCCGGTACGTGGCCCAACTGGCCCGCGCGACCCGGGAGGACCGCCGGGTCGCGGTCGGTGTCTCCCCCCGCGGGACCCAGCGGCTGTTCGAACTCGCGCGCGCCAACGCCGCCCTCGCGGGCCGGGACTACGTCACGCCCGACGACGTCACGCGGGTCGCGCGCCCGACGCTCACGCACCGGCTCGTCCTCACCCCGGACGCGCAGGTCGAGGACGCCGAGAAGGGCGACGTCATCGAGGCGGCGCTGGACTCGGTCCCGGTTCCGACGGTCTGAGTCGGGCGGTCCGAGCGGTCTCGCTTCCGTGGGTGTCCTCAGTCGTCCTCCTGCGACGAGAGCGTGGCCGCCACCTCCTCGGCGACCGCCTGGACCCGCTCGGGTGCCCGGTACTCCCGGCGCTCGACCAGCGCGGTGACCAGGAGCAGGCCCGCCAGCGCCGCGGCGGCGACCGCCTTCGAGTCCGTCGGGTCGGCGGTGTCGAGCGCCCGGTGGAGCCAGAAGAGGTCGGCCAGCGGTGAGCCGTGGGCGGCCTTCAGGCTCGTGGCCGCCACCGGACTGACCCAGTGGGCGTCGGGGACCATCGCCCAGCCGCCGCCGAGCCCGGACAGCAGCCGCGGGTAGCGGACCCCCGGGACCAGGTAGGTCAGGACCAGCGCCGTCAGGGCGGCGCCGACGGCGAAGTGCGTGATGGCGAGCGACACGGTCGTCCTTCGTCGCCGGTCGGCATGAGCGTTGGCCGCCCGGCGACGCCCCCCTGTTTCATGTGTCCGCCACCCATCTGGCCGCCCATGGAGAAGGTGGCAATCAGCGAGCTGGCGACGGACAACAACCCCGGCGGTGGCGAGGATTCGGCACGCCGCGTGGGCGAGGCACTCGGGACCGCCGACGTGGGCCTGAGCCATTACGAACTCGACGCCGGGCAGAACCTCTCGGGCGGCGTCCACACCCACATGGACCAGGAGGAGATCTTCTACGTCCTGGACGGGACGGTCACCTTCCAGACGCTCGACGACGAGGTCGAGGTCGAGGGTGGCGAGGTCGTCCGGTTCGCCCCCGGCGACTTCCAGCAGGGCAAGAACGAGTCCGACGAGTCCGCGACGCTGCTCGGCATCGGCGCCCCGAAGCCCTCGACGGACGTGCGCGTCCCGCAGCCGTGTGGCGCGTGCGGCGAGTCGGACACGCTCCGGTTCGTCCCCGGCGACGACGGGATGGTGCTGCAGTGCCCGGAGTGCGGCGAGACCTTCGAGATGCCGGGGTAAGGAGCGAATAGTCTGTCAAGTAGCTGCTTATCTAAATTGTGCCGAGGATTATTGGTTAATGGGGTGGTCTGTGTCTCTGCTCGGGACTCTGACGACGGAACCACCTCCGAAGCCCTCGCACTCTCGACCATCCGGGAGTCGCTGCGCTCCTCGGTCGCGTTGCTCCCTGCGGTGCTTGCTTCCTCCGGGCTGGGTCGAGAGCGCTCGCCTTCCGGCAGAGCAAGCTCTGGCGGCGTTCGCCTCACTCCGTTCGGCTCACCTTCGATTCCGCCAGGGGGTTGCGTTTCGCGTCGAGCGACGCGTGTGGTGGTTCCAGCGGAGGGCTGGTTCCCCTACACCTCCCCGCGCCAGCGCCGGTGACCGCCGAACACGCTCGCTTCGTCGTCGGGCTACGCCCGACTGCAAGCGGGACGGAGTCCCGCCCTGCTCGCGGTTCGACGTGGTGGCGCTGGCGCGCTTCCTGACTCGGAACCGACCGGCCGACCAACCGCTCTCCGGCCGGGCCGCGCGTGCCGAGCGCTAGCGAGGCCGCGCAACCCGGGGAAGGGCAGGGCTACACGCCCGTGGACCGTTCTATGTTCCTGGCGGACTCGAAGGGCGAGCGCTCTCGTCACCGCCCCGACGACGTAAGCACCGCAGCGACCGGAGGGAGCGAGGAGCGCAGCGAGTCGCGGCGGTACGAGAGCGCGAGGGCTTCGTAGGTGCTTCCGTCGTCGCTGTCACCTCCTCAGCCGCCGAACCGTCCCGATCCATCACGCCCATTCGACACCGCTTTCCCGGCCCTCACACAGGAATAACGTATGAGCCACCGTTCCGCGCTGCACGCCGTCTCGCCCCTCGACGGGCGCTATGCGCGCTACACCGAACCCCTCGTCCCGTACGCCAGCGAGGCCGCGCTGATGCGTGCCCGGGTCGAGGTCGAGGTGGAGTACCTCTGTGCGCTGGCCGACCTCGACGCGGTCCCGCTCACGCTCGACGAGGACAACCGCGAGCTGCTCCGGGACCGCTACCGGCAGTTCTCGGAGACCGACGCGAAGGCCATCAAGCAGCTCGAGACGGAGGGGTGGGCCGGCTACGAGGCCACCAACCACGACGTGAAGGCGGTCGAGTACTTCCTCCGCGAGCACACGGCCGACCGCATCCACCCCTGGATCCACTTCGGCCTCACCAGCGAGGACGTGAACAACCTCGCGCACCGCCTCCTGCTCCAGCCCGCGGTGGAGGAGGTGCTCGTCCCCGCACTGCGGGAGGTGCGCGACGCGCTGGCCGACCTCGCGCGGGAGCACCGCGACCTCCCGATGCTCGCACGCACCCACGGCCAGCCCGCGACGCCGACGACGTTCGGCAAGGAGATGGCCGTCTACGCCGCGCGGCTGGGCCGGGCGCTCGGGCGCATCAAGGAGGCCGCGGACGGCCTCTCGGGCAAGCTCGCGGGCGCGTCGGGCACGTACGCCGCCCACCACGCCGCCTACCCGGACGTGGACTGGCGGTCGTTCTCCGCGGCGTTCGTGGAGTCGCTCGGGCTGGAGCACACGCCGCTGGCGACACAGGTCAACCCCTGTGACGACCTGGCGACGCTGTTCGACGCGCTCCGCGGGGCCAACAACGTGGTGCTGGACCTGAACCTGGACTGCTGGCTCTACGTCAGCCAGCGCTACCTCGGGCAGGAGGCCGTCGCGGGCGAGACCGGTTCGAGCACGATGCCGCACAAGGTCAACCCCATCGACTTCGAGAACGGCGAGGGCAACTGCTCGAAGGCCAACTCCGATCTGGTCTTCCTCGGGGACTACGTGACCGACTCGCGGCTCCAGCGCGACCTCTCGGACTCGACGG
Organism: Haloglomus litoreum; assembly: GCF_029338515.1. Taxonomy (GTDB): domain Archaea; phylum Halobacteriota; class Halobacteria; order Halobacteriales; family Haloarculaceae; genus Haloglomus; species Haloglomus litoreum. The sequence goes on along the minus strand of NZ_CP119988.1, from coordinate 4,464,185 downwards.
TCAAGCGCAATATGGGCGCCGCGCTGGCGCACTGTCTCATCGGCTACCAGAAGACCGCCCGCGGGCTCGAGAAGGTCGTCCCGCGCGAGGACGTGATGCGAGAGGACCTCGAACGGAACCCCGAGGTCATCGGCGAGGCCGTCCAGACCATCCTCCGGCGCGAGGGACGGGCCGACGCCTACGAGCAGGTGAAGGAACTCACGCGGGGCCAGCGCGCCTCGATCGCGGACTTCCGCGACCTGTTCGACGAGCTGGACGTCGACGACTCGGTGCGCGAGGAGCTGCGGGCGCTCACGCCCGCCGGCTACACGGGGCTGGGTGACGAGCTGGTGGACGAACTCGACGACTGAGCCGCGCGCGCCGACCGGCTCCGCATTGTCACCGGCAATCACGGCGAAGGATTATGCCCTGGGCGCGCGAATCCAAACCGTGAGTTCCGGCACCCCCACCGAGCAGTCCCGAGCACCAGCACTCGCGGTGGTCGCCGGTGCCGTCACGCTCGTCGTGGCGGCCGTCGCGGTGGCGGTGTTCTGGGACCGGCTCGCCCCGCTGACCGACCCGGGGGTCCTGACCGCGCTCGTCCGGGACGCCGGCCCGGCGGCGCCGCTCGTCTTCTTCCTGCTGCAGGTCGTCCAGGTCATCGTCGCCCCCATCCCCGCGCCGGCGGTGGCGCTGATGGGTGGGTTCCTGTTCGGCCCCTTCGTCGGGTCACTGCTCTCGATCGCGGGTGTCGCGGCGGGGTCGGCGCTGGCGTTCTGGCTGGCCCGCCGGTTCGGCCGCGTCGCCGTCGAGCGGTTCGTCCCCGCGGGCGCCATCGCCCGCTTCGACGCGCTGACCGCCCGGCGCGGGGCGGTGGGGCTGTTCCTCGCGTTCCTCGTTCCCGGCTTCCCCGACGACGCCCTCTGTTTCGTCGGTGGCCTCACGACCATCCCCCTCCGACGGCTGGTGGCCATCGCGGTCCTCGGGCGCACGCCGACGGTCATCGCCCTGAGTCTGGTCGGCGCCGGCATCGCCGACGGCGACATCGCGCTGGTCGTCGGCCTCGGCGGCGCGGTGGTCGCGCTGTCGCTGGTCGGGTACCTCTTCCGGACCCGCATCATGGGGGGAGCCCCCGTCCCCGCCGCGGCCGTCTCCGAGGACGGCGAGGCCGGCGGGTCACGGTGACCCGGTCCGCTCACCCGAACAGCAGGCCCTGCAGGAGCGGCACGAACTCGCGCGTCCGCGGCTCGACCCGGACGTCGGCGACGACGCCCGCGTGGTCGGAGGACCACAGCCGCACGGGTCCGTCCGGCGTGTCGACCTCGATGCGGTCGCCGGGGTCGGTGTCCGTCCGCCGCGCGGCCAGCGGCACCACCGGCCCCGCCGTCATGACGTGGTCCACGCGGCTGCGCAGCCGGGAGCGGTTGTTCCGCAGGAGTTCGCCCTGGCAGCAGGTCGGCCCCGGTTCGTCCCTGAGCGCCGCCCAGGTGTCCCGGAGGCCGCTCTCGACGAGCCGCTCGTATGCGCTCGACCGGTCGCCCTCGGGGGTGGTGTTCAGGTCGCCCGCGAGCACGACGGGTCCGTCACGGCGCTCGATCAGCCCGGCCAGCTGGACGGCCTGTGCCTCCCGGACGATCCGGCTCGCCACCGCGAGGTGCGTCGTCACGAAGCTGAACCGCGCCCCCTCGAGTTCGACCGTCGCGAGCGCGTACCCCCGGGTGACGGACACCCGGGTCCCGTCCTCCAGCACGGCACTGACGTTGAGTCCGTAGTCGCCGTCGTCCGTCGACCGGACGGTGAGGTCGTCGCGCACGAGGACCACGTCCCGGTCGGTGAGTCGGACGTCGAACCGTTCCCCGTCGGGCCCCTCGGCCGGGAACTCCTCGTCGAGGTTCCCGCTCACGACCGCGACCTCGTACCCCACGTCGAAGTCGTAGCGCTCGAGTTCGGCCTCCAGCCCGTCGGTCAGCAGCTCGAGGAAGTCGTACACCTCCCGCTCGGCGTTCGGCTCGGACCCGCCGGTGTAGTCGTTCGGGCCGCGGCGGATGCGGGCGACCTCCTGCAGCCCGACGACGGCGGGCAGTTCCGCGGCGAGCCCGGCGGCGATGGCTCGCATCCGCTCGCCCGGCGCGCTCGCGCGGACCTGCTGGTAGCGCTCGTACACCTGCGCCGGCTCGACCTGCAGGGAGTCGGTGTCGACGAAGCCGTAGAGGCGCGCACCGAGCCCGAGGTTCCGGGTCACCACCCGGACGTTCCGGGGGACCGGGACCGACCAGCCGTCGGGGGCGTCGTCGGATTGTGTCGCGGTCGCGGCCGCCGGGGTCGCGAGTCCCGCCAGCCCGAGGCCGCTCGCCGCACCGCCGGCTGCGCGGAGGACCGACCGCCGGCTCGGAGCCGCCGACTCGTCGCGGGGATGCGTCATCGACTGATGACTACATCGTTCGGCCGTATAATGACGGGGGCCGGGAGGCACGGGGGTCCGCTGCGGGGGCCGCCCGCTGTGCTATAGCCGGCCCGATCCCGACGAGACGCCGGCGTCGCCGGTGAACTCGCGCCAGTGCTGGAGCGCCCAGTAGGCGATGCCGGTCCCGACGAGGCCGGCAGCGAGGAAGTACAGCAGCGTCCGCGAGACGAGCACCTCCTGGGGGTTGGCGGCGGCGTACACCAGCCCCTCGCCGGACAGCGAGACGACGGCGAAGACGGCGACGGCGATGGCCGCGGTGGTGACGAGCGTGGCGCTCCCGTCGGCGCGGCCCCCGTAGCGCGTCTCGACCAGCAGCAGGCCGCCGACGAACGCGACGGCCATCGCCAGCACGTACACCGGGAGCCGGGCGTCGAAGCCGGGCGACCCCCCGTTGACGAGCGCGACGAGCCCCACGAAGCTCGCGGTCAGCACCACCGTCCCGGCGGCGACCAGCGCCGCCAGCCGGCCCGCCACCGTCCGGTCCAGCGTCCGTGCCATGCTGCCCGATGCTGGCGGCGCTCGGGGCATAGGCCTGTCGGCGACCCGGAGCCGCCGTCACTCCGCCGGGCGCCGGGGGTAGGTCTGGCTCCCGCCGCCCGTGTTGCGCGCGACGATCGTCGCCACCGCCGACGTGCGGCCGTCCTCGACGCGCGTCGTCTCCTCGTAGTGCAGTACCGTCAGGTCCAGTACCGCCCGGAGGAGGTCGTTCGACCGGAAGCGGTGGCGGTCGTCGCTCGGGCCGCGGTCGGCCTCGGGCGACCGCAGGTGGTGCTCGTAGCAGAGGACGCCGCCGGGCGCCAGCGCCTCCTTCAGGTCGGGGAGCAGCTCCAGCGCCCGGTAGAAGCTCACCGACACCACGTCGTAGGCCGATTCCGGGACACAGTAGGTGTCGAGGTCGGCCTGGATCCAGTCGACGTGCCCGTCGAGGTCCCGCTCTGCGGCCCGCTCCCGTGCCTCGTCCAGGCCGACGCCCGAGACGTCGACGGCGTCGACCTCGTACCCCGCCGCCGCCAGGAACAGCGCGTTCCGGCCGGTGCCGGTGGCGACGTCGAACGCCCGCCCCTCGGGGAGCGCGTCGGCGAACTCGCGCAGCGGTCGCGACGGCTCCTCGGGGAGCCGGAACGTCGCGTCCCGGTAGCGTTCGTCCCAGTAGGTCCGGTCGTCCATCGTCGGCGGGCTACGCGCCGGGGGCGCTTGAACGGGCGGGTGCGGGGTGGCGTGGATCGCCGGGCCGCGACCGGGCGCGGCGCGAGCGCCTGGTCGGTCCGTGGCCGCTCCAGCGACGGCGTGACGGCGCCGTTCCGCCCCGGAGTACGGCCGAGGACCGTGGATTTATTCGCCGTCGTCCCCGACTAGACGACGATGGAGGATTTCGACGCGCCGGCGGAGGGCCCGCCGGTGGCGGCGTTCTCGTCGGCGTTCCACGTCGAGGAGGTCCGCCAGGACGGCGACCGGCTGGTGTACGTCGGCGAGCCCCGCGTGGGCCAGCAGGCGCTGGAGCGGGAGGTGTGGCCGCTGTTCCGCGAGCACGGCTACGAGGTCCGGCTGACGACGGTCAAGGACAGCGAGACCGACCCCATCTCCGGGGTCGAACTCCACCAGAGCCGGCACGCCCTCGTCGCCGACCCGCGGAGCATGGGCATCGACGGTATCCCGTGGACGAACGTCGTGATGCTGCTGCTGACGGTTCTGACGACGCTGTTCGCGGGCACCATCTGGTACTACGAACCCCTCACGTCGCCGCTTGACCTCGTGACCGGCGACTCCTGGAAGTTCTCGGTCGCCGTCCTCTCGGTGCTGGGCATCCACGAGCTCGGCCACTACGTCCTCTCGCGCTACCACGACGTGGACGCCTCGTTGCCGTACTTCATCCCGGTCCCGACGTTCATCGGGACGCTGGGGGCGGTCATCCGGATGAAGGGGCGCATCCCGGACCGGGACGCGCTGTTCGACATCGGCGTCGCGGGGCCGCTCGCCGGCCTCGTCGCCGCGGTCGTCGTCTCCACCGTGGGGCTGCTGATGGACCCCATCAGCGTCCCGGCCAGCGTCCAGAACAGCCCGGACGCCATCGTCATCGAGTTCGGCTACCCGCCGCTGCTCCACGGGCTGTCGATGCTGACGGGTCAGCCGCTCACCTACAGCGACCCCTCGACCGCGGTCAATCCGGTCGTCTTCGGCGGCTGGATCGGCCTGTTCGTCACCTTCCTCAACCTCATCCCCGTCGGCCAGCTCGATGGTGGCCACCTCGTCCGTGCGATGGCCGGCGAGCAGGCCGAGCGCGTCGCCGCGTTCGTCCCGCTGGCCCTGTTCGCGCTCGCGGGCTACCTGTTCTTCGTGCAGGGGCTGGACATCCGCGACTCGGTCGCCATCTGGACGTTCTGGGGGTTCATCACCATCGGGCTGGCGTACGCGGGCCACGCGACGCCCATCTACGAGGAGCCGCTCGACCGCAAGCGGATGGCCGTGGGGCTGCTCACCTTCGCGCTGGGGCTGCTCTGCTTCACGCCGGTCCCGTTCCAGTACGTCAGCGGCTTCTGACCGCCCCCCGTTTCAGGTCCGCAGCTCCGTCGCCTCGTACACGCCCGGGAGGTCCGTCTCCCGGACCGTCGCCGTCACCTCGTCGCCCTCGGCGGCGCCCGTCTCCGAGACCAGCGTCGTCGCCTCGATGGGGCGGCGCGTGAAAAAGGAGCGCACCCGCTCGAACCAGGAGGGCTTCCCGCCGGCCCGGCAGACGAGGACGTAGCGCGACTCCGCGAGCGCCCGGAGCTCGTCCTCGATGTCGTAGTCGTCCAGTTCCTCCGGCCCGACGACGTGGAGCACCTCGCCGTCCAGCGTTCGGGTCATGTTCGGGTCCAGGCGCTCGATGGATATGGACCTTGTCCGGCCGCCGTGGCGCACCGGAACCGCCCCAGGACGCCCGGGCGACCGGCGTTCCGGCGGTCACTCCGGCAGCCGCGCCACCAGCCCGCCGCCGTACGGTGTCGGCGGGTCGACGAGGGCCGCCTCGGTGAACCCGGCCGCCTGCGCCACCCCGAGCAGCGCCGCCGGCTCGAACACCCTGATGGGGAGCGCCGCCTCGGCCTCGACGGTCTCGTCGGCGTCCCGGTCGCGGAGCGTGAACTCGTAGTCGTAGCGTCCCGCCCGGCCGAGCCTGTCCGGGCCCCGGTCCTCGACGTTCACGACGACCCGTCGGTCCACCCGGTACCGGTCCGACTCGACCGCGTCCTCGGTCGTGTAGCCGTGCACCAGGCTGTCGGTCAGCATGAAGTCACAGACCAGCGTTCCGCCGGGGCGCAGGCTCTCGGCGGCACGCTCGAACGCCGTCCGAACGCCGTCGGGGTCGCCCGGGGGGAGGTGCGCCAGCGAGTTCCCGGTCACGGTGAGGAGGTCGAACGCGTCGGGCGCGACGACCGTCCGGAGGTCAGCACGGACCAGCGCCGCGTCGGTCCGGCCGGCGGCCAGCCGGAGCATCGTCGCGCTGGTGTCGAGACCGACCGCCCGGTCGTACCGGTCGGCCAGGCGGGCGAGCAGTCGCCCGGTACCACAGGCACCGGCGGCGGCCGACGTGGCTCCCGCTGGCGCCTGGTCCGAGACGAACGCTGCGAGCGCATCGTAGTCGCAGCGCTCGGCGAAGAAGCGGTCGTACAGCGGGGCGAGCGCGCCGTAGAGGTCGGTCCCGGCGTCGGTGTCGGCGACGGCGTCCATCACCTGGCGGACCGGGTCCATCGGCGACGGCGACGGCTGCCGGGGTGATAAACGCTCCGCGGGAGCGGGAGGAGAACGGTCCGGGCGCTCCGGGGGGCGACTACTCGACGAGGACGGCGTTGATCTGGCCGTCCTGGCCGGGTCGGGAGGTGACGCGGGCCCGACCTTCGGAGGTCTCGACGATGGCGCCCTTCGTGACGATGTTACGGCGGACGTAGTTCGGGTTGGCGTCGTTCTCGGCGACGTTCTCGACCTCGGCGCTGACGGTGCCGTCGTCCGTGGCGACGGTCGCGCGGTTCGTCGTGATGGCACGGACCTTGGTCGTGCCGCCGCGGGCGTCGACCGTCTTCAGGCGGGGTTCGCCGACGCGGGTCTCCGTCGGGGAGTGGCCCATCTGGTGCTTGCGCTTCTTGTGGGTCCGGCGTCGCCGGCCACCGGTTCGCTTCGTCGTGGAGCGGCCCTGGAATTTCATACGGGGAACGAGGCCGAGCGACTACTTGAATCGCACGACTCCCGCCGCGACGCCCCGCTGCCGGCGTCTGCCGGCGCCGCCCGGCCTCGCGACCGCCTTCGTTCCGGCGGTCGTTCCATGCAGTAAATTTACGTCACATCGGGGAACAGGGCCGGCCGTGCTGCTGGTGGTGACCTACTCGCGGGCGGCCCGGCGCGACCTGCGGAACGTCTGTCGCGCCCACGAGGAGACGGTCGTCCGGCGGTTCGGCCGTGCCGCGCTGTTCGAGGCGACCGGACACGGCGCCTTCCTCGCTTGCCGGTTGCGCGAGAAACACTCCGACGACGTGCAGGTCGAGCGGACCCGCCCGTTCAACGAGTTCGCCGATGCCGACCCCGAGGTCCGCGAGGCCGCCGCCGCGTACGAGGCGCGCGACGAGCCGAGCACGCCCTATCGCCGGTTCGCCGCCGGCACCGACCACCCGGACCCGGCGGCCCTGAAGCGACGCGACCTCCCCGACGGGCGATGACTGCGACGGCGCCCGGGGCCGCCGACGCTCGCGCTCGCGTCCGGGTCCGTCTCGGCGACGGGGAGTGGTGGGGTCGGGCTCTCGACCTCGCGGCCCGGCCCGACGCGCCCGCTATCGCGCCCGACGCACTCGCGGCGGCCGTCCGTGACCCCGACGACGACCGCGTCCGCTGCCCGGCGCCCGATGCGGCGCACGAGCACGTCGGGCTGGTCGACGGCCGCGCGCTCGCCCGCCGGCGTGCGCTGGCGGCCGTCGCCCGGGCGCTCGGCCACCGCGCGTCGAACCGGGCCCGCATCGAGGAGCTGGCAGCCCGACTCGCGGACCACGACCCGCCGGCCGTCGACCTCCGCGCGGCCCGCGAGCGCGTGGCCGACGCCGGTGCCGACGTCGAGCGCCGGCGCGAGCGGGTCGCGACGTGCCGTGGCCGGGTGCAGGCCCTCCGGGAGGCCGGGGCCGATACCGCCGACGCCGAGGCCGCCCTGGAGACGGCCCAGCGGGCCCTCGCCGAGGCCGAGACCGAGCACGCGGCCGCCGAGCAGGCGCTCGCCCGCGCCCGCGAGCAGGCCCGGGCCGCGCGGGACGCCCGGGAGCGACGGCTGGAACTGGAGGACGCCCTGGCCAACGCCCGGCGCGAGGCACGGGCCGACCTCCCCGACCGCGTTCGCGAGCGGGTGACGGCGGCCGTCGTCGCGACCCCCGGTAGCCGGGCGACGGACCTGGCCAGGGCCGACCCCGTCACTGCTCGCCTGGCGCTGGCGCGGGTGGCGCCGCTGGCCGCGCCGGTGGTGCTGGCCGCCCGGCCCGCCCGTCGCTTCCCGGACGCGGCCGCCGCGAGCGACTGGCTCGACGCGCCCGTCATCCGTGTCTGAGGCGTCATCAGCGCCGAGGCTCCGACTCAGGGCTCGGTCTCCATCACGAAGCCACACGCCCGGCAGGTCGTCGTGACGGTCCCGCCGGTCTCGTCGAGGTCCACGTCGTGTTCCCCCTCCTCGCCGCAGTCCGGGCACTGGAACATCGAGACGGTCTCGTCCATCCCGGCGGGCGCGCCGAGCGCGAGCCCCCGGACCGGCTCGTCGCTGTCGTAGTGGTTGTAGCCCGTCTGGAACTCGCCGGGCGCGAACCGGATGGCCTCGCCCGCCGCGACGGCCACCTTGCCGTCCTCGGTCCTGAACTCCGCCTCGCCGTCGAGGACGATGAACAGCTCTTCCTGGTCGAGGTGCGTGTGGTAGCCGCCGGAGAAGTTCTCCCCCGGCTCGAGCTCGTAGTACATCACCGCCACGTCGGTCGCGCCCAGCGCCCGCCCCACGTCGCGCCGGTCGACCGGGCCGCTGAGTGCCGCCTGGGCCACGTCGTCGATGTCGACTCGCTCCATGCCGCGGCTCCGGGCCGATTCCGGATAAACCCCGGCGTGGCCGGAGGTGCCCGGGACCGCCTACCGCCTGACGTGCAGCGTGACCCGCCCCTCCGCGACCAGTCGCTCGTCCTCGCCCGTGCCGGTGGTCACCTCGACCCGGACGACGGCCATCGAGCCCCCGACCCGCAGCGCGGTCCCCTCGGCGGTCAGGTCGCCGTCTGCCGGTCGGAGGAAGGAGACGTTGAGGTCGGTCGAGGCGTGCGGCGTCGCCAGCGGGTCCGCCAGCGTCGTGCGCAGGACGGCCCCGCCGAGGTGGTCGATGAGCGTCGACACCACGCCGCCCTGGATGTTGTCGCTCCCGGGGTTCGTGAGCTCGTCGCGGTGGGGCAGCGAGGCACGGACCCACCCCTCCTCCTGGGCCTCGATGGTGATGCCCAGCCCACGGAGGTGGTCGTGCTCGGCGATGAACTCGTGGTTCGCGTCGGTCATGCCCCGCTCTGGGGCGGGCGGCGAGGTAAACCCCGGCGACGGCGGACGCCGGCCGGAACCGGCGGCGGCCGCCGGCCCGCCTCAGATGGGGTTGATGGGGTGTTTCTTCGGCGGCCAGTCGTCGTCGTGTGGCTCGTCGCCGCGGGCGAACGCCCGGATGACCCGCTCGCGGGTCTCCTCGGGCTGGATGACGCCGTCGGTGCCGACGCGGGCCGATGCCCGGACGGCGTCCGTCCGGTCGGTGAACTTCTGGATGAGGCGCTCGCGCTCGGCCGCCGGGTCGTCGGCCGCCTCGATGCGGTCGCCGTAGACGATGTCGACGGCCCCCTCGATGCCCATCGCGGCGAGCTCGGCGGTCGGCCACAGCACCGTCAGTTCGGAGTTCAGCGAGCGCCCCCCGCCCATCGCGACGTAGCCGAAGCCGTAGCCACGCCGGAGGACGATGTTGGCGACGGGGACGGTCGCCCGGGCGAGTTCGAACGGGAGTTTGGCGGAGTGGCGGGCGACCCCCTCGCGCTCGGAGTCCGGCCCCGGGAGGACGCCGGGGACGTCGACCAGCGTGAGGAGAGGCAGGCCGAACGCGTCACAGAGCGAGGCGAAGTGCGAGGCCTTCTCCGAGGCGCGCGTGTCGATGGTGCCGGCCTTGATACGGGGGTTGTTCGCGATGACGCCGATGGGGTCCCCGTCGAGCCGGGCGAACGCGGTCACGACGTTCCGGGCGTAGCGCGGCTTGAGCTCGAAGACGGAGTCGCGGTCGACGATGCCGTCGATGATGGCGTGGATGTCGAACCCCTTGCGGGGATTCCGGGGAATCAGGCCGCTGAGGCGGTCGATCTGTTCGTCCGACGGGGGCGTCGGGTCCGTGCTCGGCGGCTCGCGCCGGGCGTTGCGCGGGAGGTAGGAGAGGTAGCGCTTGATGGCGTCCAGGCAGGCCTCGTCGTTCTCGCACGCGAGGTCCGCGGCGCCGGTCTCGACGGTCTGGAACTCCGCGCCGCCGAGTTCCTCCTTGCTCCCCTCGATGCCCATGGCCGCCTCCACGAGCGCGGGGCCGGCGATGCCCATCTGCCCGGTCCCGTCGACGATGGGGACGAAGTCCGAGAGCGCCGCGAAGTTGGTCGACGCGGCGAACGCCGGGCCCATCATCGCGGAGACGACCGGGACCCAGCCCGAGAGCGCGGTCTGGAGCTGCGAGAAGCCGGCGTCCCCCCGGGCGAACGGCGCGGCGTCGAGCCCCTCCTGGATGCGGTGGCCGCCGCCGTCGTGGAGCATCACGAGCGGGAGCCCGCGCTCCAGCGCGCGCTCGGAGACCCGCTCCATCTTCCGCCCGCCGGCGTGGCCGATGGAGCCGCCCTTGACCGTGAAGTCGGCCGCGATGAGCGCGACCGGCCGGCCGTCCACCTCGCCGAAGCCGGTGACGACACCGTCGGCGGGGGCGTCCTCGCGCTCCCAGTCCACCGTCTCCGGCGTGGTCGGCATCGGGGCCGCGAGCCGACCGACCTCCTCGAAACTGCCGTCGTCGAGCAGGTAGTCCAGCCGCTCGCGCGCGGTCAGCTTCCCGAGGTCGTGCTGGTAGGCCACCGCGGCCTCGCGGGCCTCGTCGCTCAGTGCGTCGTGTGCCCGGCGGACCTTCTCGAACGGGTCGTCCGCCGCGTCGGGGTCGGGGGTGGGGTCGTCGTCAGTCATCGAGGAGTCGCTCCCGGAGCTTGTACTTCTCCATCTTCTGGGTCTCGGTCGTGGGGATCTCGTCGACGACGAACGTCTCGTCCGGGTGCATGAACTCCGGGAGCCGCCCGTCGAGATGCGCGTCGATGTCCGCCTCGGTGAGGTCGTCGCCCTCGACCGGCGTGACCGCGAGGCCGATGCGGTCCTCGCCGCCCTCTGGGGCGGGGATCGGGAACACGGCCGCGGCATCGACCGCCTCGTGGGCCGCGACGGCGTCCTGGATCTGCATCGAGGAGATGTTCTCGCCCCGGCGGCGGATGACGTCACCCAGCCGGTCGACGAAGTAGTAGTCGCCGTCCGACTCGTAGGCGGCGTCGCCGGTGTGGAACCAGCAGTTCCGCGTCGCCTCGACCGTCCGCTCGGGCTTGGCATGGTACTCCTGCATCAGCAGCCCCGGGCGCTTCGGGCGCACGCAGAGCTCGCCGACGGTCCCGGGCTCGACCCGTTCGTCGCGTTCGTCGAGCACCGCCACCTCGAGGATGTCCTCGCGGACCCGGCCCATGTAGCGCTCCCCGTCCACGCTCTCGACCACCGGGAGGCCACGCTCGCGGGCCCGCTCCTCGACGGCGTCCGGGCGGAGGCCGCGCCGGTAGCCCTCGGGCGTGCCCCCGAGGCCGTCCGTCCGGATGACGCCGACGATGGGGGCGCCGCTCTCGGTCTGGGCGAACGCGACGGTCACGACGTCGAAGCCGAACCGCTCGGCCATCGACTCGTAGTCCTCGGGCAGCGGCTGCATGTGGACCTTGCTGAGGGTGTTCTCGTCGTCGGTCGGGGACTCGGGCGAGCGCCGGAGCCACGGCATCATCACCGAGATGAACGTCGCGGAGGTGGCCTCGTACTCGGCGATGCGGTCCCAGAACGCCTCCGGCGAGAAGCGGTCCCACAGCGCCACCATCCCGCCCGCCGTGAGCCCCGCCACCACGTCGGCGTAGATGCCGCCGATGTGGTACAGCGGGAGCGAGGTGTGGACCACGTCCTCGCCGTCCAGCAGCGCCCGCTTGGGCTCGGTGTAGTTGGCGAAGATCCACCGGTGCGGGATGACCACGCCCTTCGGCATCCCGGTCGTCCCGGAGGTGTAGACGATGCTGGCCGGGTCGTCCCAGGTGACGTCGATGCCGGGGTCCTCGGGCGAGGCCGCCCGGAGGTCGGCGAACGTCGCGTCCGGGTCGATGTCGGCCGGCGCGGCGTCCCCGGCGTCGGTCGAGAGCGAGACGACCGCGGGGTCGGTGGTCAGGTCGTCGGCGACGGCGTCGAGCCGGCCGAGGAGGCGGTCCGCGATGACCAGCACCGCCGGGTCCGTGTCGTTCAGCTGGTAGGAGAGCGTGTCGCCCTCGTACTCGAAGTTGATTGGCGCGTACACCGCGCCGGCCCGGTTGATGCCGGCCATCGCGAGCACCGTCTCCAGCGGCTGCGCCGACATGAACGAGACGTTCGCCCCGGGAGAGACGCCCAGGTCGCGGAGGCCGTTGGCGATGCGGTTGGCCGCCTCGTCCAGCTCCCCGTACGTGACGCGGGTGTCGGTCGGGCCGTAGACCAGCGCGGTCTCGTCAGGTATCTTCTCCCCCCTGGCCCGCAGCATGCTGTCGATGGTCACCTCGTCGACTGGACGGTCGTCCAGTCCATCGTCGGTCGACATACTACGGGCGTGTGGTGGGTGTTGAATAAGCGTTCGCCCGGGGGCGGCCGGAAGCCCGCCCGCTCCGCGGCCGAGGGGCGACGCGTCGTCACCCGGCGGGGTAGGGTCGTGCGGCGGTCCCGGGTGGGGTCGTCACTCGCGCTCGGGCGGGAGGACGGTCCCGTCGACCGTCTCCACCTCGCCCTTGAGCACCTTCCCCGTCGGGTTGCGCGGGAGCGAGTCGAGGAAGACGACCTCGCGCGGCTTCTTGAAGCCCGCCAGCCGCCCGCCGACGTACGACTGCACGTCCTCGGCGGTCAGGTCGGCGCCCTCGTGGAGGACGATGGCGGCCTTGATGCGCTCGCCGTAGGTCTCGTCCGGGGCGCCGACGACCGCCACCTCGTCGACGGCCTCGTGCTCGTGGAGCACCTCCTCGATCTCGGCCGGATAGACGTTCTCCCCGCCCGTGATGATCATGTCGTCCGTCCGGCCGACGAACTCCAGGAACCCGTCCTCGTCCTGCCGGACGAGGTCGCCCGAATGGAACCAGCCCCGCTCGTCGATGACCTCGTCGGTCCGTTCGGGCATCCCGTAGTAGCCCCGCATCCGGGTGGGGCCCTTGTAGCAGATGCGGCCGATCTCCCCGGGGCCGACCGGCTCGCCCGTCTCCGGGTCGACCACCTTCGTCATGACGTTCAGCAGCGGCCGGCCGACGGCGTCGGGTTTCGCCATCACCTCGCTGGGGTGGAGCATCGTCGTCGTCGGCGACATCTCCGTCTGCCCGAACGCCTCCGAGAGGTCGGCATCGAACCGCTCGCGGATGGTGGCCTTCAGCTCCCGGCCGGAGGGGGCGGCGCCGATGGCGACGTCGTCGAGCGCCGAGAGGTCGTACGCGCCGAAGTCGGGGACGTTCAGCAGCGCCCGCGCCATCATCGGGACGAAGAACACCTCCGTGACCGACTCCGCCTCGAGCACCGACAGCACCCGCTCCGGGACGAAGTCGGCCAGCAGCACCGTCGTCGCGGAGACGTAGAACGCGTTGAGGAACAGGCCGAACGCGGCGATGTGGAACAGCGGCGTCACCACCAGCGACCGCCCGTCGACGGCCACCGCCTGGTCGTCGATGCCGCGCTCGATGGCGGCGTTGGTCGCCTGCATCACCAGGTTGTCGTGGGTGAGGATGCAGCCCTTGGGTCGCCCGGTCGTCCCGGAGGTGTACATCAGCGTCGCGTCGTCCAGTTGCCCGGGGACGATGTCGAAGTGGTCGCCGTCGTTGGCCTCGCGCCAGGTCGCGTAGTCCTCGGCGTACGCCGGCGTCGTCGCGCCGACGTGGAGGGCGTCGTCGGGCGTCCCCTCGCGCCCCTGGAGGTCGTCGACCACCTCGCGCGCGTCGTCGTCGAAGACGAGGAGGGCCGCGTCCGAATCCGCCAGGACGTACGCCACCTCGTCGGCGGTGAACCGGTGGTTGATGGGGACCGGGAGGACGCCGGCCTTCATCGCCCCCAGGTACGTCTCCAGGGTCTCGACGTTGTTCTGCATGTAGACCGCCACGGTGTCGCCCTGCGACAGGCCCCGCGCCTGCAGGCCCCGCGCGACCCGGTTCGTCCGGGCGTCGAACTCGGCGTGGGTCACCGCCGCCTCGCGGCCGTCCGGGCCCTGCTGCACGACGGCCTCCTTCTCGGGGAACTTGTGTGCGTTGCGCTCGGCCAGCCAGCCCACGGTGATGCCGTCCATGGCGGCCCCTCCCGTCGTCGGCTGTTAACTCTTCGCACGCTCCTCCCCCGGCCGGCGGCGCGCGGCCGCTGTCCAACTGCTCGCGCCGCTCGGGCGGGACGGGGCAGATAACTCGATAGATACGGGGATTGGTGGTTTATATCGATATTTCGTGACGTAGGGTTCGTTCGAGGATTCAATCGCCACCGATGAAGCCGAACAGGTGCCCGGCGACCCGTCGCTTCTGTATCTCCTCGGTCCCCTCGGTGATGCGGTAGCGCCGGTGGTGGCGGTAGACGTGCTCGAACGGCTGGTGGCGGGAGTAGCCGAGGCCGCCGTGGACCTGCATCGCCCGGTCGGCGGCCCGGCAGACGAGGTCGTTGGCGGTCCAGTTGGCCATCGCCACCTTCTCCGAGATCGAGGAGCGCGACTCCGTGACCATCTCCCCCTCCCGGTCCAGCAGCCACGCCGTCCGGTGGACGTGGCTCCGGAGCATGTCGGCCTCGGTGTGGAGTTCGGCCAGCGGGAACTGGACGGCCTGGCGGCTCGACAGCGGTTCGCCCCAGGTCTCCCGCTCGCGGGCGTAGTCGACGGCGGCGTCGATGCAGAACTGCGCCGCGCCCAGCGACGCGGCGGCCTGCCGGATGCGGTTCTCGTGGAGGAACGACTGCGCCAGCGCGAGCCCCCGCCCGCGCTCGCCGACGACGGCCGAGTCGGGCACCCGGACGCCGTCCAGCGTCACCTCGGCGTGGTCGGTCGGCATGTTGAACGTCCACCAGAAGAAGTCGATCTCCAGCCCGTCGGCGTCGGTCGGGACGAGGAAGGCGGTGATGCCGGCGGCGTCGCCGTCCTCGCCGTCGGTCCGGGCGAAGACGAGGTCGTAGTCGGCGCGATGCATCCCGCTGTTCCACCGCTTCGCGCCGTCGATGATCCACTCGTCGCCCTCCTTCCGGGCGGTGGTCTCCATCCACGTCGCGTCGCTGCCGTGCTCGGGCTCGGTCAGGCCGAACGCGACCGGCGTCTCGCGGGTGATGACGGCCTCCAACAGGTCGCGCTGGGCCTCGTCGCCGAACCGGTGGAGCATCTTCGCGATGGGGAAGTTGCCCACGACCGAGGCCTCCTGCTGGAGCACGTTGTGGAGCCCGGGCCCCCGCTCGGCGAGGTGCTCCCGGACCATCGCCATCGCGAGGTTCGAGCCGTCCTGCCCGCCGAGTTCCTCGGGCAGCGCGTAGCGGTAGAAGCCGGCGTCGTCGGCCCGCTCGCGCATCTCGTCCAGCAGCGCCTCCCACTCCGCCGCGGGGACGCCGCCCGCCTCCCAGTCCGTCCGGGCGTGCTCGCGGCGCTCGTCGAAGAACTCCGGGTGCTCGCGCTCCAGCGGCTCGATCTCGGCCTCGATGAACTCGTCCAGGTCGTCGAGCAGGTCCCGGACCGCGTCCGGTGTGGCGAAATCCATGCCACACGACAGCAGTGGCCGCGGGTTATAGGTTCGCCCGCCGTGGCCGTCCTGCATGAGCGACCGCATCACCAGCATGGCGGCCGACGGCGTCGTCACGGTCACGATGGACGACCCGGAGCGGGACAACCCGCTCCGGCGCGAGGAGTACCGCGCCATGCACGACGCGTTCCGGGCCGCCCGCGAGGGTGACGCCCGCTGTGTCGTCCTGCGCGGGGCGGGCGACGCGTTCTCTTCCGGCTTCGACATCGAGGGGCTGGACCCGGGCCACCTCGAGGCCCCGCTCCCCGAGCGCGTGGCGGCCATCCGGGCCAACGAGCAGGCCCTCGCCCGCGAGATACTCACCCACCCGCTCCCGACCGTCGCGCTGGTCGATGGCCCGGCCATCGGCGACGCGGCCGGATTCGCGCTCGCCTGCGACATCCGGCTCGCCAGCGAGCGCGCCCGCATCGGCCTCTCGCACGTCCGCCTCGGCCTGGGGCTGGACTGCGGGCTCTCGTACACGCTCCCCCGGCGCGTCGGCTGGGGGACCGCCGTGGACCTCGCGACGACCGGGCGTATCGTCGACGGCGCAACCGCCGCCGAGCTGGGGCTCGTGACCCGGACCGTCCCCGACGACGCGTTCGACGAGCGCGCGGACGAGCTGGTCGCCGACATCGCAGCGGGGCCGCCCGTCGCGCTCCGGAGCATCAAGGAGGCGCTCCTGCACGGGGCCGAGGCCGACCTCGACGCGGCGCTCCGGGACGAGGCGTTCCGGCAGGCGGTCGCGCTCGATACTGCTGACCATGCGCGGGCGGTGGCTGCGCTCGGGAGCGACGAGCGGCCCGAGTTCGAGGGGCGCTGAAGCCTGTCGGTTCGTGAGAAATCGCGTGCGAGTCTGGCATCTCGTACTGGACTGATGATCCCAGAAACAGCGACGGGAACCTGTTGAAAGCCCCCGGGCGCTCGGGGGCCCGCGGCTCGCTGCGCTCCTCGCGGTCCGGGCCTGCGGCGGGTTCGCTGGCGCTCACCCGCCGTTCCGGGCATACGCTGTGGTGCTTACTTCGCCGGGGGCCCGCCGAGCGCCCGGCCCCTTTCAGTCCCGCCCGGTTCGGCTTCCCGAGGTCGCGTCCGTATCGTGCTGGCTCGGTGTGTGCGCTCTGTGGAACAGGCAATATCGGGCGGCCAGGGGCTTCCAACCTGTTCCCGTCGCCAGCGGAGGAGTTCCCAGCGAAACACCTGCCAGACTCGTACGCTCACTCTATCGAACGGAGAAGCCTAGTCGAACACGCCAACCCCCTCGGAACGTAACTTCACGTACCATGCCGGGACCAGCGGCCCCATGCCGACGCTTGAGTGCGAGGTCGACCGGCGCGGCGGGCTCACGCTCGTCGAGTGCATCGTCCACAACGACACCACCGACCGCCGCCGCGTCCGCGTGACGAACCGGCTTGCTGGGCCCGTCCGGGCGCCACCGGCCGACACGCTGGGCCCAGCGTGGACCGACGGGACGGCGACCTGTACGCTCTCGCCCGGCGAGCGCGCCGCGCTGGGGTACGCCAGTCACGCGGCCCCGCGGGAACGCCCGGTCGAACTCGCACACGAGGTGGTCGAGCGGGGGGACGGCGAGGTGGACGGGGGTGACACGGAGGGGAGAGCCGGGCGGCGAATCGGGGCCACGGACGAGGGGGGCGCGGCCGAGGCACCGACCGTTCCCGCACCGCAGCTGCCGGACGAGCACCGCGATGAGGCGGATGACGGGGAGGCGGTCCGCCCGGACGGCGCCGGCATCGCGTTGCCGCCGGCGGTCGCGGCGTGGCTCTCGGCGCTGGAGCGGCGCGTCGAGGCACTCGAGGACGGGCGGCGTGACCTGTCGCCGGGGCACGCGACGGTCGTGGTGGACCGGGAGACGCTGTCGGCGCTGGAGCGACGCGCGGCCGAACTGGAGGGGCGGCTCGCCGCGGCTGGTGGGCGGCCGTCCGGCGGGTCGTGAGAATCGAGGTCGGGACCGGGAGCGGCGCCGACGCCCACGCCCCCCGACCGCTCGCCCTCGCCGCGGCGCTCGACGGTGTCGTCCTCGATGCGACCGGGCTGGTGGCAGTCACCGCGGCGGGGCGGGGACCCGACGGCAGCGACGTGCTCGCGGGTCGAGCGACCGTGGTGGAGGCGTTCCGGTCCCGGGAGGGGGTTCCCGTCGTCGGGTGGGGCGGACCGCTCACCCGTGTCGAGCGTGCGGTTCTCGCGCGTCGGATCGAGCGGGAGGCGGGGGCGGTCGTGGTCCTCGGCTGACCGCCGGCCGATGGCGGCTGTCGGGCGGTGTCAGTCGTCGGCCGGCGCGGCATCGACCGCGGCTCCGGCTGCCTCCTCGTTCCGGACATCGACGTCCAGTTCGCGCACGTCCCGGTAGGCCGTCCGGAGCGTCACCGGCGTCACGTCGGCGACCTCGGCGGCCTCGCGCTGGGTGAGGTCGTGGTCGTGCTCGCGGGCGGCCGCGTAGAGGCAGCCGCCGGCGAACCCGCTCGGGTTGCGCCCGTTGACGAGCCCCGCGTCGGCTCCCGCCTCCGCCAGCGCGCGGGCCCGCCGCTCGACGGCGTTCGGGAGGTCCAGTTTCGAGGCGAAGCGGGCGAGGTACTCCGTCGGGTCGATGGGACCCGTCGGTAGCCCGAGCTCGCGGTTGAGCGCGTCGTAGGCGGCCGCGAGTTCGCCCGCGTCCGCGCGGGCGGCGTCGACGATCTCGGTGCGGGTCCGCGAGACCGACGCCGTCCGGCAGGTGGCGTAGGTGACGGCGGCCGCGAACCCCTCGATGGAGCGGCCCTGCAGCAGGCCGGCGTCCTGTGCGGACTCGAACAGGACGCAGGCGCGGTCGCGCACGCTCTCGGGGAGTTCGAGCTGCCCGACGAGGCGCCGGATCTCCGTGAACCCGTACACCTGGTTCCGGTCGGCCTTGTCCCCGACCGAGGCGCGCTTGTGATGCTTGCGCATCCGGGCGACGCGCCGTCGCTTGCGGCCCTTCAGCCGCGTCGAGCGGCCGATCTCGGTCGAGAGGCCGCGGTCGTGCCGGCTCCGGGTCAGCGGCGCCCCGGTCCGTCGGGGGTCGGTGTCGTCGTCCGCGAAGCTGCGCCACTCGGGGCCGCGGTCGATGGCGTCCTCGTCCACGATGAGGCCACACTCCCCGCAGACCGTCTCGGTTCCCTCGCTGTGCAGTCGGCCGTCGCACTCCGGGCACGTGTTCGCCGTCGTGCTCATGTGCGAAGCTTCGGCGCGATTCCCCTTCAAAAAGGAGCGCGAGCGCCGCGTTCGCCGGCGAGCGGACGTGAACTACCAACCGGTGACCGGTAGGTAGTTCCCTGGGCGGCGGTCGATTCCTCGGCCTCGGGAACAAAATTTAACGGTGGTCGGTCGGCAAGCCTCGCCCGTGACGCTCTCGGACATCGCCGCGGGGCTGGAGGTGACCGCCGAGCAGGAGGAGCGCGGCGTCGCGGCCGTCGACGACACGGACGCGCCGCTGGCCGAGCGGCTCGCCGAGTTCGCCGACCGGCTCCCCTGCACGCCCGAGGCGGCGGCCACGCTCGCAACCGAGTACGCCGCGGGCGCGAGCGTCGGCGCCGCGGCCCGCGAGGCCGGCGTTGCTCCCGTCACGGGTGCGAAGGCGCTCCACCGGCTCGGCGAGCCCGTCCAGCCCCTCGGCCCGACCGGCCGCGAGATCGTCCGTGACTGGCTGGACGCCCGGCTCCCCCGCACCGAGGCGGTCGAACTCGCCGGTGGGGACGAGGTCGACTTCGCGCTCGCGGCCTACGTCGAGACCCACGACCCGATTCCGGGGGCCCGCGAGGCCGTGGACGGGGCGCTGGCCGTCGAGAGCGGCGACCCGCTGGCCGAGACGCGCAGCGACACCGACGAGTTCCTGTAGTCGGCCCTCGCTGACACGGGCGAACGGTTTTGTGCGTGCCACGTCACCGCTCCGCATGGACTTCAGCGAACCGGCCGAGGCGACACAGATCAAGAAGGCGCTGGACGACTTCATCGAGCAGGAGGTGGCGCCGCTGGAGAACGAGCACCCCGAGTTCCTCGGCGAGGACTACCAGCGCCACATCGTCGACGAGGACCACTACCAGGTGCCCGAGTACCGCGAGATCGTCGAGGAGATCCGGAAGAAGTCCGTCGAGGCGGGGTTCTACGGGATGGACATGCCCGAGGAGGTCGGCGGTGGCGGCGTCGACCTCGTCACGTCGGCCATCGTCGCCGAGCACCTCGCGAACCGGCCGCCGGGGTTCCACTCGGCCATCACGGGCGGCGCGGGCGGCCCGACGAAGGTGCTGCTGGCCTGTACGGAGGAGCAACGCGAGGAGTACCTCGACCCCCTCATGCAGGGGGAGATAACGACCTGCTTCGCGCTCACGGAGCCGGACCACGGGTCGGACCCGCACTACATGGACACGACCGCCGAGAAGGAGGGCGACGAGTGGGTCATCGACGGCGAGAAGTACTGGATCACGAACGCGCCGTACGCCGACTTCGCGATGGTGTTCGCGCGCACGTCGGGCGAGAAGGGCGACTACGGCGGCATCACCTGCTTCCTCGTCGATTCCGACCAGTACGAGGTCGAGAAGGTCCACCGGACGATGGGCCTGACGCCGGGCGGCCAGGCCCAGCTCCGGTTCGACGGCGCCCGCGTCGGCGAGGACGCCGTCCTCGGGGAGGTCGACAACGGCTTCGGCACCGCGATGAGCTGGATCGGCGGCGGCCGAATCAAGATCGCCGCCAACGCCGTCGGCACGGCACAGTTCCTCCTCGATACCGCCGTCGACTACGCCCGCGACCGGGAGACGTTCGGCAAGCCCATCGGCCACCGGCAGGGCGTCTCCTTCCAGCTCGCCGACCTCGCGACGGACGTCCAGCAGGTCCGCCAGCTCTACCGGTACGCCGCCTGGAAGATCGAGAGCGGCGAGCGCGCCCGGATGGAGGAGTCGATGGCCAAGCTCCGGGGCGCCGAACTCGCCAACCACGCCGCCGACGTGGCGATGCAGGTGTACGGCGGGGCCGGCTTCATGAAGGACGCCCCCATCGAGCGCGAGTACCGCACCGCGCGGGTCCTGCGTATCTTCGAGGGGACCGACGAGATCCAGCGCCGGACCATCGCACGCGAACTCATCTGAGCCGCGCCGCGTCCCGACGGGCGGCTACCCGGAGAGCCCGGGCACGTACTCGCCCAGGCCGCCGCCGTCGTCGGGGTCGGGCACGATGTCGAGGGTCCTCTCCAGTACCGACGCGACGGCCGACGTGAACGCGGCGTCGTCGCCGTACGCCGGCGCCGCGTCGGGGCTCGTCGCCTCGCTCGGGGGGACGGTCACGTCGGCCCGCTGGACGGTCCCCTCCGTGCCGCCCGGCCCGGCGTTGGCCACCTCGCAGTCCGGGACGACGCCGATGTCGCGCAGCCGGTCGGCCGCCCGCGGGAGCGCGTCGGCCCCCCGCCGGGAGTCCGGCGTCACCAGCACCACCCGGTCGCCCGTCGTGACGGCCGCGACGGCCTGGTTCGCCGCCACCGGTGGGGTGTCCACCAGGACGGCGTCGAACCGGTCGGTGGCCCGTTCGACGAGCCCCTCCAGCCGCCCGGCGGCCTCGGGCGCCTTCGCCCGTGCCAGCCGCTCGAACGGCGCGTACGCCGGCAGGCACGCCACGCGCCCGTCCGTGTCGAACGGGAGCGTCACCAGGCCCTCGTCCAGCGGCCGCTCCTCGGTCACGCAGGCCGTCACGTCCGGGTCGATGCGGCCCGGGCAGTGGTCGGCCAGCCCCTGTGTGGCGTACGCCGCGTCGAGCAGCGCCACGTCCCGTCCCTCGTGTGCCAGTGCGGCCCCGGCCTCGACGGTCAGCCGGGTCGCCCCGGCCCCGCCGACGGCGCCGACCAGCGCCAGCGCGGTCGCGTCCCCGTCCAGCCCTCGCTCCGTCCCCTCGCGGTCGGACATACCGCTCGTTGCTGCCCGATATCGGATAAAATCTAGCGGTCGTCGCCGTGATTCCTCCGGCTGGCGGGTGCGAACCGGTCGTCGGGGGAATGCCCCGCTCGTCGCTGCTCCAACCGTACCGATGGCGCAGCGTTCGAAACTCGATTTCGAGTAAACTTTTAGTCACTCCGGACCATCGTGTCGGCCATGACAGTCGAGGTCACGTTCTCGGAGGGGCTCACGGAGCGGGTCGGTACGAACGGTGCCTACGTCTCCATCGATGGCGAGGCGACCGTCGCGGAGGTCGTCGAGTCGCTGGCCGTGGAGTTCGGGCCGGAACGGCTCTCGGCGGACACGGAGGCCATCCGCGAGTCGGCGGTCGGTTCGGAATCGCTCTCGGCGCGGTCCACGGTCGCCCCGGGCGACCGGCTCCGGCTGGTCCGGCACACGTGACGGACACCGCCCGGGGCTGGATAGCGATTTCCACGCCCTTCGCGAATCTAGTTGCCTGATCTCCTACTATTGCTGTAGAAGGGTGTATCAGTGGTGAGTGTGGGGGATTATCGAGTAATCTACTCGGGATCGAACAGCGTCTCCCCCTCGACCATGTGCTCGGCGACGGTGTCCAGGTCCAGCGTGACGCCGAGGCCCGGGTCCTCGGGGACGGTGATCCGACCGTCTTCGATGACCGGTTCCGAGACGAGGTCGGCCCACCAGTCCAGCTCGTAGGAGTGGTACTCCAGGGCCAGCGCGTTCGGGATGGCGGCGGCCACGTGGGCGCCCGCCACCGTTCCGACCGGCGAGGCGACGTTGTGCATCGCGACCGGGACGTAGTGCTGGTCGGCGACGTTCGCCACCTTCACCGTCTCGCGCATCCCGCCCATCTTCGGCATATCCGGCGCCACGATGTCGACGGCCCCGTCCTCGACGAGGCGCCGGAGTTCGGTCACACGATAGCGGTTCTCGCCGGCCGCGATGGGGGTCAGTGTCGAGCGCGTGACCCGCTCCTGCACGTCGATGTTCTCCGGCGGCACGGGGTCCTCCAGCCACCAGACGTCGTGCTCCTCGATGGCGCCGGCCAGCCGCTCGGCGCTGTTGGCGCCGAACGACCAGTGGCAGTCGAACGCCACGTCCGCACGATTCCGGACCCGCTCGGTGACCCGCTCGACGATGTCGGCCTTGTGTCGGACCTCGCCCGGCCGGAGGTGGCGGTTCGCCCGGTCGATCTCGTGGCCGCTCGGCACGTCCAGGTCGAACTTCAGCGCGTCGTAGCCCAGCTCCTCGACCACGCGCTCGGCCTCGTCGGCGCAGGCCTCGGGGTCGGCCTCGGCGGCCGTGTGGCAGTCGCAGTAGACCCGGACCTCGTCGCGGTACTTCCCCCCGAGCAGCTGGTAGGCCGGCAGCTCGAGGATGCGACCGGCGAGGTCGTGCAGCGCCACCTCGATGCCCGCGATGGCGGTGACCGTCACGCCCTCGACGGAGCCCTCGCCGGAGGTCTTCTGGACGAGATGCTCGTACAGCCGGTCGATGTCGAGGGGGTTCTCTCCGACGAGGAACGGCGTCATCCGGTCGATCAGCTCCGGGACTCCTGCGCCCCAGTAGGCCTCCCCCGTGCCGACGATACCGGCGTCGGTGTAGACGCGCACGAGGGTCCACGGGAAGTTGCCGTCGACCATCGTCGTCTGGATGTCCGTGATCTCGACGTCACGACCCCCGCCGCGCTTCGCGGTGACGCCCATCGCCTCCGCCGACAGCTTCCGCATCGTGTACTCCGCGTTCGGGTCGCGGAGCCCACCGTAGTCCCGGGTCATGGTCGCGGATGCACCTCGAACCGCGGTAAGTCTTTGCGACGGCGGCCGAGCCGCCCGGATTCGGTCGCCGCGGGCGGCCGGGCCGGTCGGTGTCGTCTCACGGGAGTCCCAGCTCCTCCAGCGTCGTCTCCAGGGCTGCCTGTTCGTCGGCGTCCATCCGCCGCAGGGGCCGCCGCAGCGGTCCGACGTCCGGCCCGTCGCGCAGCGAGAGCGCCGTCTTCACGCCCGCCATGTACGGGCCCCGCTTCAGCGCCGTGCGCACGTCGTACACCGTCGACTGCAGCTGGCGGGCCCGCTCGCGGTTGCCCGCGTCGTACGCCTCGTACAGGTCCACGACCAGTTCGGGGAAGACGTTCGCGACGGCGCTCACCAGGCCGGCGCAGCCGGCATCGAGCCCCGGAACCAGCAGCGAGTCCGACCCCACGAGGAACGTGAGTTCGGGGTGGTCGTCGACAGCCTGCCCCAGCCACGGTACGTCCTTGCTTGAGTCCTTCACGCCCGCGATGCCGGCCTCGGCGAGCGCGTCGAGCGTCTCCAGCGACAGGGCGTTCCCGGTCCGGCCCGGGATGTGGTAGACGTACACCGGCCGGTCGACCGCCTCGATCACCGCGCGGTAGTGCTCCACCGCGGCCGGCCCGTCCAGCGGGTAGTAGTAGGGGGTGACGACGACCACTCCGTCGGCGCCGGCGGCCGCGGCGGCCTCGGCCCGCGCGACCGTCTCGCCCGTGCTCGGCGCGCCCACACCCGCGATGACGGGGACGCGGTCGCCGACGGCGTCGACCACCGTCGCCACCACCTCGTCGCGCTCCTCGGCGGTCAGCAAGGGCGCCTCGCCGTTCGTTCCGAGCGGGAAGACGGCGCTCGCGCCCCCGTCGACGACGAACTCGGCGTGGGCCGCCGTTCCCTCCGGGTCCAGCGACTCGTCCGCCTCGAAGGCCGTCACGACGGGTGGGACGACCCCGCCCAGCGAGAGCGGGTCCGCGCCTCCCGGGGACGGTGCGTCGCCGGTCATGCCTGCGGGTTCCCCTCGTCAGCACATAACGGTTGCGCTACTGGGAATCCGCTTCCGAGTAAATATCTTCCGCGGCTGCTACTCCCGCTCCCGGATGCGCTCGGCGATGTCGTCGAGTTCCTCGTCGGAGAGGTCCGGGCGCGACCCGGCGACGGCGTGGATGGGGCCACCGCCGTCGTCCTCGAAGCGCGGGACGATGTGGCCGTGGACGTGGGGCACCTCCTGGCCGGCCTCGGCCCCGTTGTTGAACGCGACCGTCGAGGCGGGGGCGTCGACGGCGTCCTCGACCACCGGGACGAGCGCGTTCAGCGTCCCGAGGACCTCGCCGGCGAGCCCGTCGTCGAGGTCGTTCAGCCGCTCGTGGTGGGCCTTCGGGATGACGAGTGTGTGCCCCGGCGCGAGCGGGTTCGCGTCGAGGAACGCCAGGACGTTCTCGCTCTCGTAGACGGTCCGCGAGGGGATGTCGCCGGCCACGATGGCACAGAAGATGCAGTCGTCGGTCATGGTCGTCGCTGCGACCGGGTCGCCCAAGTAGGTTCGGGCGCCCCGCCGCCCCCGAACCGACATGTCCCTCGGACCACGAACGTCGTGCATGGACGACACCGGAACGGCGGCGAACCGGGCGGCGGACGACGGGGGGGCCCGGGGAGCTTCCGACACCCACGACCCGGCGGCGCTCACCCGGACGTCGGCGTTCCTCCTCCGACAGCCACTGGCGCCCGGCGTGCTGGCGACCGTCCGGGAGCGACTCGACGGGATGGTGGGTGACGACGCCGACCCGGGGTGGCTCCTCCCGGGCCCGGGTGTCGTCACGGCGAGCCTGTTCTGCCGCGAGGGGGGCCCGGCCGGCGACGGGACCGGCGGTGAACTCGTCTGGTACGTCGAGGTCGAGGACGAGGCCTCGTGGACGGACCCCGCGGCACTCGCTCGGCGGAGCCCCCTGTTCGACCCGCCGGGGCGGCTCCTGGCTGCCCCGGCCAGCCACTACGGTCGCGACGAGCGGGTCGTCCACGCGCTGAACCCCGCGCGCCCACCTCGGCCGGAGAGCCCGGACGTGGTGCTGGTCCGGGTCGGTATCGCGCCCGGTCTCGGCACGTGGCTCGCGCGCCTGCTTGCGGGGGCCATCGGGCTGTTCCGTGGGACGGCCGTCGAGCGACGGCTCGTCGCCGCCTCCGGCGAGGTGCTGGACGAGGAGGCCATGTGGACGGAGACGCTGTTCCTCGACCGGGCCGCCGAGGGATACGGGCTGCTGTGGTACATGGAGGCCGCGGACATGGACCGGGTCATCGACGCGTACGAGGCGAGTGACAACCCCGTCGCCCGCTGGTCCGAGCGCGTGCTGGGATGGCTGTTCGAGGACCCGTCGGCGCTGCTCGACGACCCTCGTGCCGCTACCGAGCACGAACTGCTGGCCCACGTGACCGCGCCGGAACGGCGTTGAGAGCCGATGCGACCTCACGGCACGGGTGGTCGCCGGAAGGGGTTTGTCCGCTCCCTTCGAAGCCCCGCGACATGACCGAGCGTTCAGGGCCCGGGCCGGGCGCACCGTTCGCGCCCGCCGTCGACGCACACGTCCATCTGATGCCCGAGCGGCTGATGGGCGCCATCCGCGGGGCTCTCAACGAGGAGGCCGGCTGGGAGTTCCCCCACGGGGCCGACACGGACACCATCGAGGCGGAGCTCCGGCGCCACGGTGTCGCACGCTACGTCGCCCTTCCGTACGCCCACCGCGCGGGTATCGCCGGAGACCTGAACGACTGGCTCGTCGCGGCCGCCGCCGACTCGTCGATGTGTATCCCGTTCGGGACCGTCCACCCCGAGGACGACGTGCGCGCGGTCGTCCGGGACGCGTTCGAGGCGGGCATCCGCGGGCTGAAGTTCCAGTGCCCGGTGCAGGAGGTGGCCCCCGACGACGAGCGGCTCGCGCCCGCATACGAACTCTGTGCCGAGTACGACCGTCCGGTCCTGTTCCACGCCGGTACGGCGCCCATGTTCGAGGACTCGCCGCACGTCGGCATCGACCGGTACGAGCCGTTCGTCGCGTCGTACCCGGATGTCCGTTCCTGTGCGGCGCACATGGGCACGTTCGAGCACGAGGCGTTCGTCGACCTCGCGCGCGACCACGACCGGGTCTTCCTCGACACCTGCTTCGCGATGGCGACGGTCGTCGACGACTACGTCGACTTCGACCCAGCGACGATACCGGATGCCGTCTTCGAGGACCTCGCCGGGCAGGTCATGTACGGCTCGGACTTCCCGAACATGCCCCACGCGTACGCCCGGGAGTACGAGGGACTGCTCGCACGCGACCTCTCGGCGGAGGCGTTCGACGCGCTGTTCCGGGGTGCAGCGGCCCGGTTTCTCGAACCCGAGGTCGACCTGCCGGCCCCGGACGCGCGGCCGGGTGCGACAGCGTCCGAGGAGTAGTCCGGCGACCGGTCGGGAGCCGGCGCGGGGACCGATGCACGAGCCCTCGATGACGGCCCGCGGCGAATCTTTTTGACCGCGCTCGCCGAACTAGCCGGGCGACCGGTGTTCCGGTCGATACCCATGTCCGAGTTCACCCTCTCCAGCCCGGCGTTCGACGACGGCGAACGGATCCCCGAGCAGTACGGCCGCGACGCCGCGGACATCTCGCCGCCACTGACCGTCGCCGGCGTCCCCGACGGGGCCGTCTCGCTGGCGCTCGTGATGGATGACCCCGACGCGGTCGAGCCGGCCGGCAAGGTGTGGGACCACTGGCTCGTCTGGAACGTCCCCCCGGACGCGGAGCTACCCGAGGGGTGGGACCCGGGGGCCGACGGTGCCACCGAGGGGAGCAACGACTTCGACGAGACGGGCTACGGCGGCCCGGCGCCGCCGGACCGCGAGCACACCTACCGCTTCCGGCTGTTCGCGCTCGATACGACGCTCGACCTCCCGGCGTCGGCCGACAAGGAGGACCTGAAGGTGGCCATGTCGGGCCACGTCGTCGCCGAGACGAAGCTGACGGGCACGTACGCGCCGTAGCACGAGGGTCCGCGCGGCCGCCCGCACCTGCCCCGCACTCAGGCCGCCCGGTATCGCTCGCCGTCCCACCGCACCTGTCCGAGGACGACCGCCCAGTCCAGCAGGCGCTCGACGCGGTCGCGCCACACCTCCTCGGGGTCGGTGTGGCGCCGGCGCTCCCAGTTCGGGATGCGGTCGCGGAACCGCTCGAAGGCGGCGTCGGCGGTGAGCCCGTCGTCGGCTGCAGCGAGCGCTGCCAGCAGCTCCTCGGTGCCGAAGACCCGCTCGCGGAAGCGGTCGGCCAGCGCCGCCCGCCCGTCCGCGTCGGTCGGGTCCGGCGCGTCCCGGACGCGGTGGTAGCCCCGGTCGGTCTCGGCGACGAGGTCGAGCGCCCGCGCGAAGGTGAGCCACTCGCTGGCGTCGTCGCGTGCGCCCACGACGCCGGCGTTCACGACGCGCATACAGCAGTCGTCCTCGGATTTCGGGACCAGCGGGACGGCATCGCGCGCCCGGGCGAGCAGGTCCAGCGCCACCCCGGGCTCCTCACGCACCGCGTCGGGCAGTCGGGGGACGACCTTGAACCGCATCAGTCGAGGCCGAAGCTCTCGGCCAGCAGCGACTCGTCGGTCGCGCCGGCGGCGTGCGTGGGACCGCCCAGCACGTCGATGGTCACCTGCGCCGGGGCGAACACCTCGCGCGGGATCGAGCCGAGGTTCCAGTCCACGTCGTCGAAGAACTGCTCGAACGGGGTGCCGTACTCCTCGGCCGCGGTCGAGGGGACCTCGTCGAAGCGGTCGAAGTCCCGATCGACCGTCAGGTGGACGCTCGCGCCGTACGCCAGCGCGTCGTTCGTCCGGGCCATCGCGGTGGCCTCGTCGCCCGCCACCGGTGCGACCGGCGCCCGCGCGGTCACCGTCAGCACGTCCAGCGGGTCGTAGTCGAGTTCCGAGAGACGGTAGACGGCGAGTTCCCCGGCGCGGGCGGCGGTGGCGACGCTCCCGGCGATGGAGCCCGTCCGGTAGGTGGGGAGGAAGACGCTGCCGGGCTCGACGCCCGCGAGGTCCGCGACGGACTCGGCCACGGCCTCGTCGGGGAGCGTGTCGGACTCCACCAGAAGGGTGGCGAAGTCAGCGGCGTCCTGGAAGCCGGTCTGGCGGAACTCCTCCTCCTCGGCGACGAGTGCGCGGGCGGGGCCGCTCCCGAGCCCGTCGTAGCCGTCGGGGAACTCGTCCCAGCCGGCCTTCTGCGAGCAGAGCAGCGCCAGCGCCGGGTGGTCGCACGTGAGCTCGACGTGTGGAACCGTCGCGCCCTCGACCGTGCCGGAGGCGTCGGCCTGCACCGTCGCGAGGCCGCCCGTGGCGATCTCCGCGAGGAGGAGCCCGGCCTCGATGCCGCCGTACGCCTCCACGCCGAAATCGAGGACGGTCGCCCCGTTGTCCAGCTCGTGGGTGTCGATGGCGAGTTCGTCCCGGAAGTCGATGGCCTCGTCGACCAGCTCGACGGCCATCACGTTGAGACTCTCCATGCGCGGGCGTTCGGCGGGTCCAGGCAAAGGGTTGTGGTTGCGGGGGCGGTGGGGCCCGCTCGGTGTCCCGGGCGCAGTCAGCGGCGGCTCCGCCCGGAGAGATCCGGTATCCGATGCTGTGGACGCCGTGGTTGCTGTGCCGGGCGACGCTCACTCCCCGTCGTCCCGGGCTCTCGAGACGTAGCGGGCGTACCCGCCGGCCGCCAGTGCGGTGAGTCCGCTCACCACCCCGAATCCGGGCCCGGCCGCGTCGGACGCCGTCCGCTCCGGGTCGTCCTCCGGCCCCGTTCGTTCGGTCGGGGACCCGGTGGCTGTCCGGGATTCGGTCGGTTCGGGAGTGGCACTCGAGGCGCCGTCCCCGAACCGGATCGTCCGCTCGTGGTCCGGCGTCGACACCGTCAGCTCGGTCGGACCGCCGGTTACCAGCTGCTCCCCCGGAATGTCGACGAGTGCCGCACTGCTGAGATACGACCGCGCCGAATCGGCCTCGATTCCCGGCTGGGCGTACCCGGGCACCGCCGCCCGCTCCTCGAACAGACACAGGAACCCGGCCCCGTAGCCCTGGAGCGGAACCGTCGTCGTGCGCGTCCGCCCTCCGACCCGGACATCGACGGACTTCTCGGCCGTCACCGCTCCGGTGTTGTGGAG
Organism: Haloglomus litoreum; assembly: GCF_029338515.1. Lineage (GTDB taxonomy): Archaea > Halobacteriota > Halobacteria > Halobacteriales > Haloarculaceae > Haloglomus > Haloglomus litoreum. The sequence continues at coordinate 4,434,806 of NZ_CP119988.1, read as the reverse complement.
CTGGATCAGGACTCCAGGAACCGTGTCGTGTTCGGCCTGGAACGCCTCAACGGCACTCCGTGGGACGACGACCCGGCCGTCGGTATCGACGCGCCCGACGTACCGGACCTCGTTGTTGAGGCGCGCGCTCGGCGGGTCGATACCTCCGTCGGGGAACCAGTACTCGTCGGCGGGGGCGACCCCGGCTGCGGAGAGCCGACCGATGCCCACCCGGACGTTCGCCGGGCGGGGGCCGAGTTCGTCGTGGTGGTTCAGCGTCTGGTGCCGGATCCGCTCGTCGATGCTGTGGCCGCCTTCCGGGCTCGCTGCGACGGTCGGTGCCGTGACGATGCGGCCGTCGATGGCGTCCGAGGACCACCGGACCGTCCCGTCCTGGAGGTCCAGCGCGGTCAGCTCCTCCCCGCCGATGAAGACGGTTCGCCCCGCGACCGTCGGGTTCACGAGGAACCGCTGGCTGTACACCCACTCCGGGTCCGGGTCCGGGATCGTCGGATTCATCGAGGTCGCCTGGAAGCGGGCGTCGCCTTCCGGTTCCGCGCCGACGCCGAACTTCCATCGCTGGGCCCCGACCACCAGATACGGGTGGCGTGTGGCCGTCGGCCGCCCGACCACGAACGCCGACCGCCTGAACGAGTCGTCCACACCCCCCAGTTCCCCGACGTTGTCGAACGGGTAGTTCCCCCCTCTCGTCGTGCCCGGGACGCGCTCGCCGTCCCGGGCCGGCATGAACCGATCCAGCGTGCTCCCCGACGCCGAGAGCAGTGTGCTCCCGAACGCTGACAGTTTCCCCCGCGTGGGTGCGTACGGCGTCGCCGCGAGTCTGCCGTTCGCCCCACCCCGACTGACGGTTTCGCCGGTCTCCGGGTCGAATCCGGGGAGTCCGCCCCGGCCACCCATGATGTAGATGATTCCGTCCACCTCGACGGGTCCGTACTGAGGGAGGTCGATCGGGAGGTCGCCGTACGGGGACACCTTGCCCCACGACTGTGCGCCGGTCGCCGCGTCGTAGGCCGATAGCGCCCCACCCAGTGCATGATACCCGAGTACGAACACGGTCCCGTCGTACACCAGCGGCGCCTGGCAGTGCCCCGTGAGCATCGGGCTCTCCGTCCGCCACTCGCGCTCGCCCGTCTCGGCATCGAGCGCGTACAGGGGCACCGAACCTTGGTCTTCGAGGTCGCCCTCCTCCCGCAACGCGGTCTGTCCCCCCGTGTTCTGCACGACGTAGACCGTTCCGTCGTGGACGGTCGGTGGCCACACGGCGCTGGTCTTGAGCCGCTGTCTCCCCTCGAACACCCACTCCCGTTCACCGGTCGCGGCATCGACGGCGTGCAGTTCCTGGGCGCCGAGATACACCGTCCCGTTCCAGACCAGTGGCGGCCCCCCTTTCTGTGCGATCAGGTCGGGGTTGTTCGGGAACTCGTAGCTCCACTGTTTCTCCCCGGTGGCCACGGAGAACGCGGCCAGCTCACCGGTCTCGGAGGCGGCGTAGACGAGCCCGTCGGAGGCCCGTCGACCCGTGACGGCTCCGGGGACGGCGGCCACCCCGAGTGTCGTACCCGCCACTGACAGTACCCGTCGTCGGCTTGGATTCCCCCACACACCCGGGACGTTGGCGTGCGAATCCAAATACCTGTGCGTCCCTGGCACGGATCACTGCTGACCCACGTCCGGGGTTCGGGGCAGGTGTCGAGCGCCTGCTCGTCGGCTTCCGACTGCCACCCGAGCTCGTCCGCCCGCTGCGATCGTCGTTCCCCGACCACCTGCCCGACGCGCCGCTTAAGCCCGCGCCGCCCCACGTCCCTCTGTGCGCGAGTACGCCTTCGAACTGGCCCTCTGTGCCCACTACGAGTCCGAGACAGAGGGTCTCCTCGCTCGGCAGCTCGGCGCCTCCTGCCACGGCTCGCGCGTGATGGACGTGGTCGAACTCCTGCCGGGCCCGCGGTTCGACGAGCGCGTCTCGCTCTGTTCGGGGACGATTCCGGCGCCGGTCCTCGAGAGCGACATCGGCCCCGGCACCGCGCGGGACCCGCGGCGGGCGCTCGACGTGCATCCGGACCGCGTGGAGGGCATCGTCGACGCGGCGGTCGACGCGGGCTACCTCGAACGCGAGCGCCGGAACGGCCGCGACCTGGTGCGGGCGACGGGGCGCTACCCCGAGCGCTGGTGCGGCCGCCTGCGCGGCATCGAGAACAAGCCCGACCTCGGCCGGCCGGGCGACCTCGAACGACAGTTGCGGACGGACGTCTCGCTCGGACTGCTGGACGAGGCCGTACTGGCGACGGCCTCGCACGTCACCGGCGCGCACCTGAACCGCATCCCCGACGCCGTCGGCGTCTGGCGGTTCGCCCCCGACACGGGCGAGCGCGAGGTGGTGCGGGAGCCGACGCCGCTCGACGTCGAGTGGGGCGTCGAGCCCCTCGACGAGCACCCCGGCCGCACCGACATCGCGGTCGTGTCGCCCGCCGAGAAGCGCCGGGCGCGCCGGCGCCTCGCCGAGCGCGCCTTCGGAAAGGGCTGGCGCCCCGCCGCCGAGGCGTGGCCCGACTGCGCCCGCATCGAGGTCGGCGAGCGCGGCGGGACGGGGCCGCTTCCGGACTGTCCGTGGAAGGGTCGGGTCGTCGACCCGGCGGGCGAGTGTGGCCCGGCGTGCGGGGGGTTCGTTTCGGGTGCAGCGCCCCCCGTCGACGCCGCGTCGGCCCGCGCCGACGCGACGGCCTGGGACCCCGATGCGGGCGAGCGGCGGCGGCAGACCGGGCTCGGCCGGTTCGCCGACTCGGAGTGATCGACGTTTCCCATCTCCTCGTTGATTTCCTATTTTAACCCAAATATTGTGTGTTGATCATGCGCTTTGAGATGTTATCTCGGAGATATCTCCGCTTCCAGCTGTCGCTCAAGCGCCTGTTTGAGTCTCCCGGAGACAGTTATCCGTCCCGTGCCCTGTTCGGATATGGACCGACGAGCCCTCCTCTCGCTGCTCGGTGCCGGCGGTGCTGCGCTGGCCGGCTGTACGGATCGGCTCCCGACCGGCGACGGTGACGGCCAGCCGAACGAGTCGCCCGACGCGTCACCCGGCGGGTCGCCGACCGACTCCCCAGCCTCCGACGACCGTCGGGTCGCGATGGGCGAGAGCGCCGTGGTCGACAAGCAGTCGCTCACGGTGGCGAACCCACGGGTCCGCCCGACCGTGATGCACGACGCGGGCGCCTGGCAGAGCCTGCGCGTCCGCGACGGCCAGTTCCTCGTCGTGGACGTGACGGCTCGCGGCCCGGTGCCCGAGCACGCCCGGGACCTCCACCTCGGCGGGGCCGTCGACGGCGAGCCGGTCGACGGCGACCCGATACTGGTCGTCGAAGGGGACGACCCCGGCGGCCCGCGGGCACCGCCGGAGTGGGAGCAGCGACGCCTCGCCATCCCGTTCCCCGCTGTGTCCCACGAGCGTGCGTCCGTGTGGTGGCGCGTGGGCGACACCACCGTTCGGTGGCCGCTGGGGGAGTCGCTGCTGTCGACGCTGGCGGCCGAACCCGCATTCCGGGTCGAGGAGCTGTCGACCCGGCGGACGGCCGAGGACGACGTCGCGCTCGACCTGACGGTCGCCAACGAGGGTGCCCGGGACGCACGCTTCCAGATGTGGGTCTCCTTCGAGGCGATCCACGACGCCAGCAGCGCGGTCGCGCTCGACGTGCCGGCGGGCGGCACCGCGACCTACGCGGACGTGCCGCCGATTCTCGCGTACGAGGGTGCCGAGGTCGTCACGGCCGCGTTCCGTGCCGACGGTGAGAGCCAGCGGGTCGAACTCGCGGTCCCTCCAGTCCGCGGGACCGAGACCACCTCCCGGTCGGGCGACGGTGGCACGACCGATGCCGGGGATGCTGATACCGCCGATGGCACGACCGGCGACGACGGCGGCGCGACCCATGGCGGTGGCGAGCACAGCGGGACGGCAACGGGGACTCGCCCCGGCGGCGAGTAGCCCCCGGGAGCCGAAGGCTCAAGCCGGAGCGCCGACCAGGGGCGGCCGTGCAGCCCCGTGGTGCTGTCGTGTCGCTGCTCGTGCTGGCCGTCCTCGCGGGGACCCTGGTCGGCCCGGCCGCCGGGGGGACCGTTTCGGGTCCAGGTGCCGCGACACCGGCGGCGATCCAGGAGAACACGACGGTCGCGAACCCATGCGTCGGGCGGCTGGAGCGGGTGCCGAACGGGACCACCGTCGTCTCCATCCAGGGCATCGCCTTCGACGGCGGCCGGTACGTCAAGCGGCCCGCGCTCGCCGTCGGGTTCGGCCCACGGGGCGGCTTCGAGTACGCGTACAACGCGACCGCCCGGGGGCGGTTCTGGGCGTACGACGTCGACCCGCTCCCCTCGGGCGAGCTGTTGCTGACCTCGACGGAGCCGGGCGTCGCCATCGCCGAGACGCTCGACCCGGCCACCGGCGAGCGGGTCCGTGTCGAGCGGTTCGCCCGCGAGCCGAACGTGACCAGCGCCACCGACATCGACCGGCTCCCGAACGGGAAGCTGCTCGTCGCCGACGCCACGCCCGGGAGCGAGGGGCTGCTCGTCTACGACCCCCGCTCCGGTGCAGTCGACTGGAACTGGTCGTTCGAGCGCGACGGCGAGTTCCCCCGCGCCGGGGGCGGGCCCTATCCCCGCGACTGGGTTCACGTCAACGACGTCGACCGGGTCGGGCGGGGGCGGTATCTCGCCTCGGCGCGTAACTTCGACCAGGTGCTCGTGGTGAACCGCTCGACCGGTGCCGTCGACCTCCGACTCGGGCGCGACGACGCCGTCCGGACGCTGCACTACCCCTCGAACCCGCAGTTGCTCCGGACGGCCGACGGCCGCCCGGCGATCCTCGTCGCCGACGGCCGCAACGACCGCGTCGTCGAGTACACCCACACGCCCGGCGCCTCCGAGCCGTCGAGTCCGGGCGGCGAGAACTGGACGCTGACCTGGGAACTCGTCGGCGGCGGGCTGAACGAGCCCCGCGACGCCGACCGGCTCCCGAACGGGAACACGCTGGTCGTGGACCGCCGGGGCCACCGCGTGCTGGAGGTCACGCCCGCCGGTCGAGTGGTCTGGGAGGTGTACGCCCCGTGGCAGCCCTACGACGCCGAGCGGGTCGCGCTGGGCGACGAACCCGGCGGTCCGGCGGCCGCCTCGTTCGCTGCCAACCGGAGCGTGACGCTGACCGACAGCGCCGCCTTCGACCAGGGGCAGGTGGGCGACTGCGCGGCGGCCATCCTCGAGTTCGCGCCGACGCAGGAGGAGCGCCTGCTCGGCGCCTTCGGGGTGAACGCCTCCGACGGTGAGGGAGTCACGCCAGGCGCGGGCGCCCGCTCGGGACTGCGCGCGCTCGCGTTCGGGGGCGCGGCGGTGGTGCTGGTGGCGGTCGGCGCGTTCTACGCGCTCCGGGAGTGACACCGGAGGCGGTGACCCGCTTCCGGGCCGCTTAACCCACCACCACCCACACCCCCACACATGACCGACACGGAGCGCGACGACCTCGTCGCGGCCCTTCGCGCCGCGGACGCGGTGAAGTTCGGCGAGTTCGAGCTCTCGCACGGCGGCACGTCGGAGTACTACGTCGACAAGTACCTGTTCGAGACCAGCCCCGACTGCCTCGAACTCATCGCTGACGCCTTCGCTCGGCGCGTGGGCGACACCAAGCTGGCGGGCGTCGCGCTCGGCGCGGTCCCGCTCGTCGCGGCCACGAGCGTCGCCACCGGCAACCCGTACGTCATCGTCCGGAAGGCCGCCAAGGAGTACGGCACCGGCAACCGCATCGAGGGCCGCTTCGAGGACGGCGAGGAGGTCGTCGTGCTGGAGGACATCGCCACGACGGGCCAGTCGGCCATCGACGCGGTGGAGGCGCTGCGGGAGGCCGGTGCGGTCGTGGACCGCGTCCTCGTGGTCGTGGACCGCGAGGAGGGTGCCCGCGAGAACCTCGCCGAGCACGACATCGAACTGGAGTCGCTGCTGACCGCATCGGACCTGCTGGCCGACGCGGACGCCGACGTCGAGCCCGAGGACTGACTCGGCGCGAGTGCCGATATCGGCACCGAATCACGACGCTTGCAGCCGTTCGACCGGCGAACGCGAACGGAACCGGACGGTTGGGTGGTTCGATTGAAAAACCGTTAAGTGCCCCCTACTCGCGTCGGCACGCGTAATGGTACGCGAGACGCTGGCCGACTTCTTCGGCTTCGACGAGTACGACACCGACCTGGAGACCGAGCTGGTCGCCGGCATCACGACGTTCCTGACGATGAGCTACATCGTCGTCGTGAACCCGGCGATCCTCGCACCCGCGATCGTGAACGGTCCGGGGCCGGATCTGGGCCTGTCCATCCCCGAGGCACAGCAGCTCATCGCCGTCGTCACGCTCATCTCGGCCGCGGTGGCGACGCTGGTGATGGCGTTCTACGCCAACAGACCGTTCGGGCAGGCGCCCGGGCTGGGACTGAACGCCTTCTTCGCGTTCACGGTCGTCCTCGGGCTGGGTGTGCCGTGGAACACGGCGCTCGCGGCCGTCGTCGTCGAGGGCATCGTCTTCGTCCTCCTGACCGCCGTCGGCGCCCGTGAAGCCATCATCAAGCTGTTCCCCCAGCCGGTGAAACTCGCTGTCGGGGCCGGTATCGGGCTGTTCCTCGCCATCATCGGTCTCATCGAGATGCACGTCGTCGCGAACGACCCCGTGACGTTCGTCACGTTCAGCCCCGTCTTCGCCTCCGACCCCATCGCCCTCCTGTCGGTGCTGGGCCTGTTCGTGACGCTGGCGCTGTACGCCCGGGGCATCCGGGGCTCCATCATCATCGGCGTCATCGTCACGACCATCGCTGGCTACGCGGCCTCTGCAGCGGGCTACTCCGCCGAGGGCGCCGTCGCGGCGGCCGAGGCGGCCGGCGTCGCGCTGAAGTCGGGCATCCCGCTCGCCCCCAACGTTCCCATCGTCTACGACGCCTCAAGCTACGACATCACGCCGCTCGCCGGCGCGTTCGTCGACGGGTTCAGCCAGGTCGAACCGTTCTCGTTCGCGCTGGTCGTGTTCACCTTCTTCTTCGTCGACTTCTTCGACACCGCGGGCACCCTCACGGGCGTCGGGCAGGCCGCGGGCTTCCTCGACGACGACGGCAACCTCCCCGACATGGACCGGCCGCTGATGGCCGACGCCGTCGGCACCACCGTCGGCGGGATGCTCGGCACCTCCACCGTCACGACCTACATCGAGTCCGCCACCGGCGTCGAGGAGGGCGGCCGCACCGGGATGACGGCGCTGGTCATCGGCGTCTTCTTCCTGCTGTCGCTCGCGGTCGTGCCGCTCGCCGCGGCGGTCCCGACGTACGCCTCCCACCTCGTGCTGGTCGTCGTCGGCATCATCATGCTCTCGAACGTCGCCGAGATCGCGTGGGACGACCTCTCCTTCGCCGTTCCGGCGGCCCTCACCATCTTCGTGATGCCCTTCACCTTCTCCATCGCCTACGGCATCGCCGCCGGCATCATCTCCTATCCGGTCGTCAAGGCCGCACAGGGCGAGGCGAGCGACGTCTCGGCCGGCCAGTGGGCGCTCGCGGGAGCGTTCGTCCTCTACTTCTTCGTCCGCACCTCCGGCATCCTCTCGGGCTCCCTGTAGCGCGCCGGAATTGCTGCACGGGCCGTTCTCCTGCGCTCCCGCCGCTCTCGCGCCACCTTCACACCACTCTCGCCCCGCCCTCACGCATATGCCGTTCACGACAGAGCGGACGCCACTCCGGATTGCTCGTTCCCACGGGACTGGAAGGAACGATACGTTCACCCCCTCATGACGCGGAACAGTACCGGTGCAGACCGGTATGGCCGCGATCCGAAGCGAGGGCTTGAGCAAGTACTACGGCGACGTCCGCGGCATCGAGGACCTCACGTTCGACGTCCGGGAGGGCGAGATATTCGGCTTCCTCGGCCCGAACGGGGCCGGGAAGACGACGTTCATCCGGACGCTACTGGGGTTCCAGTCGCCCACCGCCGGGTCCGCCGAACTGCTCGGCCGCGACATCGCCGACCAGCAGGCCCTCGTCGCGGCGAAGGCCGACGTGGGGTATCTCCCCAGCGACCCCGGACTGGACGAGGGCGTCACCGGCCGGCGGCTGCTGGACTACTACGGGTCGCTGCGCGGCGACAGCCGCAGCGCCGAGTTGCTGGAGACGTTCACCCCGCCACTCGACCGGAAGGTCGGGGAGTACTCGCGGGGCAACAAGCAGATGCTCGCCATCGTCATCGCGTTCATGCACGACCCCGACCTGGTCGTGATGGACGAGCCGACCTCCGGGCTCGACCCGCTCAAGCAGGAGCGGTTCCACGAGTTCGTCCGGAGCGAGGCCGCCGCGGGCAAGACCCTCTTCCTCTCCTCGCACATCCTCAGCGAGGTCCAGAAGGTCTGTGACCGGGTGGGGATCATCCGCGAGGGGCGGCTCGTCGAGCTCGAGACGGTCGAGGAACTGCTCTCCCGGGGTGGGAAGGTCGTCCGGGTCCGCGTCCGCGGGGAGGCCGGTCCCGAGGCGTTCGCCATCGACGGCGTTCACGACCTGACCATCGGCGCGGGCGAGGACGAGCGCCTCGTCGGACACGGGGGCGACTCGACCACGGTGTCGTTCACCTTCACGGGCGACTACGACGCCCTCGTCGCGCACCTGACCGGGTTCGAGGTGCTGGGCATCGACATCGAGGAGGCCCCGCTGGAGGACGTGTTCCTGCGGTTCTACGGCGATGCCCCGGACGGCGACGGCACCGAGTCGGGGCCGGCGGCCGCCGAGAACGGGGCCGCCCCCGAGGAGGGCGCCTGATGCTCCCGGTGGCGCGCTACGAGACCGAGCGACGGCTGCTCGGGACGCTCGCCATCGCCGTCGGCCTCTCGGCCTTCGCCGGGCTGTTCCTCGCCATCGGGCCCTCCATCCTCGAGGAGGTCGACTTCACGGAGTTCGTCGACGCGTACCCCGAGTCGCTCCAGAACGCCTTCGGGCTGGACGGCCTCGGCTCGCTGGCGGGCTTCCTCGCGGCCGAGCTGTACCAGTTCGGCTTCGTCATCCTGCTGGGGCTGTACTTCGCCTACCTCGGCGGTGGCGTCGTCGCCGGCGACATCGAGACCGACCGGCTCGACATGCTGCTGTCGACGCCCATCTCGCGCCCCCGGCTCCTGCTGGAGAAGTTCGCCGGACTCGTCCCGTCGATGCTGATCGTCAACGCCATCGTCGGCACGGTCGTCTACGTGGGCGCGCTCCTCGTGGGCGAGCCCATCCCGCTGGTGGACATCCTGCTGGTCCACCTGCTGTCGCTGCCGTACCTGCTGGTAACCGCGGCCGTCGGCCTGCTGTTCTCGGTCGCCTTCAGCCGGTCCTCGACGGCCCAGCGGGGAGCCATCGCGGTCGTGTTCGGCCTCTTCATGCTGGAGACGGTCGTCACGGACACGGACTTCGGCGCGCTCGGGGCGCTCAGCCCCTCGCGCTACTACGACCCGACCGCGGTACTGGTCGACTCGAGCTACGACCTCCTCGGCGCGTTCGTCCTCTGTGAGGCGGCGGCCCTGCTGGTCGTGCTCGCACTGCTGCGGTTCCAGGAGCGAGATATCTGATGTACACCCCACACCCGACACCGTATCGTCCACGACCCGCGCCCGTGCGGGCGCCCCCCGCGACCCGCTCGCACGAACGGTATCCTCCACGGGGGCGCCGATGACCCGCCGCTGGCTCGCGGTCGTACTCGTCGTCCTCCTCGTGCTGCCCGGCCCGGCGCTGGCGTTCGTACAGGGTGAGCCCCGGCTCCGTGTCGGCCTCGACGACGACACCGTCCACGCGGGCGAGGAGACGACCCTCCCGGTGACCGTCGCGAACGGCGCCGACCTGAAGTTCGCCTCGCAGTCGAACCCGGCGCTGAACGCCGAGGTGACGACGGCCCGAGCCGTCGAGGTGACCCTCGAGGACGGCGGCCCCGTCCGCGTCGAGACCGGCACCCGGCTGCTCGGGAGCCTCCCCGACGGCGCGAGCGCCACCCTCCCGTTCGCGGTGTCGGTCCGTGACGACGCGCGTCCGGGCGTCTACGAGGTACCCGTCGAACTCCGTTACGCGTACACCGCGTCCATCTCCGACAGCGGGGCCGCCGACCGGCGGACGGAGACGGTGACCCGGACGCTCCGGGTCCGCGTCGAGGAGTCGGCGCGGTTCCAGGTCCTCGGCGTCGAGTCGGCGGTCCACCCCGGAGCGGCCGGACGGGTCAGCGTCCTGCTGGAGAACGTCGGCAGTGCGACCGCACGCGACGCGCAGTTCTCCCTCTCCTCGCCGGACCCGGCGCTCTCGATGGGTGCGACCGGCGCGGCCACCCGGTACGACGCCCGCTGGGCGCCCGGCGAGACCCGATGGCTGAACTACACCGTCGTCGCCGCCGCGGACGCCCGCGCACAGCCGTACACCCTCGAACTGGCACCCAGCTACCGCGACGCGACGGGTGCGACCGTCACCCAGCGGTCCCTCCTCGTCGGCATCACGCCGTCGACGGGCGGCCTGCTCTCGGTCGCCGATGTCCGGAGCAGCGTCGTCGCGGGCGGTGCCGGCGCCGTCACGGTGGCGCTCCGGAACGACGGCGACCAGACGCTCCGTGACGCCAGCGTCCGGCTCTCGTCGTCGGGTGGCCTCGCGGTCGACGGCGGACCGGCCGCCGAGCGGTTCGTGGGTCGGTGGGCACCGGGCGAGACGCGGACGTTCACGTACGACCTCGCCGCCGGCGAGGGGGCGGGTGGGAGCTACCCGCTCGCCGCCGCGGTGACCTACACCGACGGCGAGGGGGCGACCCTGACCAGTCGGCCGACGACCATCGCGGTCACGGTGCCCGCGCGGTCGGACTTTGCGGTCGTCTCGGTCGGCACCGACGCGACGGCTCCCGGGTCCGGCACGGTCACGCTGACGCTCCGGAACGACGCTGGACGGACGGTCTCGGACGCGTCCGTCTCGCTCGCCACCACCGCGTCCGGCCTCGCGGTCGACGGCGGGCCGACCGCCGAGCGGTTCGTTGGCCGGTGGGCGCCGGGCGAGACCCGCACGCTCACCTACGACCTCGCCGCCGGCGCGGCGACGACCGGCGGCACCTACACCCTCACGACGGGCGCCACGTACACGCTCGATGGGGCCAGCGTCACAACGCGACCGGTCCCCGTGGGGGTATCGCTGACCGAGCCGCTCGCGTTCGGCCTCGCGGACCTCGGCGGCGACCTCTACGTCGGCGAGCGCGGCACCGTCCGCGGGACGGTCGTCAACGAGGGTGACCGGACCGCCCGCGACGCCGTGGTCCTGGTCGAGCCCCGGTCGCCGGGCGTCTCGGTCCCCGGCGGCGCCGTGAGCCTCGGCGACCTCGGGCCGGGCGAGTCGGCCACGTTCGACCTCGAGACGGACGTGGCGCCGACGGCGACCGCCGGCAGCCGCCCGTTCGCGCTCACCGTCGAGTACGGGACCGACGACGGCACGCGCCTGACGAGCGACCCACTCACCTTCCGCCGGTCGGTCGCGCCGGACCGCGAGCCGCTGGCCGTCGAGCCGGTGAACGCGACGTTCGCGCCCGACAGCTCCGGCGCGCTGGTCGTCCGCGTGACCAACACCGGCGACACCGCTCGCGAGGAGGTCCGCCTGCAGATCACGCCCGGGCCGCCGTTCACGAGCGTCGCGCCGTCGGCGTACGTCGAGCGGCTCGCCCCCGGCGAGACCGCCGAGGTGGCGTTCGAACTCTCCGTCGACGAGGACGCCGTCCCGAGCAGCCACGCCGTGGCGCTGAACGTCTCCAGCGAACCCGCCGACGGCGGCCGTGCGGCGGTCGACAGCTACCAGCTCCCCGTCACCGTCGCGCCCGAGTCCGCCGGGCCCGTGGACACGCCCTCGGCCATCGCCGCCGTGCTGCTGGGCATCGCCGTCGTCGCGGGCGCCGCGTACTGGTGGTTCCGGGTTCGCTGAGGGCTTCTGGTCGGAATTCTTGGTGTAGTGAGGGTGAATTTATACAATAGATCTAATATCTTTATTAGTATGGGAATTATCGAGAAGTGGGCGCGGCGAGAGGAAGGACCGGGAACGGTCATCCGGCCGGGACGGGCCGAGTGGACCGGGGATGGGACAGGTGGTCGTCCGCGGGTGGGTCGCTAGAGGAACCCGCGGTCCTCGTTGTAGTCGAAGTAGCGCTGGGCGATCACGTCGGCCGTACGGAGCGCGAGCGCCTGGCCCGAGTTGGTCGGGTTCGGGCCGCCGACGCCGTTCGCGAGCGCGGAGTGGTCCGCGACGAACAGGCGCTGGACGTCCTTGGCCTCGGCGCCGTGGTCGAGCACCTTCCCGATGCGCATCGAGGACTGCATGTGGAGCAGCAGGGGCGGCCACTCCGAGCGGTGGACGTGCTCGGCGCCGGCGTTCCGGTGGATGTTGGCCGCGATGCGGGCCAGCTCGTCACGCCGCTCGTCGTCGCCGGGGCCGGGCTGGTACCGGACCTTCGGGACGGGCCCGTGCTCGTCGGAGAAGGTGTCGTCCAGCGAGACGCCGTTCTCCTTGCGCGGGCGGTCGTCCGTCAGGACGAGCAGCGCCTTGGTGTTCCGGTAGTTCGACATCCGCTCCTTGAGCTCCTGGCCGACCACGTAGCCCCGCGTGTCCCAGGGCTCGCCCTCGGCGACCGGCGTGTCGAAGGAGTAGCCGGCCTCCGTGAACAGGTAGTCGGCGTACGAGACCAGCCCGGGGGACATGCCGATGTCCTCCAGGCCGCCGACGCCGGGCTTGTCGAACCGGACCGCGGAGTTCTGCCCGATGAAGGGGTCCATGTGTCCGGCCTCGGTCACCTGTGTGGCCTCGTCGACCGTATCGTCGTCGTAGACGCCGACGACCCAGTCGAACCAGTGGGTGGTGAGCCCCTTGCCGACCCAGCCGTCCGTGTTGGGGAGGCCGGAGTTGAGCCAGAGCCGGGGCGACTCGATACAGCCCGCCGCGAGGACAACCGTGTCGGCCTCGATGGTCTCGCTGGTGCCCGACCAGGTGTCGCGGATGTCGACGCCGGTCGCCTCCAGGTCGCCGGTGGGGCTGCTGTCGGCGTTGATGTTCGTGACGAACGTGTTGGGCCGGATGGCGACGTTGCCCTTCTCGGGGTCCTCGTTCGTGTCCAGCGCCCGCGGGACGTAGCCGACGTTGCTGGACTTGCGGGCCTTGTCGCGCACCGGCGCGTTGACCGGCGTCGAGGAGCCCTGGAAGTGGTCGGCCGCGAGCGTGTCGCCGCGGAAGCCGTCGTCGTAGTCGAAGGTACCCTCGTACTCCGCGTCGAGGGGCTCGCCGGTCGAGGTCTCGCGCCCAGGCACCTCGACGGAGTTCGCCTGGGGCCGCCAGCCCGTCTCCGTGACGTTCTTCGTCTCGATGAGCGGGTACTCGCCGTCCCGGGCGTCGAAGTCGCTGGCTCCCTGGATGAACACCTCCTCCTTGCCGGTCATCGGGGCCTGCTGGGTGGAGGTGTTCTCCTCGTTCTCCTGGTAGTACGGCACCAGGTCCTCGTAGTCGATGTCACCCCAGTGGGGCTGGTCGTTGAACGCGGTCGGGTAGCCCCGTGGGTGGTTGCCGAAGTAGTGCGTCGAGGTGCCGCCGACGGCCGAGACCTGCCAGATGAACGCGTTCTGGTGGAGGTTGCGGAACCACGGTGCGCGGGTGTGGTCCGGCGGGCCGACGCGCAGGTAGCCCGCGGTCGGGTCGTTCGCGCCGTTCTCCAGGTGGGAGTACTGCGAGTCGAGCAGCTTCCCGTCCAGGTCGTCCGGGTCCGTGCTGACGGTGCCGCCCTCGTCGGCGTGGGGCGCGGGCCACTCCGTGTTCCCGTGGAACGGCCCGGCCTCGATCATCAGCACGTCCAGCCCGTGCTTGTCGGCGAGCGCCCACGCCGCCGCGGGGCCGTCGGCGCCCGCCCCGATGATGATGACGTCGGGGTCCTTGTGCGGGTTGCTCACAGGACATCACCTCCGAGGCCGTCGGTGACGCCATCCGTCACGCCGTCCGGCACCCCGTCGGTCACGTCGTCGCCCGGCAGGGCGTCGCCCACTGTGTCGCCATCGGGTGCCTCATCGACCGGGCTGTCCACCGGGAGCGGGCTGTCGTCATCGCCCCCGTCACCGCCGTCGCTGCCGTCGTCGCCGCCCGTGAGCTTCTCCTCGGAGAGGATGTCGTCGCCGGTCAGGTCGGCCCCCTCGTAGTCGAGCTCCTCCGCGGGCGGGTCCGCGAAGCCACCGTCGACGGCGTGGAACCAGTTGGCCGCGTAGCCGTCCGCCGGGCCGGGGTAGTCGGTCTGGGTGCGGCTCTGGGCCTCGCTGGCCGGGCGCGCGAGTTCGCGCTCCTGGGGCAGGTCCGTCTTCGTGTCGCCGTAGGCGGACCACTCCGTGTAGTAGCCGAAGCCGTGGAGCCCGTTGACGGCCATGATGACGTACTTCAGGATGCCGACCGCGGGCAGCATCGGCGAGAGCAGTTCGTCGGCCCGGTCGATGAAGCCCCCGTCGACGATCTCCCAGAGGACGCGCAGGCGGTCCTCGCGGGAGAGCTTCGTGAACGTCCCGCCGGCCGGGAACTGCTCGTTCGGGGCGGGCGTGTCCTCGTTCTTCTGGCGGAGGAGGAACTCTGCCGCCGCGATGTCGAAGACGACCGGGAAGACCTCGGCGTACGTGTAGTTCTGCTGGACGCGGTGGACGGTCTGGTTGCCGGCCTCGACGAGCAGTTCGACGTCGGCCGGGCCGCTGGCGTCCGGGGCCGCCGGGGCGTTCGGGATGCTGATGTCGAGGGTGTCCAGGGCGCCGAAGTCCGTGAACTCGGCGAGCCCGTCCAGGTCGAGCGTGTCGGTCAGGTCCGACAGGACTCCCTCGTCGACGAGGTCCAGCACCGCGTCGAGGTCGGTGCCGGAGCCGGTCGTATCGAGGGTCGTCTCGAACAGGTCGAGCGGCATCCGGGCTTCGGGGTCGAGGCCCACGTCGGTGGCGTCCGAGACCGTGTCGGTGACGCTATCGCCGCCTCCGCCCAGCATCTCGCCGAGCCGGTCCGGCAGGCTGGCGGACGTTCCGGGGACGCCCGGTGCGTCGGGAACGCCGCTCGGCGCCTCGGGGGCCCCGCTCTCGGCGGGCGTCTCCAGTGTCTCCAGGCGGATCTCCTGGAAGTGGTTGAAGTCGTAGACGATGAACTTCTCCAGCTCCACGTCCAGTCCCCCCGCGATGTCCTCGTGGCCGAAGCCCTCCTTGTCGGCCAGTTCCGGCGTCCGTGGGACGATCGCGTCCACGATGGCGCGGTAGGTATCGAGCGTGTGCGGGTCCGTGGGTACCTCCTGCTGGAGGATCTCCCCCACGTCCTCGAGCTTGGTGTTGGACATCGAGAGGGCCGCGAACCCTCCCATGCCCTTCATCATTCCGCGGCGCGTCGTTGACGGTGTGTTTTTGTCGTCCATGTGGCTGGCTGACTCCGTGGTCGTTGCTGGGGAACCCCATCAATAGGGCTGGTGCAGGACATACGCGTTCATTTAAGTAGAGGTCTGAACGAACGGTATCTCCGGTATTCGGTGTCGAAACGCCGTTACAGGGGTGTTTCTTGAATCAGCCTCGCTGCAAAGGCGTCCGGTGATACCGGATAGATTGAAGTGAACAGCCTTCTGAGGAAGGACATGGACGAGGCCGACGACCACCCGGTCGGGGCGGTGAAGGTGACTCACGACGTCATCGAGCTGCTCGTCGAGCGGGGACCGACCGGGGTCACCGCGGTCGCCGAGGCGCTGGACATCCCGAAGAGCACCGCGTACGACCACCTCCGGACCCTGGCGGGCGTCGGCTACGCCGTCAACGAGGACGGCGTCTACCGGGTCAGTACCCGGCTGTTCCACGCGGGCCGCCGGGCCCGCGACGACCACGAACTGTACGTC
Source organism: Haloglomus litoreum (assembly GCF_029338515.1). Lineage (GTDB taxonomy): Archaea > Halobacteriota > Halobacteria > Halobacteriales > Haloarculaceae > Haloglomus > Haloglomus litoreum. Next base: position 4,418,897 of record NZ_CP119988.1, on the reverse strand, counting down.
CACGGCCGGAACGAGGTCCTCTCGCTCGACCGGAACACCGCCGAGGGCCGCCACGTCCAGCTGGTCGTCGCCGAACACGGCCGGGGGGCCATCCTGTTCGCCACCCGCTGGCGGCGCGAGCGCCGCTCGGCACAGCCGGTGCGGGCCTACCCGATGCAGGTCCGGCTCCACTCCAACGCGCCGGGGAAGGCGATCCTGGCCGAACTCCCGGAGGAACGGGCCGACGAGGTGCTCGCCGAGGGGCTTCCCGCCAGCACCGACCGGACCGTCACCGACGAACGGGACCTCCGGTCGGAACTGGGGGCGGTCCGCTCGCAGGGCTACGCGACCGACGACGAGGAGCTGATCCGGGGGATGCGTGGTATCGCGGCGCCCATCGTCACCGACCGGGGCGTCCGGGGGGCCGTGGCGGTGTACGGCTCCGTCGACCGGATGCCGGCCGACCCGGTGGCCGACCTCGCGGAGCCGGTGAAGGGCGCTGCACGGACCATCGAGGCCAACATCATCTTCGGCGGGGACTGACGGCGCGCTCACGAGGCCGCCCCCGGTCTGTCCGGTGATGCCGGACGACCGGTGCATCCGGGGGCCGGATGGCGGGTGGATGGCGGTCGTGTCCCCCCGTGCAACATCGGGGCAACCGTCTTTATCTCGGCGGCGGAAGCCGCACTCGATGAACTTCGCCAACCGCGTCGACCGCGCGGCCCGGGACGTCCCCGACCGGCGGGCGGTGGCGGACCCCGGGTCGTCGCTGACGTTCCGCGACCTGTCGCGTGCGAGCGACCGCGTCGCGAGCGCGCTCGACTCGCTCGGGGTCGAAGCCGGCGACCGGGTGGCCATCGCCGCGCCGAACGGGGTCGCCTTCGTCGCGTGCCACCTCGGCATCCTCAAGCGCGGGGCGCTGTCGGTCCCGCTCAACCAGCGCTTCGACGAGCGGCAGGCCGAGTACGTCCTCTCGGACGCGGACGCCGAACTCGTCCTCACGGCCGGCGGCGACGCGACCGTCGGGGCAGGGACCTGGCCCGTCCACAGCTACGACGACCTCCTGGAGCGGGGGGACCCGAGACACGAGACGGTACCGCGGAAGGCCGCCGACGAGGCCGAGTTGCTCTACACCAGCGGCACCACGGGCGCGCCGAAGGGCGTCTTCCACACGCACGGGAACGTCGCGGCCAACGCCCGAGCGCTGATCCACTACAAGGAGTGGAGCCGCGACGATGTCGCGCTGACCGTCTGTCCCTGCTTCCACGTCACCGGGCTCAACGTCACCACGACGCCGTTCGTCGAACTGGAGGCGACCAACCACCTCCTCCCGGAGTGGGACCCCGAGGCCGCACTCACCGCCATCGAGCAGTACGATGTCACCTACACCTTCCTCATCCCGACGATGGTGCTGGACCTGCTGGAGGCCGACACCGACGCGTACGACCTCTCGAGCCTCGACACCGTGGGCGTCGGCGGCTCGCCGATGCCCGCAGAGCGGGTCGACGAGGTCGAGGCGGCGCTGGGCTGTGCGCTGTTGCAGGGGTACGGGCTGACGGAGACGACGCCGCTGGCCGCGTTCACCCGGCCCTGCGAGGCCGGGGAGAAACCGGGGAGCGTCGGCCGGCCCGCCAGCGAGGTGGTCGACCTCCGGGTCGAGGACCCGGACACCGGCGACCCAGTCGCGCAGGGCGAGCGCGGCGAGCTCCTGTGGGCCGGCGACACGGTGACGCCGCGCTACACCCGCGACCAGCTCACCGCCGACCGGTTCGTCCGCCGACCCGCGGACCCGACCACGACGGACGACGCGGCCCCCGACGCGACCACGGTCGGCGACGGCGGGACCGGGACCCACCGTCGCTGGCTCCGGTCCGGGGACATCGGCTGGGTCGACGAGGACGGCTTCCTCCACGTCGTCGACCGGCTCGCGGATATGTTCACGACCGGCTGCGGCGACGTCCACCCGCGCGAGATCGAGTCGGTCATCTACGGGCTCGACGCCGTCGAGTCGGTGGCCGTCGTCGACAGCCGTGACGACGTCCGCGGGACGACCGTCACCGCGGTCGTCCGAACACGTGCCGGAGCCGACCTCGACGGCACGACCGTCGTCCGGGCCTGCGAGCGCGAACTCGCCGACCACGAGGTCCCCGACCGCGTCGAGTTCGTCGACGAACTCCCGACCACCGCCACCGGCAAGGTCGACCGGCGGCGGCTCCGCGAACTGGTCCGGTGACGCCGCACTGCGCGTCCCGGCGCTCCCGCCGACTGCCCGTGATCCCGAGGCTATCGGCGGAACGTCGATATGATTCGATTGTCTCGAATATAAGTTCAGATTATACGAAGTATTAAGCTTACTCTGGGCGTAATAGATGTATAATGGCATCTAGTGATACGGCGGTCGGTGGCGGCGCGTCGGCCGGGAGGGTGGACGGGCGCGGACAGTCCGAGGTCATCGGCGTCATCCTGACGGTCGCCATCGTGGTCGTCCTGGCCGCAGTGGTCGGTCAGTACGTGTTCGGCCTCGATATCATCCAGGCCGGCGAGCAGAACGTCGGTCCGCAGATCAGCTTCGACACGACGGTGGAGAGTGGCAGCGGCGACCTGATCATCGAGCATCAGAGCGGGAACAGTGCTGAGACCAGTGAGCTCTCCATAATCGGATCGGATGGAACTATCGTCTCGAAAGGGGACAGTTCGTTCTGGACGAACGAGAACGTCGGTGAAGAGTGGACCGCCAGCGAATCAATCACAATCCCCAGCTCGGAGCTGGTACCGGGCGAGACCATCCGCATCATCTGGGAGTCCTCGACGACTGGTGACAGCACCGTCGTCATGAAATACGAGTACACGCCCTGAACGGCGAGGTCGTTACTCCCTGGCGGCGTCCAGCCGCTCGCGCAGGTCGCCCAGTTCGACCGGCCCCCACGTCTCGAGGTCGTAGCTCACGTCCAGCAGCCGCCCGACCAGCACCTCGTCCTCGTCCGCGACCGCGCGGGCCACGTCGCCGCGGAACCGCTCCTCGACGGCCCGACCCAGCCGCTCGCGGTCGACCGCTCGCGACTCGATGTCGAGGATGTGAGGCAGGTCGGCGGCGCCGTCCGGGAGCGTCGGGAACGCCGAGGGTCCGGGGACGAGGAGCGGGTCGGCCGCGTCCCCGTCGACGCCGTCGTCGTCTTCTCGCGGGTATTCCACCAGCGAGTACGCGCGGACGACCTGGTCGACCCGGTCGTCGGGCGGCGGCTCGACCCCGCGCCGGAAGGCGAGCTCCTCCAGGGCCTCGGTCAGCTCCGCCCGCGTGAGCCCCCCGAACAGGTCGACGATGCCCGCGACCTCGTCCAGCGAGAGGTCGAGGCGCTCGGGGTCGTCCGGGTCGTCGCTGCCGTCGTCGCTGTGGTCGGTCATGCGTGCTCCTCCGCGGCGGCGTCGATGTCGGCCCGGACGGCCTCGCGCACCTCGTCGGCCGTCACCGGTGCCTCGTTCCAGGGTGGCAGCCGGGTGTCCTCGCCGGGCGGGGTGATGCTGTCGGCGTACGACTCGACCTGCTCGCGCTCGCCCGCGCGGTCGAACTCCAGCCCGTTGAACGCGGCGTCGGTGGCGTAGGCGTCCACGAGCGCGTCCGCGGCGTCGCGGTAGCGCGCGGGCAGCGTCCCGTAGTCTGGCGCCACGCCGCCGCCCTCGACTGCCCGCAGCAGTGCCGCACCCACCTCGTCGGCCATCGTCGACAGCCCTGCCGGCCCTGACACCGCGCGGTGGTCGTGCTCGTGCAGGCCGAGGTCGACCTGCGCGCTCCCGTCGAGGCCGGCGGCGTGGAACGCGTCGCCGAGCGTTCCCACTTCGAGGCCCCAGCCGCGCTGGACGTGGAGCGAGCGAATCACGTCGCTCGTTGCGGCGAACTCGCCCGCCAGCGCGTACCGGAACGCGCCGAGGTAGTCGAGGATGGCGGCGTCGTGGGCGTCCTCAAGCGCCCGGACGAGCGGCGCGTAGAACAGCCGGAACAGCCGGCCGTACAGCCGCCGGTTCTCCACGCGGGCGTAGTACCCCTTCGAGAACCGGAAGCCGTGGGCGAGCGGGAACAGCAGTCGCGGGACGTGCGCCCGGCTGTAGGTGGAGGCGTCGGCGTCGTGGACCGCCACGAGGTCGGACTCGGCGGCCCGGCCCAGCGCCAGCCACACGTCACGGCCCTTCCCGCGCCGCCCGTTCAGCCCCTCGCTCGCCAGCAGCTCCTGCAGTCGGGGGCCGTCGCACCAGAGCGTCTCGACGGTGAGGTCGAACGAGTCCAGCCAGTCCCGCACCGCCGGGACACGCTCCGCCTCCGCACGAAGGGCGATGACGACCCGGTCGGGCGCCACGTCCTCCAGCGCCGTCATGACGCGCTCGGCCGCCAGACTCGCGTGTTCGCGTTCCGTCATCGGCACGACCACCGCGGCCTCGTCGACGGGCGCGTCGGGGACGGGGTCCGTGAAGTCGTGGAGCGTCGTCACCCGCTCCTGGACGTACTCCATTACCGGGACGTAGTGCCGGCGTGCGTATCAATCCCGCCACTCGACGCCGCTGGTGGTTCGTCCACACCGTGCCGACTCGTGGGTGCACTCGGTGACACGTTCTGTCCGGGTGGGACTGAAAGGGGCCGGGCGGTCGGCGGGTCCCCGGCGAAGTAAGGACCGCAGGCCGAACGTAGTGAGGACGAGGACCGCAGCGAGCCGCGGACCCCCGAGCGCCCGGGGGCTTTCGACAACTGTCCGACCCCGATAGCGACCGACCAGAACGGGTAGAAAGCCCCCGCCGTCTCGACTCCCGGGCCTCGCTATCTCCGAAAATCGGAGATTTTCGGGATAACGAGAGAGCGTCGCTCTCTCGAACCACGCTCCTCGCTCACTTCGTTCGCTGCGGTGCTTGCGTCGTCCGGGTTCGTCGAGACGGCGGCCCCTTTCAGTCCCACCCGAGTCGGTTCGTCGGGCGGGCACTCCGCAGTCGAAATCGGGGTGTGTGCTACTCGTCTCCGGGCTGGAAGCCGATACCGTCGGGCCACCCCGTCGGTGCCGCCGCGCTCGGCTCCGCGAACGCGCGTTTGAGCACCATCGGCGTCCGTTCGAGCGACAGCACCAGTTCGTCGTCCTGGTTGAACGCCCGCAACTCGGTGGTGACGATGCCGGAGTGCTCGCGCGAGTCGAGTTCCCGTTTCGACAGCACCTCGCTCTCGGCGAAGATGGTGTCGCCGTGGTAGACCGGCGCGTGGTGGCGAACGTTGTCGTACCCGAGGTTCGCGGTCGCATTGGCGCTCACGTCGATGACGCTCATCCCGACCGCGAGCGAGAAGACGTAGGTCCCGTTCACGAGGCGCTCGCCGAACTCCGTCTCGGCGGCGTACGCCTCGTTGAAGTGCATCGGGTTGACGTTCATCGTCAGGTTGGTGAACCAGACGTTGTCCGTCTCGGTCACGGTCCGCCCGTACGGGTGCTTGTAGACATCGCCGACCTGGAAGTCCTCGTAGAAGCGGCCCTGCCACCCCTCGACGAGACGGCGCTCGTGGTCGTCCGCGGCGTCGGTGTCCTCGGCCATACCGCGGCCTCTCGTGGTGGGGACTAACCGGTTGTGGCGATGGCGGACGAGGAGAGCGCGGTCGGGCGGTGTACGGGGTTTGCTACTGTCGGTGGCGGCTCAGAGTCCGTCGTTGTCCGATCCCGCGATGGCGCTCACCGGCGAGGCGCCGGCGACGATGGACCCCGCAACCAGCACGGCGGCCGCGAGGGTCACGAAGTCGCCGCTGGGCGAGTAGCCCGCGAAGCCCGCGCCCGTCGCCACCACGAAGACGGTGATGAAGTACGTCAGGATGGCGAAGACGAACATCACGAGTGCCGCGACGATGCTACTGGCGAGCGTACCGAGATTGTCGAGTAGTGCCATGGTTCGACCGCTACGTACTCGCTACCGTCTGAAATATCTGTCTATATGGCTGAATTCTCGTTATGTTTCTCAGATGGTGGTCAAATAAATAGAATATGTGTCTAGTTCTCTGTTATGACTGGCGGTGGGTTCAGCCGAGGACGCCGGTCCGGAACTCCTTCTGGAACGACAGCGCGTGCGAGTAGTCCTCCTGTGAGAGCGTTCCGACGACGGCGCCGTCGCGGACGACGAGCGCCGGGCCGCCCCCGCCGAGGTGGGCGAGGGTGTCGAACGCGTCGGCGGTCGCGTCGATGCGGGGGGCGTCGTGGGCCACATCGGCGACCCGGAGGGCCTCGCGGTCAGCCCGCTTGACCGACTTCAGGTCGGCCAGCGCCACCAGGCCGACCGTCTCGCCCGACTCGCCCCGGACGGGGTAGACGGTGCGGCGCTCGCGGATCATCCGGTCGATGAGGCCCGCGACAGTCTCGTCCGCGTCGACGTGGGCGGTCCCGGTGGTCATCACGTCGCCGACCGTGACGCCCTCCAGCAGGTCGTCGATGATGGTGGTCCGGGACTCGGTCGTGGCCGCGCCGTAGATGAACAGCGCCAGCAACAGGAGGATGGGGTTGAACCCGATGACGCCGACGACGGCGAAGAGGATGGCGAACAGCACGCCGACGCGCCCGGCGATGCGGGTCGCGCTGGCGTACGGGCGGTTCCGGGCCAGCAGCGCCCGCAGGATGCGCCCGCCGTCCATCGGGAACGCGGGAAGCAGATTGAACACGACGAGGATGATGTTGATGATAGCGAGGTAGCCGACGACGAACCGGACGATGGGGAGCGATTCGGGCGTGGCGAGGAGGATACCGTAGCAGACCGCACCGACCAGCACGCTCGTCGCCGGGCCGGCGATGGCGATCCAGAACTCGCGGTCCCACTCGCGGGGGACCTCGCTGAGCGCGGCCATCCCGCCGAGGATCCACAGCGTGATGGACTCGATCTGGATGCCGTAGCGACGCGCGACGTAGGAGTGGCCGAGTTCGTGGAGCGTGACGCTGACGAACAGGCCGACCGCCGCGAGCGTGCCGATGAGCCAGGGTGTGTTCCCGGCCCGCAGGACGCCGACGTCGAGCGCGACGCCGGTGAGGCTCTCGATGTAGCCTGCGTACAGTGCGACCTGGCCGCCGCTCCCGATGAGCCACGCGAGGATGGGGAGGAAGACCAGCAGCGAGATGTTGATCCGGATTGGGATGTCCCAGATCCGGCCGATGGTGAAACTTCGCACGGTCGGATGTCTCGGTCCGTCCGTAAAAGAGTGCCCGGGTGTCCCGCTCGCAGCACCGGCGGTCGGTCAGGGAGTGCCCGACTGGGCGTTCCGCTCGTCGTCTCAGTCGGCCACGTCGAAGACGCCGCCCTCGACCAGGTGCGGTGCGGCGAAGATGACGCTCCCGACGAGTGCCTCGGCAGCGTCGCTGGCGGAGGTCGTGTCGCTCGGACTCGATGAAACCGCGTTCGTGGGCCGCCGCCAGCAGGGTTCGGCCTCACGGACCTCACGCCGGGCCAGCACCTGGCTGGCACCCGGGTCGCCACCGCTTTCGGCGTCGCGGTCCCCGGTCGCACCGTCGCTGGGTCGATTCTCGGTCATCCCTCGAATCGTGGGGTTCGCCCCTGGATGCAGACGTCCTGCGCCGACCACACCGGGCATCGTACTCCACCGGAGTCGTTCGACACAAGGAAGGGTGCAGAGATGAGATACGTGCCGTAATTTCTGATAAATGCCTAGTTCATTATATTTGTCGTATACAATCTCCGAACACTGAATAATTTCTCAGAATCGCCCCCAACGAATAAGTACTCTGTGCTCCTCAAGGTATGGTAGGTTATGTCGACTCAAACTGAGAAGGAGAGCTCACTGACGCGATTGTATCGCGAACGCATCGGACAGCCGACCACCGGAGACGAGGCGACGGGGTACTGGATTTTCGCGCTGGGGGTCCTCTTCGGCGTACTCGGCATCATCCTGTTCCTGCCGAGTACGTCGGCCGGTGCCCTCCGGCAGGTCGCGATCGTGCTGGCTGCGGGGGGGCTGGCGCTCATCTTCGCGGGGCCGCTCATCCGGCTCCCCCTCCAGCGACTGGCGACCACACTGGTCTATGGGGGCCTGTTGATCTGTGCCGTCGGTATCCTCTACTTCCTGGTCATCTACCCGGCCGGCTGGAACCCGGCGTCGGGCCAGCCGCTCGTCATCGGGGTGTACGCCCTCGGACTGCTGGTGATGGGGATTGGCGGCGTCCTCGTCCCCGTCCTCACCACGGGCGTCGAACAGGAGGCTCGCCTCGCCGAACAGGAGAGTCGACTGGGTGCCCAGGAGAGCGAACTGGCAGAGCTGCGGGAGACGCTGGCGGACACCGCCGCCGACGAGGACGACCTCTCCCGGCGCATCCGGGAGCTGACCGCGCAGGTCGAGGAGTCGGAGTCCGGGCGGCTGACCGCCGAGCGCGACCACGACGAACGGGGCGACGAACTGGCCGAGCTGCGCGAGGCGCTGGACGCGGCGACCACCGACCGGCACGAGCGCGAGCGGCTCGTCCGCCGGCTCACCGAGCAGGTCGAGGATGCCGAGGCGGACCTGCTCGACGCCGAGGCCGACGAGGCCGACCTCGCCGCGCAACTGCAAGCACTCCGGACCAGCCAGGCCCGGTTCGAACTGTACCGCGACCGCGCCGACGAGTGGCGCTGGCGACTCCGCCACCGGAACGGGAACGCCATCGCCGACAGCGGCGAGGGCTACACCCGCCGGCACGACGCCCAGCGGGGGCTCCAGAGCGTCCGGCGGAACGCGCTCGGCGCCGAGCTCCGGCTCATCGAGGATGCCGAGGAACTCCCCGACGAGGAGGAGGCGTTCGAGCCGCCCGCCGAGCGCGAGAGCCGCGCGACGTTCGAGACCTACCAGGACAAGGGCGGCGAGCACCGCTGGCGGCTCCGCCACGAGAACGGCAACATCCTCGCCGACAGCGGCGAGGGCTACTCCTCGACGGGGGGCCGTGACACCGCCGTCGGCCGCGTCCGGGAGTACGTCCCGGAGGCCGACTACCTCCGCCTCGACCCAGCCGGCTTCGAGGTGTACCGCGACGCCGCCGGCGAGTACCGCTGGCGACTCGTCCACGAGAACGGCAACATCCTCGCCGACGGCAGCGAGGGCTACACCCGCCGCCACGACGCGCGCCGTGCGGTCGACCGGATGCGCGAGCGCACCGACGACCTCGAGTTCGAGATATTCGAGGACAAGGCGGGCGAGCACCGCTGGCGGGCGCTCGGTGGCAACGACCAGATCGTCGCGGACAGCGGCGAGGGCTACGCCTCGAAGAGCGGCGTCGAAGAGGCCGTCGAGCGGGTCCAGAAGCACGCCCCCGCGGCGGACGTGCTGGACGCTGGCCGTGCTGCATTCGAGATCTTCGAGGACAAGGGCGGCGAGTGGCGCTGGCGGCTCCGCCATCGCAACGGCAACATCATCGCCGACTGCGGCGAGGGCTACTCCGACCGCAGCGGCGTCTACGAGGCCATCGAGAGCATGAAGCGCAACGCTCCCAACGCCGACTCCGAAGCGGCCTGACCGTCGGACCGGTACGGCCCCCACCCGGGGTCGCCCGGGATATACAGAACTCGATTCTGCCCTCCATTACTGTCGTCTATTCGCTACAAAAGAATTAATCGCTGATATTACTCTATATGGGGTAATTATATATGTTGTGGGGTCGAATGAAGGTTTGTATGGCATCCTACGAAGTCTACGAGGACAAGGCCGGCGAGTATCGGTGGCGACTGACATCCGGGAACGACATCATCGCGGACAGCAGCGAGGGCTACTCCTCGAAGAGTAGCGCGAAGGAGGCCGTCGAGCGCATCCAGCGCGACGCGCCGACCGCGAGCGTGCTGGAGATCGGGACGCCGCACTTCGAGGTGTTCGAGGACAAGGCCGGTGAGTACCGCTGGCGGCTGCTCTCGAAGAACGGTCGCATCATCGCGGACAGTGGCGAGGGCTACTCCTCGAAAAGTGGCGCCCGACGGGCGCTGGAGAACGTCCAGTCGGACGCCAGCGCCGACATCGAGTAGTCGGCTCGCGCCGCCGCCGGTAGCTATTCCTCGCCGACGGCGGTTCTGGACGTATGGCCGATATGACCGTCGATGAGGCGATGGAGAAGTACGGACCCAGCGAGATCACTCGTGGTGACCTGCTGGAACTGGACGACCCGAACTACGCATCGGAGAACGTCGCGCTCGTGACCGGCGGCGGCGCCGGCATCGGGCGAGCGACCGCGCTCGCGTTCGCGGCCAACGGACTGACGGTCGTCGCGACCGACCGCGACGAGGCCGGACTCGCGGAGGTCCAGGAGCGGGCCGCCGACCTCGACCTCCCCGGCACGGTCGAGACCGTCGCGGGCAACCTCGCGGACGACACGGACCTCGAGCGCATCGTCGACGAGGCCGCCGGGCACGGGAACCTCCGCTACCTCGCGAACATCGCCGGCATCCAGACGGTCGCGCCCATCGAGTCGTTCCCGGTCGAGAAGTACGACCTGATGCACGACGTGATGCAGCGCGCACCGCTGCTGCTGACGAAACACTGCCTGCCACACTTCCGCGCGAACGACGACGGCCGCGGCGTCGTCGGCAACATGTGCTCGGTCCACGGCCACATCGTCACCCGGGACAAGGTGGCGTACAACACGACCAAGTTCGGGCTCCGCGGGCTCACCCAGTCCATCGCCGCCGAGGGCGAGGGGACGGTCCGGGCGTTCACGGTCTCGACGGCGTACGTCAAGACCGGGCTGGTCGCGAAGCAACTGCCCGACACCGCCGACCGCCGCGGACTGACCGTCGACGAGGTCGTCGAACAGGTGATGCTCGAACGCACCCGCGTCAAGGAGATGATGGAGCCCTACGAGGTGGCGAACCTCTACGTGATGGGCTGTTCGCACCACAGCAAGCATCTCAACGGTGGCGACATGACCCACGAGGGCGGGATGAGCCTCACGTACTGAGGCCACCCCTGGTGCCGGTCCGAGCGATTGAAGCCGACCGCCCCCGAGGGTGCGGTATGCCAGTCGTCTTCGGCCCGACCCTCCGCCGACTCGCCGGCGACGAGAAGGAGCCGGACGGTGACGAGCCGCCCGACCGGTCGAACGCCCCCGTCACGGCGCGCCGGGTCGCCCTCGGGGCGCTCGCCGCGAGCGTGGCCGCGTGGTTCGCCGCGCGGCGGCTCCGGCGCCGTGACCGTGATACGGTTCCCGAGAAGCCAGCCCCGAAGTAGCCCTACGCCCGCCGGTCGCCGAGGAAGGCGTCGGCTCGTTCGCGCCCGGTGCGGAACAGCGCCTCGAGGAACGCCGGCGACCGGTCCAGCTTCGTCGACCACGCCAGCTCCTCCTCGAAGCGGACCCGCCGGATGTCCGTGTGGGTGTGCCGCTCGGGGAGGTAGCCCGCGTCGACCCACTCGTTGACCTGCTCGATGAACTGGACCTCCTGCTCCAGCGAGGTGTTGCCGCTGAGCTCGTTGCGACGGTCGGCGATACCCTCCTGCGAGGTCGGCACCGTCGACCGCTCGGAGGGGTTGATCTGGATGAGCCACACCTCGTCCGGGTCGGGGATGTCGTCGGCAGTCGAGAAGTCACGGACCGGCGGGTTCTTCGAGAACAGCCCGTCCCAGTAGTGGCGGCCGTCGACGTCGACGGCGCCGAACAGGCCGGGTTCGGCGGCACTCGCCAGCACCGCGTCGGCGCTCATCTCGCGGCCCCGGAAGACCCGGAACTCACCGCTCAGTACGTCGATGGCGCTGACCAGTAGCCCTGGTGTGATGGTCTCCTCGTGGCGCTGCTCGCGTATCTGGGCGCTCAGCCGCCGCGCGTTCGCGAAGTCGACGTGGCGCTCGAGTAGCCGCCGGAGCTCACGCTCGGCCAGGGCGCCGGCCGGGGTCTGGCCCGGGCTGAACGACGGGAACGGGAAGCCCATCGCCCGGAAGCGGGCGGTCTGGACGGTCAGGTCGTTGAGGTACCGTTCCGCGGGGGTATCGGCCTCCATATCCTTCCAGAACTCCCCGAGCAGCGCCGCCGGCGCGTGGTCCGGGCTCACGTGGCCGTACCACCCCAGCAGCGCGCAGATAGCGCCGCCGGAGGTGCCCGAGAATCCGACGACGTCGTACCGTTCGCGGGTGATCTCGGGGAGGAGTCGCTGGAGCGCTCCGGCGGTGAAGGCGGTGTGGCTCCCCCCGCCCTGGCAGGCGATGGCGACCTTCAGCGGGTCGTCGGTCATTCCTGAGTCGTTCGGGGGTCGGGGGTTTATAGCCACACGACACAGCCGGGCGCCGCCCGTCCGGGGGGTCGCTCGGCCCCGAACGCCACCCGGTGGTTGTCCTCGCCCCTGGGGGAGTGGTTCGTCCGGAGGTCCCCGGGGTCGTCCTTCGGCTCCTCGAGCATCCGCGCCGCCGACCAGTCGTCGCCGAGCACGAACACGCGGACTCGCTCTCACCGACCGCGGGCGAGTGCCGGCGACACGACCCACGATGACGATGACGACGATGGCGACGGCGGCGAGGTCGAGGAACCGACGCATCCGATTGCCCACCGCTCCGTGGCCGGTCGCATAACTCGTACGTCGGCCGTCACCGCGCCCCGGCAGTAGGGCCGCCCGGACTCAGACCCCGAACAGCGTCGCGATACCCAGCGTCACCACGACGGCCAGCAGCAACTGGAGCGGCGCGCCGACCCGGACGTAGTCGGTGAACTTGTAGCCGCCGGGGCCGTACACCATGAGGTTCGTCTGGTAGCCGATGGGCGTCATGAACGCCGCGGAGGCGGCGAAGGTGACGGCCAGCAGGAACGAGAACGGCTCGCCACCGATGCGCCCGGCCGTGTCGACGGCGACCGGGATCATCAGGACGACGCTCGCGACGGGGGTGATGATGTTCGCCAGCAGGCCCGTCAGCAGGTAGAACAGCCCCAGTACCGCGAGCACGGGGAGGACGTCGGCGCTGCTCACGACGAGCGCGGCGATGAACTCCGCACCGCCTGTGCGTTGCATCGCCAGGCCGAGCGGCAGGACGCCCGCCAGCAGGAAGACGATGTTCCACGAGACGGCGTCGTACGCGTCCGAGGGGTCGAGACAGCCCGTGACGACCATCGCGAAGACGCCGCCGAGCGCCGCGATGACGATGGGGACGAGGCCGAGCGCCGCCACGCCGATGACGGCCGCCATGATGGCGACGGCGACCGGCGTCTTCGGGCTGAGCGGCGCGACGACCGACTCGTCGGCGTCCGGCTCCAGCAGTTCGAGCCCCTCGTCGGGCAGTTCCGAGAGCACCACGTCGCCCGCCTCCTGGAGGTAGGTGGCGTCGTCCAGCGTGGTGTGGAGGAGGAGCGTGTCGCCGGCGTGGAACGTGAAGTCGGTCAGGTCCTCCAGAGTCGAGCCGTCACGGCGCACCTCCAGAACCGTCGTGTCGAACTGGGCCTCCAGTCCCGACTCGGGGATGGTCTCGCCGACCAGCCGCGAGTCCGGCAGGACGACCGCCTCCACGAGCGTACTCGCCTCCGTGACGAGGTCGTCGTCGGTCACCTCCTCGCGGGCGAGCTGGCGGAGGCCGAACGTCTCGGCCAGCTGGTTGACCGCCTGCAGACTGCCCCGGACGGTGAGCGTGTCGCCGGGCTCGACTGTCCGGTCGGAGGTCAGGGCGTGGAAGCTCTCCTCCTCGCGGTCGAGCTGGAGCAGGTCGACCGCCAGCTCCGGGGTCGCCTCCAGCTCCTCGGCGACGTCCTCGACCCGGCTCCCGACGAGCTCCGAGTCCTCGCGGACGGTCAGCCGGCTCAGCTCGTCCTCCAGGTCGAACTGTTCGGTGAGGTCCTGATCCGGGGGAATCCGTGCCGGGGTGAGCCGCCGCCCCACGGTGAGGAGGTACGCCGCCCCCACGAGCAGGACGACGATGCCCAGCGGCGTGAACTCGAACATGCCGATGGGGCCCCGACCCGGGAGCTGGCGGGCGAAGTCGCTCGCGAGGATGTTGGTCGAGGTGCCGATGAGGGTGAGCGTGCCGCCGAGCATCGCCGCGTACGACAGCGGCAGGAGCAGTTTCGACCGCGAGATGCCCGCCCGCTCGGCCAGCCCCGTTATCATCGGGATGAATACGGCGACGACGGGCGTGTTGTTGACGATCCCCGCCGAGATCCCCGTCGTCCCGACGGTCGCCGCGAGCAGCCGTGACTCGTCACCTTTCGTGATGCGCGCGAGGTAGACGCCGAGTCGCTCGACGATGCCCGTTCGCTGGATGCCCTCGCTGAGGATGTACATCGCGACGATGGTGACCGTCGCGGAACTCGCGAACCCGGAGATGGCTTCCCCGGCTGCGACCCCCGTGTACGGTTCGAGAACGGCCAGTGCGACCAGGACGCCGACCGCGGTGATGTCGGAGGAGATGAGCTCCGTGACGAAGAGGACCAGCGCCACGAGGATCAGTCCGAAGACGAGCGCCATCCCCGTCGTGACCGGCGGAAGTGCCATCGAAGGCGGTCTCTCCCCCCGTTGCATTAAACCTCGTCCACTCCGCGTTGAACGGGCGACTTAACACGTCACGTTCGGTCGCTGTTGTATGCTCAGTCTCATCCGCTCGTTCGGCGAGCGGTGTTCCGACCTCTCGGAGCGGTACATCCCGGACCCGTACGTCATCGCCATCGTCCTCACCTTCGTCGCCGCCGCGGCCGCCGTGGCGACCGGGTCGGGTCCCCGAGAGACACTGACCGCCTGGACCGGCGGCGTGTGGAGCCTGCTCCCGTTCATGGCGGCCATATCGGTCCTGCTGATGGCCGGCGATGCCATCGCGAAATCCCCCATCTTCACCCGCGGTCTCGAACGGCTGGCGCGCCTGCCCAGCTCCCGGTTCACCGCGGTCTGGTTCACCTCGTTCGTCGCTATGGCCGCCGCCGTCGTCTCGTGGGCCATCGGCCTCATCGTCGGCGCCATCATGGCGAAACGGGTCGCCTACGAGTGCCAGGAGCAGGGTATCTCGGTCCACTACCCGCTGCTGGCTGCGGCCGGGTACACCAGCCTTATGGTGTTCCACGGCGGCTTCTCCTCCTCGGTCGGCCTGCTGATGGCCGACCCCTCGCTCGTCCCGGCCTCGTTCCCCGACTACGTCCGGGGCGGCATCCCGCTGGCACAGACCATCGGGAGCGTCACCAACATCGTCACGACCGGCGCACTGCTGGTGGTGGTCCCGGTCGTGATGGGACTGCTCCACCCGACCGAGGGGGTCCGGGAACTCCCGCGCCGCACCTACCGGGAGGTCGACCGGGTGGTCACGGAGGCGTACGCCCAGGAGCCGGTGGCGACCGACGGCGGCAGCGACGGCGACACCGACGACCGGACGGTCGCCGACCGGCTCAACGACTCCCGGCTGCTGGGGCTGGCTATCGGGCTGTTCCCCGCCTTCTTCGTCGTGAACGCGTGGTTCCTGCGCGGCGGTGGCATCTCGAACCTCACGCTCAACAGCATCAACGCTCTGTTCCTCCTGCTCGCCATCCTCCTCTGGAACCGGCCGACGGCCATCGTGAAACAGATGCGCGACAGCGTCACGAACATCTCCGGTATCATCTTCCAGTTCCCGTTCTACGCGGGCATCGCGGGCCTGCTGACGGGGACGGGGCTGGCGACGGTCATCGTCGAGTTCTTCGGCGGGTTCGCGACGCCGACGACGTGGCCGGTCATCGGCGTCCTCGTCGCGGGTGTCGTCAACATCTTCATCCCCTCGGGCGGTGGCCAGTGGGTCGCGATGGGACCGATTATGCTCGACGTCACGACCGGCTTCGGCTACACCCCCGCACAGGCGGTCATCATCGAGATGCTGGGCGACCAGTTGACGAACATGATTCAGCCGTTCTGGGCCATCCCGCTCCTGGCTATCGCGAACCTCCGGGCCCGGGACATCATCGGCTACACCGCCGTCGCGATGGTGGCCGGCCTCCTCATCGTCTGCACCTCGCTCACCCTGTTCATGGTCGTGCTCTGAGGGCCGGGCCAGGGCCAGGGGTGGGAGCATCCGGAAGCGCCCGCCGCCGCCGTCGCGTCCTCCCGATTCGCCCCGGCACCGGCGAGCGGTTAAGTGCCGCCCCGTCACAGGTGGCGTATGTACGACACGGTTCTCATCGCCACCGACGGCAGCGACCGGACCCGCCCGGCGGTCACCCACGGGCTGGCACTCGCCGCCCGTTACGGGGCGACCGTCCACGCTCTCTACGTCGTCGACACCCGTGCGGTCAGCTTCGACGAGGACGGGTTCACCGACTACGAGGCCATCATCGGTATGCTCACCGACCGTGGGGAGCGGGCGACGGCCGTGGTCGCCGAGCAGGCCCGCGACCTCGGCCTCGAAACCGAGACCGCGGTCGTCCAGGGGACGCCCGCCCGGGGCATCCGGCGGTACGCCGACGAGCACGACGCCGACCTCATCGCGATGGGGACCCGCGGGCGAGGCGGCCTCGCCCGCCGGATGCTCGGGAGCGTCGCCGCGTCGGTTCTCGAGAAGGCGACCCAGCCGGTGCTCACGACGCGGTCGGCGGTCGCAGAGCGCGAGGCCGACTACGACCGCATCCTCCTTCCGACCGACGGCGGCCGTCAGGCCGAACGGGTCGCCGAACACACCTTCGACATCGCCGCCCGCTACGACGCGACGGTCCACGCGCTCTCGGTCATCGATAGCCGGCTCGTCACGTCGCCGGGACTGCTGGGAGCGCTCGAGCAGCGCTCCGAGGCGGCACTGGATGCAGTCACCGACCACGGCGAGCGAGTGGGCGTCGACGTGAAGACCAGCGTCTGGCGCGGGACGCCGAGCGACTGCATCACCACCTACGCGGCCGACCGGGATATCGACCTGCTCACGATGGGCGCGCACGGGAAGCGACGGCTCGACCGCTTCCTGACGGCGAACGTCGCCGAACGTGTCGTCCGGACCGCGAGCTGTCCGACCCTCACGCTCCGCAGACAGGACGACTGAGGCGCCGGCGACTCTCCTCCTCACGACCGCTCTACGGTGAACCGGGCGACGATGTTCGAGGACGTGGACGCCCGAGACGAGCCCGGAACGTCCCGGTCGGAGTGGCTGTCGGACGTGCTGGTCGGGGTCGGCTCCGAGGACGACCACGACGAGCTTCGGGAGCTCATACGCAGATTCTGATTCAGTTGCGGAACTACGCTATCAAAAGGGCTCGATATCTGTACAGGTGTCTGAAGATATCGAAAATACCTCTCGGAATGAATCTATCGCGGATTCGGATGGGGTCGATGTCGTGGTCAGTCGATGTAGCCGAGCGCGTTCTCGATGCGGCCCAGCTCCGGACCGGAGGTGTCCTGCCCGACGACGAAGCCGTGCTCGTTGGCAACCAGTCCGGAGCCGACCAGCGGGCCGCCGTAGTTGATGGTCCCGAGGTCCGCGGGCACGTCCAGCAGGTCCTCGAGGAAGTCCAGTTCCTCGTCGGTCGACTTCGGGTGGCAGAGGACGCCCCGGTTGGTGGCGACCGCCGCCGTGCCGACCGTCCGAACGCCCGCGAGGTCGCCGCGCTCGACGGGCACGTCGAGCGTCTCCTCGACGGCCTGGACGGCCTTCCGGGAGAGGTCCGGGTGGACGTAGGCGCCGTGGTCGTTACAGCAGACGACGTTGCCGGCGGCGTTCACCCGGCCGGGGAGTTCGCCGACCGGCAGTCCGGTCGCGTCCTCGATGCGCTCGATCTCGCGCTCGTTGGCGCGGCTGCTGACGAGGATGCCGTTGGTGTTGCCGGTCGCGAGCGCGCCGACGGTGGCCGAGCCGCCGACCGTCGTGGGGACGGTCGGCACCTCGAGTTCCTCGGCGAACGCCTCGCGGACATCGTCCTCGGCGTCGCGCCGGATGAGGAGACAGTCGTCGGTGGCGCGGCTGAAGACGCCGATGTACGACGAGCCCCCGAATGCCGCGCGGAGCACGTTACGCGGTCTCTGCTTCGACGACGGCCTCGCCGTCCTCCTCGAAGCGGGCCGCACGCACGCGGAGCTTGGACGGCGGCTTCTTGCGGCCGCGCGACCAGACCTCCTCGTTGATGGAGGGGTCGAGGCGGACGTCGTCCTCCTCGACCTTGAAGTGCTTCGCGAGGTGGCCGCGGATGATGCTCATCGCCTTGTCCGCGCGCTTGTGCTTGGCTGCGGCCTGTACGTCGCGCAGCGGCACCGTCACCACACGCTCCTCGAAGTCACTCGCGCTCATCTACTCGTCCGTGTCGTTCCGCCGCCAGTTGCGGCGCTTGGGGTTGCGGGTGGTCTCGCGGTCCGTCTTCATGATGACCCACGCGGGGACCCGGCTGTTCTGCTTCTCGAGCTTGGCCAGCCGCTTCTTGGAGGCCTTCGACTTCTTACCCATGGTACGCCCACTTCCGACGCGGCGGTTAAATTCTTGTTCCTTTGGCCGCCCTCGGACGCCGTGTCCAGAGATGCCGAGCCGGCCGGTAGAGACAGGGCTGGTTGTAACGATCGGTTGTGTGGCTATTTCTCCGGGGCGAACGGATTGGAAGCCCCTGGCCCCTTCCATTCCCACCCGAGATGGCCTGTTCCCCGGAGCGTCCGCACCGAGCCAGCACGGTGCGAAGCGACCCCGGAACGCGACAGGGCGGGACTGAAAGGGGCCGCGGGGGCTTTCAACAGCCTGTCGCCGTCGCTGCTGTCCCTGATATTTCCATCACACCAATCGCTACAGACACACGACCACGCCTCCCATCGGTCCCTGGCTGAACGCACCCTCGCCGCCGTCAGCGGACCCGTCCGTACACCTCCCGGACGAGCTCCGCGGCGAGCGTGCTCCGGGTCATCTGGAAGTACGGCTCCACGCTGGGGGCGAACTTGGCCTTGTACTGGCTGATGCCCGGGTCCCCGGCGCCGACGAGGTCGTACCGGCCGAGGCCGCGGTCCCGGGCGTCGCGGATGATGCGCCAGTCCACGAGGTCGTTGACCGGGACGTCCACCGTGGGTGTGGCGCCGCCCTGCCACCGGTAGACGGTGTCACCGGACTCCAGGGCAACGATGCCCCCGGCGAACGAGCCGTCGACGCGGCAGACGTACGGGCGGACGACGCCGTCGGGGAGGTCGCGGTAGAGGTCGACCGGGAACGCGGCCGGCAGGTCGTACGCCCGGCCCTGTTCGGCGTGCCGGGCGCGCACCTGGTCGATGATACGCTCGATACCGCCGACCCCCTCCTCGCGGATGAGTACGTCCGGTTCGGGGTCGGTGACGTTCTTGCGGGCGTCGCTGCTGAACCGGGCGAGCAGGTCGTCTTCCGGCGGCGAGATGTCGACGACGTGGGTGTACCCGGGGGTCACGTCGAACGACGCCCAGAGGAACGGCCGCGCGTCGTCGTAGCGCGTCCCCGTGCGGACGTGCGTGTACACCGGGCCGCAGGCCTCGTCGAGCCACGTCAGGCAGCCCTCGACGAGCTGGCGGTTCCGGCGCTCGGCCTTGCGCTGTTTGAGCCCGCCCTGGTCGAGCAGCAACGGCCCGCCGTAGGTCAGCTTCAGCCGCGGCGGCGGCGAGAAGGCCACGGTGACCGGCCCCAGCGAGCGGGTGGACAGCGGGAACACCCCGACCGGCTCCTGCCCGTTGTACCCGACGAGGGGCGCCAGTTCGGTGTTCGTGTGTCGGGCCGCGGCCGTCAGGCACTCGTACCGGTGGAAGGGGGTGCCGTGCGGCGCTCTGCCGACCAGTTCGTTCCACGCCGCCGGGTCGCGCTCGCACTCGATATCGAGCCCCATGGTCACTCGAGATACCCCAGATCGGCCAGGTGCTGCTCGGTCCGTTCGCGACCCCGGGCCTCACCGGCCCCGGGGTCGCCGCCGACGGAGGGGTCCAACACCGGATACGACTCGACGCCGGCCGGCTCGACGACCGGGAGCACGGCCCCCTCCATCCGGTCGGAGGCCGGGACGCCGAGGGTGGCGAGCGCGGTCGGGGCGACGTCGAGCAGGTCCGCACCCGCGAGGTCCGCCGTCGGGTCGACCCCCTCGCCGGTGACCGCCAGGACGCCCTCGAACCGGTGGTCCCAGAACGACTCCAGGGGGGCGAACGGCTCGCCGCGCAGCGACGCCGTCAGGTGGTGGTCGTAGCCCGCGGGCACGAGCACGATGTCGGGCCCCTCGTCGAGGTGGGGCCCCGCGAACGCGGCCTCGCGGGGGAGGACCGCGTCGAACAGCGCCTCGCCGTCGGGGGTCTCGATGCCCGCGAACAGCTCCACGAGGTCGGCCCGGACCTCCTCGTACGCGTCGGGCGGGACGACCCCCGCCGGCTCCCGGCCCGCGAGGTTGATGCGCACCCCGAGTTCGACGCGCGAGCGCATGTACGCCGTCGAGGCGGCGAAGTCGACCGCCTCGGCGCCCGCCCGGACCGCGTCGGCCGGGACGTGGTCGAGGACGACCGACGCCAGGCCGACCCGCCGGAGCACGCGCCCGAGCCGCTGGCTCGTCAGCCCGGCCCGCGCACCCGCCCGGACGACCCGTTCGAGCGGCGACGGGCCGTCAGAGCCGTCCTCGCGCAGTCGCTCGCCCGCCATCGCCGACCAGGAGGGCATTCCTCCCTCGCGGGTCGTCTCGACGTAGCCGTGCTCGCGGAGGAACTCGTTGACGCGGAATTCGTAGCCGCCGTACTCGGCGATGCCGTGGTCGCTGACGACGACCGTCACGTCGGGGTCGCACGTCTCGAGGACGGCGCCGACCGCGTCGTCAACGGCCGCGTAGACGGCCGCGGCGGCGGCCTCGTCGCCCGGGAGTTCGTGGAAGACGTGGTCGGTCACCTGGAACTGGAGGAAGCCGAACGCCGGGTCGAACCGATCGGCGAGGTATCGGAAGGCCGCCCCCCGGGAGCGTGCGAGCCGGCGGTACGTCTCGAGCCGCTCCTCGCGGCCCGGGTCGTCGAGGTCCGGCCCGTAGACCCGGTAGTCGCCCAGCTCCGCCCGGATGTCCGCGAGGACACCCGCCGGGTGGCAGGTCGGGTCCGCCGGCGCGACGTAGCCGGGGACGACCGCGCCGTCGATCGGCCGTGGTGGGCCCGTCACCGGCACGTTGACCACGACACTGGTGCGGCCGTGACGGTCGAGCAGCTCCCAGAGCGCGTACTCGCGGACGTGACTCCGGTCCACGATGTCGTGGTCGTAGCCGTCGAACGAGAGGAAGTCGAAGACACCGTGCGCACCCGGATTGACCCCGGTGAACAGGGTCGGCCACGCGCTGGGCGTCCACGGCGGGAGGTGCGAGTCGAGCGGTCCCGAGGCGCCCGTCTCGAACAGTTCCGACAGGGTGGGCGCCGCGCCCCGTTCGAACACCGACTCGAGGACGGACTCGCAGGCAGCGTCCAGGCCGACGACGAGCGTCTCCATGCCGGTGGTCTGTTCGGCCATGGAGTCCCGTCGGCCGCTCGAGTTCTTCGTAACGCTCCGCTTTCGACCGGTATCCACGGGCATCGGCTCGCTGTAGCGAACCGTTACCACCGGGTCGGCAGCGTAATCCGGGCGTACCGTCGGGGGGTCAGGCCACCTCCGCGCCCTCGACCTCGCCGGCGTCGTCCTCGTCGTCGCGGAGCCGGAACTTCTGGACCTTCCCGGAGGGGTTCTTCGGGAGTTCGTCGACGAAGTAGTACGCCCGCGGGCGCTTGAAGTCCGCCAGGTCGTCGCTGTCGAGACAGAACCGATCGAGCGTCTCCGCGTCCGTGTCGCCGACGACGTACGCGACGACGCGCTGGCCCCACTCGGGGTCGTCCTCGCCGACGACGGCCGCCTCGACCACGTCCGGGTGGCCGAACAGCACGTCCTCCACTTCGGCGGGGTAGACGTTCTCGCCGCCGGAGACGATCATGTCGTCCTTCCGGTCGACGACGTAGAGGTAGCCGTCCTCGTCACGGTAGCCCAGGTCGCCTGTGTAGTACCACTCGCGGCCCTCGTGCTCGCGGAGGGACTCGCGGGTCGCCTCGGGCCGGTTCCAGTACTCGCGCATCGTGCACGGCCCGGCGAACAGGATCTCGCCGATCTCGCCCTGCTCGACGGTCGCGCCGGGGTCGGCGTCCGGCTCGACGATGCGGACGCGGTGGTTGAGCGCCGGCAGGCCGGCCGACCCCTGCTTCGATATCTGTTCGTCCGGGCCCTGGAACGTCCCGCAGGGGCCGATCTCGGTCATCCCGTACGCCTGGACGTAGTCCTCGCAGAGGTGCTCCATGCACGCGTCCAGCACCTCCTTGGGCATCGGCGCGGCCCCGTACAGCCCCAGCCGGAGCGAGGAGATGTCGTGGTCGGTCTCGGCGGCGGTCCGGGCGACACCGTTCCAGGCGGTCGGCGCCGCGAAGAACACGCTCACCCCGTGTTCCTCGATGGCGTCCAGCACCTGGACCGGGTCGAACTCGTGGTGGATGACGTTGGTCGCGCCGCGCTGGACCCGCGGGAACAGGTTGGCGTGGAGTTCGGCGCAGTGGTACAGCGGCAGCGCCGACAGCCCCACGTCGTCGGTCGTGAGGTTCAGCTCCGCGATGCAGAGCAGGTTGTGCTCCATCATGTCCCGGTGCTCGTGGACGACCCCCTTCGGCCGGCCCGTCGTCCCCGACGTGTAGATGAACGCGTACGGGTCGGTCTCCTCGACGGTGGCGTCGGGCCGCTCGGCGCTCGCGCCGTCGAGCAGCTCGTAGAAGTCGCGGTCCCCGTCGGGAACGCCGTCGTCGACGTAGACGTACTCCTCGACGGTCTCCAGGTCGTCGCGCGCCCCGTCGATGGCGTCCCTCGTGTCCTCCTCGTACAGCAGGACCCGTGACCCGGCGTCGTTGACGATGTACTCCACCTCGCCGGCGGGGAGCCGGTAGTTGAGCGGGTTGAACACGGCCCCGAGCTTCGCGCAGGCGTACACCGTGAGGACGATCTCGGAGCCGTTGAACAGCATCGTCGAGACGCGGTCGCCCTGCTCGACGCCGAGGTCGGCCAGCGCGTTCGCCAGCCGGTTCGCCTTCCGGTCGAAGGTCGCGTACGTCCAGCGCTGGTCCTTCCGCGGGTAGACGATGGCGTCGCGCTCCGGATGGAGCTCTGCAGTCCGCTCCAGGGTGTCGGCGATGGTGGCGTGTGATGCCATACGCTGGTAAAGAGGTAGCCGGCACAAAACGGTACGGGGGGCGCCGCCGCTCCGGGCGGCGGTTCCGCGCGTCGTGGTCGTCCCACCGACCGCTCGATCTGGTGATGAATCCCTCTGGTTAAGATATCATGCCGCTACTCTCCGAACCATGTCGAAGGGGTGGACCAATATGTTCTCGTGCGTCGCTCGCTCAGTCGGCGAGGGCGCCGAAGGCGGCGGGGGTGTCGCGTGTCGGATCGGCCTGCGAGAGCCGAACCGCGACGCCGCCCGAACCCACGGTGACGACGACGTCGTCGACCGCGCGGACGTACTCGCTCGCGTGCTTGCCCGAGCGCCGGATGCGGACGCGCTCCTCGATGAGGGCGGCGTCGGCGAGCCGGTCGAGCTTCCGGTACGTCGTCGAGGTCGGGAGGTCACAGGCCGCGGCGACCTCGCTGGCGGTCAGGGCGTCCTCGCTCGTCGCGTCGAGGATGGCCCGGCAGTCCGCGTCCTCCAGGGCACCGAGCACGGTCTCGACCGGCTCGTCGGCCTCGAGGAGGATCATGTCGTCGTTCCGTGTGCGGGGCGTCGGGACGGTCATCGAGGCACCGTTCATACCACAGAGAGGCGTGGAATCGTGAGGTAGCCGCCCCCCGAGTATCGGGGTGGTTTATGTACTCGTCCGCCCGGTGGGGGCTGCGGCCGGTTCAGAGCACCTCGGCGAGCAGCTTCCGCTCGGCCGCCGCGAGGTGTTCGCTGAACGTCGAGGGGTCGATGTCCATCGCCGCGGCGACCTCCCGGCCGTTGGCCCGTCGGGGGCGCTCGAAGTAGCCCATCTCGTGGGCCGTCTCCAGGACCTCCAGCTGGCGGGCGGTGAGCCTCCCCCGGTCGACCAGCACGCTGTCACCCCGGCGGTCCTCGGTCGGCGCGCGGACGAACCGCTTGATGTCGACGCCCGGGAACCCCTCGCGGAGCGCCCCGATGGCGGTCTGGAGTTCGTCGTAGTCGCCGGCGTGGAAGACGAGCGTCAGTGTTGTCCCGTCCGTGACGTACCGCGCGACCGGACACCCGAGCCGGCCGAGACACTCACACGGACAGCGGACCTCGTCACCGTGGCGGAACCGGTACCACCGTATCGAGCCGTGGGCGAAGACCGGCTCCAGATCCGTCTCGGGCGCGTCCTCGCTCTCGACCGCGAACTCCGTCACGCAGGCCGCACAGTCGCTAGCACACGCGGTTCGCGACACCGAGTCGACGGTCACGCCCGCTGCCGCCGCGACATCGGTGACCGGACACCCCTCCGGCTCGGTGAACTCGACGGTGGCGCGGATCCCTCCGGTCATCTGGGTCCGGATATTCATGGCCCTCACACTTCAATACAAAGGTGACTCCGTACGGCGACAGCCGGGGCCCGCTCGTCGTCGCTACGCTGCCTCGCCGTCGCGGTCGACCTCGATACGCCGCCCGCTCAGCTCGTCCGGGTCGAGGCGGTAGAGCGCGATGTCGAGGTCGGGTTTCTCCCGCCCCCAGATCTCGAACAGGGGGCGCTTGGCCTCGCTGTACTGTTCGACGTGCTCGATGGTGAGGTCCTCGCGGGGAATCTCCCGGAGCCGACCCGTGGCGACGACACTCCGGTAGGTGTCGCCGTCCTCCTCGTAGACGACCAGCCGCGACGCCGGCTCGGACGCGAGGAACCGGCTCTTCTCGCTCCCGGGCGCGGAGACGAGGCGGAGGTAGAACCGGCGTGTGTCGGCGTCGTAGCCGTAGGAGATGGGGATCGCGTACGGTTCGTCGTCGTGCGCGAGGGTGAGAACGCCGGTCTCGTGGCGGGCGAGGAGGGCGTCGGTCTCGTCGGGAGCCATGGTGCTCTGTTCGTCCAGCGTCATTCGCTCTTACGTGTCCGGGGTACGGGGGCAGATAAATAACCCTCGGCGAGACGGGGCCGTCAGTCGGAGAACGCCGCCGCCGTCACTGCCGCACTGCAGATGACACACCCGCGCTCGATGAGGGTCTCCCGCATCGGTCCGTTCACCTCCAGCCGCTCGCCACACTCCGGGCACCGGAAGGTGAACTCCTGTTCCTCCTCGCAACTCATGGTACCTGGTACAAGGCGTTCTCACCATAAACCTGGTACTCTCGTTCCGGCACCCTGAGAACTAGCCGCGGGTGGTCGTCCGAGTCGCCGCTGTCGCTCAGTCGGCCGCCGCCCCAGGGAGTGCTTGCGGCCGCTCGACGCCCATCGACAGGCCCATCTCGATGTCGTAGCCGGTGTCCTCGATGACGACGAAGCCGACGGTCCGGTAGAGCCTGACGGCGGGCCGGTTGTCGCGCTCGACGAGCAGCCAGACGTCCTCGACGCCGTGTGCGCGCCCGTGACTCAGCACCGCCTCGGTCAGTCGGGTCCCGATGCCGGCGCCCTGGTACTCGCCGTCGAGGAAGATGGCGAACTCGTATCCCTCGTCGCCGTCGGGAACCAGGACCGCCTGTCCGACCGGTCGGTCGCCGTGCCACGCCAGCACGCAGTAGCCGGCGAGCATCGCGTCCTGCCACTTGCCGATACGCTCGGGTGTGACCGGCGGGATTCCCAGCGTGCGGTCGTCGGGGTCGTAGTCGAGGTACAGCTCCACGAGCGCCGCCCGTTCGTCGGCCACCGGGCCGTCGCCGTACGCCCGGATGTCGATCTGTCGGCCCTCGCCGTCCTCGATGGTCTGCGGCGGCTCCCGGACCCGGTAGCGCTCGTCCAGCGGCGGGAAGTGTCCCCGGTACACGGTCATCCGCCCTTCCTGCGGCTGGCTCATGAATCTCCGGTCCGCTCCGCCCGATACGCAACACTGAACATATGTGGGTAGGTAACTGCTAACATGGCGAGGCAGATCGGCTACAGGATGGTTACCGAGGACGTGACGGAGTTCCTCGAACGGCAGGGGTACGGGGTGCTCTCGCTCGCGGACGAGGGACGGGCGTACGGGATACCGGTCTCGTACGGCTACGACGCGGACGAGGGGCGGTTCGTCCTCGAGATCGTCAACACGCCCGATAGCGAGAAGCAGCGGTTCATCGACGCGTCGACGGAGGTTTCGCTCACGGTCCTCGAGTACGGCGACCCGGACACCTGGCAGAGCGCCATCGCACGCGGGACGCTCACGCCGCTCGCGGAAGACGAGGTCTCCGACCGGCTCGCGGCCCTGTTCTTCGCGCAGGCCGAGGACGTGGCCAAGGAGATCCGCTGGTCGGACTTCGAGCAGTTCGAGCGACGGTGGTACGAACTCGACGTGGCCGAACTCTCCGGTCGCCACGGCGGCTCGCTCACCTACCGGTGACCGTCGTCTCAGCTCACCGTGCTGTCGACTCACCGGTACCGTTTTGCGTCCCTGCCCTGTACGCCGGGCAACAGACCACTTCGACGGCGTCCGGTTCCGCCGCCGGACCCCCTCCAGGACGATGGCAGACGACGTGAACGACGTGACGGAAGAGCTGGCTTCGCCACCCGACCAGCCCGACGATTCGCGGCCCGCCACGTCGCCTGACGACACCGGGGACCCAGCCAGTTCGGGGGCGTCACCTGACGCCGACGCGGTCGCCGGGTCGGTGCTCGCCGACGTGGCCTCGTACTTCGAGGACGAGCCGCTCCCCTTCGGTGGCGACGATGCGCCGACGGGGACCCGTCGATGGCTCCCGTTCCGGAGCGATACGCCGCTCCCGCTGGACGACGCACCCGACGAGTCGTTCGTCCGGGACCACTGGTTCGACTTCGGATTCCTCGAGGCGAACGAGATCGTCGAGACGTACTGGGTGCGCCGCCCGTTCGCCCACGTCACCGTCGTCTACGACCCGGAGCGGAGGGAACGGTCGTATCACGTCTCCGAGCCGACGCTCAGTGGCGTCGAGCGCCGGGTCCGGTACACGCTGATGGACCACATCAGACGCGACCTCATCTTCCAGGAGCGAGAGGAGGGTGAGGGTTCGCTGACCGACGCCGTCATCGACCAGTTGCGGGAGTCGATGGGCAGACGCGCCTCGATGATCCCGCCCGGGTCGGCCCACAAGGTCGCCTACTACATCGAGCGCGACTTCGCCCGGTACGGTCAGCTCGATCCGTTGATGAACGACCCCGCGATAGAGGACATCTCGTGCGACGGCAACGACGTCCCCGTGTACGTCTTCCACAACCAGTACCGGGACCTCGGGACGAACATCACGTTCGAGGCCGAGCAGTTGAACTCCGTGGTCATCCGCCTCGCCCAGCTCGCGGACAAGTACATCTCGGTCTCGGAGCCGCTCGTCGACGGCAGCCTGCCGGACGGGTCGCGCATCCAGCTCACGCTCGGTGAGGACGTGAGTCGACGGGGCTCGAACTTCACCATCCGGAAGTTCTCCGAGGTACCGCTGACGCCGGTCGAACTGATCAACTTCGGCACGTTCTCGGTCGAGGAGATGGCCTACTACTGGCTCGCCATCGAGAACAACCGCTCGCTCGTCTTCGCCGGGGGCACCGGGTCCGGCAAGACGAGTTCGATGAACGCCGTCTCCTTTTTCATCCCGCCGGGGAGCAAGGTCGTCTCCATCGAGGACACCAGCGAGATCACGCTGCCGCACGACAACTGGGTGCAGTCGCTCACCCGCGCCTCCATCAGCGCCAGCGGGCGCGGCGAGGTCACGACCTACCAGCTGTTACAGGCCGCGCTGCGCCAGCGCCCGGAGTACATCCTCGTCGGCGAGATCCGGACCGACCCGCAGGTGGCGTTCACCTTCTTCCAGGCCATCGGGACCGGCCACACGGCCTACACGACGTTCCACGCCGACTCCATCGAGGGGGTGCTCTCGCGGCTCCAGAACCAGCCCCTCGAGATCCCCGCACAGATGATCCGCGAACTCGACATCGTCTCGGTCCAGCGCCAGGCGTACCTCGGCCGTGAGCGGGTCAGACGGACCGATGAGGTGGTCGAGATCCTCCCGGAGACCACGGACCCCGGGACCGTCGAGACCCGTGACGTGTTCTCCTGGGACCCGGAGACCGACACGCACGAGCGCGTCGGTGAGGGTGAGTCCCACGTCCTCTCGACCATCGCGGCCGAGCGGGGCTGGAGCGAGCAGGAGCTGACCGCCGAGGTCGAGGCGCGGGAACTCGTCCTCCGGTATCTGATAGAGAACGACGTCACCGAGTACCGACCGGTCGCCTCGACCATCCACATGTTCATCCTCGAGCCCGAGGAGATCCTCGCGGCCATCGAGGACGGGTCGTTCGACCCCTACGATCTCCCGGAGGTCACCTGACGTGGCGTCGAGCCCGGACGAGGACGCGTCCGACGACGTGGCGGCGCCTCCCGGCTCCGACGGCCATCCCGACGCGACGGACGGGGCCGCGATGGCCCAGTCACTGTTCGAGTACACGGGGCAGTACCGCTCGCCCGACCTCGCGGACACGGCCGAACTCCGCGAGCGATACGGCTGGGTCCGGACGTACTTCCTCACGCGTCCACACAACCACCGAGACCTCCAGCGCTGGCTCCTCCAGGCGCGCTCGCAGACCCTCTACGACGAGTACCTGACGTGGAGTGTCTACTACGCCGTCGCGGCCGGACTGCTCGGGCTCGTCCTCGGGTTCCTCGTCACGCTGGCCCTCGGGGCCGGGGGACTCTTGACCGGGGTCACGCTCCCGCCGACGATCGTCCGCCTCGCGCCGGCGCCACTCGTCGCCATCGTCTCACCGGTCAAGGAGGGCCTGCTGCGTGGACTCATCGTCGTCGGGGTCGGCGCGGGCCTCGGCGGGCTCGTCTGGACGGTCCGATACTACTACCCCCGGGAGGTCGCCTCCCGCCGCCAGCGCGCCATCGATTTCGCCCTCCCGAGCGCCATCGTGTTCATGTACGCCCTGGCGAAGGGTGGGATGTCGCTCCCGGACGTCATCGACGAGCTGGCGACCGCGTCCGACGCCTACGGCGACATCAGCGAGGAGTTCAGCGCCATCCAGCGCGACATCGACCTGTTCGACTCGGACATCTACGCGAGCATCCGGCGCGCCCGCAAGCTCACCCCCAGT
The DNA here is from genome assembly GCF_029338515.1 of Haloglomus litoreum. Lineage (GTDB taxonomy): Archaea > Halobacteriota > Halobacteria > Halobacteriales > Haloarculaceae > Haloglomus > Haloglomus litoreum. The sequence continues at coordinate 4,389,866 of NZ_CP119988.1, read as the reverse complement.
CACGGCCTCGAGCAGTTCCTGACCGACCTGGTGAGTCTGCTGGAGTCGGGTGGGGAGCTGGACTCGTTCCTGAAGACCGAGAGCCGCGTCTACCTCCAGCGGGCTCGCAACGAGCAGGAGGAGTACCTGGAGTTCCTCGCGGTCCTCTCGGAGGTGTTCGTCGTCGGCCTGGTGGCTGCGCCGCTCTTCCTCATCGTCATCATGGTGGTCATCAACCTCCTCGGTGCGTCCCTGCTGCTGGAGCTGGCGGCGGTCGTCTACCTCGTGTTGCCGCTCGGGATGGTCGGGTTCGCCGTCGTGCTCTCGGTCTTCTCCGAGCAGTTCGCGCCGGGCGAGGTCGAACTCGACGTGGCGGGTCCCGCCGAGATACACGCCGACGACGGTGGGGCGGACGACATCGACGCCGATGACCCCGTCTACCGGCAGTTCCGTCGGAACGAGCGGACGCTGGCACTCCTCGAGTCGGTGTCGAACCCGGTCCGGACGCTCCGGGAGCGACCCGCCCTGTCGATGGTGGTGACGGGCCCGCTCGCGCTGGGTGTGCTCGGTTGGCTCCTGACCACGGATCGCATCCCGACGACCGTGGCGGGCTGGGTCGCCGACCCCGTCGGCGTCACCCTGCTGGTGGTTCTGGTCCCGTTCTACCTCGTGACGGTCCCCTACGCCGTGTTCGAGGGGCTCGAGTCACGGCGTCGGGAGGCGTTCCTCCAGCGGTTCCCCGAGACACTCAACCTGCTCGCGAGCGCCAACGAGATGGGTATCAACCTCCGGGACTCGCTGGAGGTCGTCGCGGAGTGGTCGACGGGCGCGCTCGCCGACGAGCTCCGCATCGTCCACAACGACATCCGCTGGTCCGACGATGTCAGTGGTGCGCTCCGGCGGCTCGGCAACCGGCTCGGCGTCGCCTCCATGGCGCGGACCCTGACGCTCGTCGCGCGGGCCCAGCGGGTCTCACAGGACCTCGCGACGGTGCTCTCCATCGCCGCGGAGGACACGCACATCGCCGCCGAACTGGAGGCCCGGCGCCGCCGGGAGATGAGCTCGTACCTGATCGTCATCGTCATCGGCTACCTCGTGTTCCTCGCGGTCATCGGGCTCCTGACGGCGAGCTTCCTCGACCCCATCGAGCGCATCGTCTCGGCGGCCCCGGCCGCCACCGACGAACCGGCGTTCGCGTTCGGTTCGATCCCGGTCGACACGTACCGGCTCCTGTTCTTCCACGCGGTCATCATCCAGGCGGTCGGTGCCGGTGTCATCGCCGGGCTCCTGCGCGACAACCGGGTCGCCAGCGGCCTGAAGTACGCCATCGCGATGGTCACGCTCGGCACGGTGACCTTCCTGCTACTATGACCCGAATCGCTCCCCTCGGCCGGCACGCCCCGTCCCGCGACAGGGCGGTCTCGGCGGTGCTCGGTGCGATCCTCGTGTTCGGGTTCCTCGTCGCGGTGCTGTCGGTGATCCAGCTCGGGTCGGTTCCGGTCTGGAACGCGGGGACCGAGGTCGAACACAGCCGCCAGGTCCAGGCGGAGTTCCAGCAGTTCGACGCGGCCGTCCGGCGCTCGGTCGTGGAGGACAGTCCGGCCACCGCGGTCGTCACCCTCGGGACGGACTACCCGATCCGGCCGTTCCTCTACAACCCGGCCCCGGCGAGCGGCCGGCTCTCGACGAGCGGCGCCGGCACCCTCTCGGTCGCCAACGTCGACGTGTCCGGCGAGGCCGACTACCCGCCACCCGCCGGGAACACCATCTCCGGCGAGTCCCAGCTCCTCACCTACCAGCCGCGGTACAACGAGTACACCGGCGCGCCGGTCACCCGGTACGAACACGGCGTCCTCGTCAGGGAGTACGACGGCTCCGTCCGGCTGCTGGGCGACGACCTGCTCGCCGACGACCGCATCACGCTGACGGCGGTCCGTGGCGACCTGAACCGGACGGGCGTGGCGCCGGAGTCGGTCGCCGTCGAGCCCCTGAGCGCGCCGATGCGGACGGTGACGGTCACGAACGCGTCGGCCGGGCCGCTGGTCGTCCGCGTGCCGACGGGGCTCTCCGAGGCCACCTGGGAGGAGTACCTCTCCGCGGAGTACGCCAGCAACGGCGGCCACATCGTCGGTGACGACGCGGGCGTGACGGTCGCCGACGGGGTCCTGACGGTCGAACTCGAGCCCGGCGTGTCCTACGAACTGCGGCTGGGGGCGGTCGGGCTGGGGTCCGAGACGGAGGCGTTCGCCCCCCGGTACCTCTCGACCGACACGCCGTCGCTCCTCCTCCGGCCGCTCGGCGGCTCCACCCTCGACATCCGGGTGTACGACCGGTTCAACAACCCGGTCGGCGGCGTGCCAGTCACGTTCGCCGCCGAGGACGGCCTGCTCGGTCGGTCGCGGGTGGTGACCGACGAGTCGGGTCGCGCGACGGTGCAGTACACGGCGCCGGCGGCGAATGGCTCGACCGCCGTCACGGTCACGATGGACCGCGACGGCGACGGTGACACCACCGACGACGGCGAGCAGCTGACCATCCCCGTCACCGTCCTCACCGTCGACGACCGCGAGGACGACATCGCCGCGGTCAATCCGGCGCCGGGGGCCGAGCGGGTCCGGCTCGTCTCGGCCACCTCCGACGGGCCGAACGCCAGCCTGACGTTCGACAACGACGCCTCGTCGGACCTCCGGATGGCTGCCGTCCGTGTCTCGTACTACTTCTCCGACGACACGACCCCTCCGCCGCCCACCGGGACGTTCAGCTACGCGGGGTACCAGCGACAGCTGACGATCCCCGGCGAGTTCGCCGCGGTCCAGGGGCCGGACCTGGCCGCCGACGGCGGGACCGGCGAGACGGCCACCGTCACCATCGACTCCCTGAAGAACAACCTGAAGGGGGACTTCATGTTCCTCAGTGTCAGGTACGTCGACCCCGCGGGCGAGGGGTACACGACGACGTACATCGTGACGATTCCGGACTAGGGGTCGCATCCGAGGCCAGCGCTCCGCCGACTCGCCGGCCACGGCTCGATACCGTCACAGGATGCCGAAGAGGTCTCCAGAGTTCGCCTCTGGCGAACAACTACCGCGTTTACCGAATTGTTCCTGCCTCATGTGGGGTATGTCGGCTGCAGCCGAGCGTCAGCGTACACACACCTTCCCGCGGTCGCCGGAGCGGTTCCCAGCCCGGGAGAACCGGGTTCGCGCTATATCGGGTCACGTGACGTTCGTTCGGGTATGAACACGACTGTCGACACGAACCGTGCGGTCGGTCTCGGTATCGTCTTCGGAGCTGGTGTCGGTGCGACCGCCGGCACGCTCGGCGGCACCGGAGTCGCCATGGGCGCCGCCTACGGCATCTCTGTCGGCATCGTCGTCGCGGCGCTCGTCGAGATGCTCGCCTCTCGCCTCGGCGGCGCCTCGCGGGCCGCCTTCGTCGTCGCCGGCCTCCTGGCCGGGGCGGTGGCCGGTGCGCTCCTCGGGGCGCTCGTGACCTGGACCGGGGACGCCGTCCTCGTGGTCGGCGTGGCGGTGTGGACCGGCGGCGGCGCGGCCATCGGCCTCCTCGTCACGGGGGCGCTCCTGGTGGGTGAGGGGGGCGAGGACGAGTCCGACGCTGCGGGGGGCGCCGGCGAGGCCTCCGGGAAGACGCCGCGATGACCCCGGTCGCTACACCTGCTCGATGACCGCCTCGGCGAACCGCGTCAGCGCCCGCTCGGGGTCCGACTCCCCGTCCGCACCGACCCCGACGAGGACGTGGTCGACGCCCACCGTTTCCAGTCGAGCGAAGTACTCGACGAACCACTCCGCACCCGCCCGGAAGCCCTGGTGGACGTGCTCGGGGTCGGCCGTCGGGTCGTCGGCCAGCTTCGCCTGCAGCGCCATCGCGAACGGTTTCTCAGCCGCGGCGGCGTGCCAGTCGTCGAGGTACGACGCCAGCGTGTCCTCGGGGAGGTGGTAGAACAGCCAGCCGTCGCCGTTCGCGCCGAGCCACTCGACGGTCTGGCGGCAGTGGCCGGTCGGAAGCAGCGGCAGCGTCCCGGTCGTCGGCTTCGGGACGAGGTCCAGTTCTCCGTCGAGTTCGCCCCACCAGCCCTCGCGCTCGGGGAACTCCCCACGCCAGAGCGCCCGCATCGTGGCGACCGACTCCCGGAAGCGCGCGCCGCGCTCCTCGGGGTCGACGTCGAACGCGTCGTACTCCGGGTCCCGGTCACCGGTGGCGACGCCCAGCACGAGTCGCCCGTCCGAGAGGCGGTCGACCGACGCGGCCGCCTTCGCGACGTGGGCCGGGTGGCGGATGGGCAGGACGACGCTCGCCGTGCCCAGGGCCACCTCGTCGGTGTGGGCGGCGACGTGGCTCAGCCAGGGGAAGGTGTCGTAGGTCTGGCCGGTGTCGCGGAAGCGCGGCCAGCGGAAGGGCACGTCGCGGGCCCACAGCGCGTCGAACCCGACCGCCTCGGCGTGCGCGGCGAGTTCCAGCTCGCGCTCGACCGGCGGGCGCGACTGCCGGCTGTCGGTGAGCGGGAAGCCCGTCCCGACGGTGAGGCCGTCGTCGCCGAACAGGCGCTCGAAGCCGGCGTTGCGGTGGTCGGCGTCGCACTCCGTCACGGACGGCGGTGGGGGCGCTGCGGGTATGGGCCCTCCGGTCGCATCGCCCGGGGTATGGTTCTTGCTGACGGTCCACACGGTTTTGGTCCGGGGGCGCGTCGGTACGACCATGGACAGCCGCACCTACGCGTTCGAAGGAGCAGAGCCCGAGATCCACGAGGACGCTCACGTGAGCCGGGAGGCGACGCTGGTCGGCGACGTGACCGTCGAGGCGGACGCGAGCGTCTGGCCCGGCGTCGTACTCCGGGGCGACGTGGCCCCCGTCCGGATCGGCAGGGCCGCCCACGTCGGGGACAACGCCACCCTCCACGGTTCGGAGGTGAGCCGCGGGGTGATGGTCGGGCACGGGGCCGTCCTCAACGACACGTTCGTCGCGGCGGGCGCGATGGTCGGGTTCAACTCCACCGTCACCGACTCCACCATCGGCACGCGGAGCATCGTCGCCTCGGGCACGGTGGTCCCGGCGGACTACGAGGTCCCGCCGGAGTCGTTCGTCCGGGGGATGCCCGCCTCGGTCACGCCGCTCGAGGAGACGAACATCGATCCCGACGAGGTGTTCGAGGAGTACCACTCCGGCGAGTACACGAACCTCGCGGAGCGTCACGAGGAACTGTTCGAGTGACCGGGGGCGCCGCCGCTATTCGCGTGCGGTCGGCGGAGAAGCGGGCCGCGTCAGCGGTGGTCCGGGACGAGCGGCGCGCCGAACGTCCGCTCGGGGAGCGAGCGGCGCTCGCCACCGTCGGCGGTCGGTCGCGGCTCATCGGGGGCCTCGGTCGGTGTCGGCATCTCCGGGACGAGTGGGGCAGGGGCCTGCTGGCGCATCGTATCCCGGACGATGGGCGCCCGCCGGATAAAGTTAATGATTGATAATACATTATCGCTCGCGGTCGCCGCGGGTCGTCGCGACGGCGTCCGGCCGCGCGTGTCCTGGTCGAATGCGTGGGTTTTTGACGCCGGTCGGTGATGGATGGTAGATACGCCGATGCTCGACCTCGCACTCTCGCGACGAGCGTACCTGGAGCGACTGGCCGAGCAGCCAGCGTGGAAGCGGGACCTCATCGACGACCTCGGTGACTCCCGCTCCACGGTCGACCGGGCCATCGCGGCCCTGACCGACGTGGGGCTCGTCGAGGAGCGCGACGAGGGGTTCGTCACCACGTACGCGGGTCGGGTGCTCCTCGACACCGTGACGGAGGCGACGGCCATCGCCGAGACCGCCGGGGCGGCGGCCGAACTCGCCCGGAACCTCCCGGCCGACGCACCGCGGGACCACCGGTTCTTCGCCGGTGGCGAGGTCGTCAGCACGGATCGGCTCCCACCGGCGGTGGTGATCGACCGCATCACCGAGTCGCTCGCCGCGGCCGACCGGGTCCGGGGCGGTGCCGTCGCGGCCAACAGCGAGCAGTTCATCGAGCTCCTCTACCGGCGCAGCGCGGTCGAGGAGGACCTGCGTGTGGACCTCCTCGTTCCCGCGTCGCTCGTCCCCACGCTCGTCGAGAACTACCCCGACCGGCTCGAGGGCAGCCTGCGGAGCGAGTGGCTCGGGCTCCACGTCGTCGACCGTCTCCCCTACGCGTTCTACCTGATGACGGCCGACGGTGTGACGACGGCGCGGCTCCTCGTCCATGGTCCCCACCGCAACCTCCTCGGATACGTCGAGAACGACCGGCCCGACGCGGTCGAGTGGTTGGAGGGGCTCTTCGGCGAGTTCCGGCGCGAGTCGAGGCCGCTGGCCGAGCTCGCCGCCGAGCGGCCGGACTGGCCCATCGGCGGCTGACCGCGACGCCCGCTCGTCGCCCCATACACTCGTCGCCGGTGGCCTCACCGGGTGGGGAGATTCGCCGGACGGTGAACCGAAGACCACACTCCCCATCCGACAGCGTGGAGCGCCCCGAAGCTCCGGCTGGGGGGCCGGAGCCGCACGGGCGTTGCCTGGGGGCCGGGCTGGGGATGCACCGTCGCTACCCGTGTCACCCGACCGCGGTTCCGATGCCACCCCGGCGACAGACCGTCCGGGGTCCGCCATGATGGCACCAACGATGCTCATTTCACTTACAAAACCTACAAGATATATGCAGAGGTTACATCCGGGCCAGGCTGCGGTTTATACTTGTAAATTGGAAATATATGAATAAGGATGTCTGGAGAAAGTTTGTTGCGGAAGAATGGTCCAGAGGGCACTATAAGATTTTTACTTCCTAAATTCTCGAGATATCTCTGAAAATAGCAAACGCAAAAAGGTTCTAAAGACTACTAAAGGATTTCTTAAGTGGTTGTTACTAATATTTTGGGGGGATAAAGATTTAATTGTGGGATTATAGTGTTTTATATTGTATATTTTGATTTTCTTTGGATGAAGGGTTATGGAGCCATATGGCCGATATTCATGGCTTATTGTAGTCGGTAAGTAATTTGTAGCTCTAGCTCTTCGCCATCGCTGCTGCGGTCGTAGGCGGAAGAGGTATGGGTGGGGGCAGCGGTAGGTTGGGGCAGCACCGATGTCCGAACCGACGGATTCCTGCTCCTGCAAGGTCGGCCGGAGCATCGAGAGCTACGGGCTGGGCGGGCTCGACGCGGAACTGGTCGGCCGGCGCAACGAGTCGGACGCGAGCCTGCGCGACCTGGCCGACTACACCAACCGGCGGATCCTGGAGGCCGCACTCGACGCGGCCGCGGTCGACCTGAGCGACGCGCTCTACGGCGCCGTGGACGATGACGACGCCGTCGGCGTGCTGTACGACGTCCTCGCCGCCGACGACACGCCCACCGAACGGGTCGCTCGTGTCCGGACGCGGCTGACCCAGCAGGGCGTCGACATCGACGAGGTGCAGT